>NZ_CP014167.1:3672500-3972500 GCF_001685395.1 Paenibacillus yonginensis | reverse complement strand
AACTCACCAATCTCTTCTGATACAGTCTGCATGATCTGAATTTCCGGTTCTGATAATATCGCGTGTTTTCTTGAGTGCTTATTTTCAATTGTTGATTGATTGGACAGCCTATCAAAATAACCAGCATAGTCTTGTAACATACCAAACAGCCGATTTTTGCTGACGTCGCTAATATCTTTCCAACCTCGCAAACTCCCATGGAGTTGTATTAATTCTTCGTACTTAAAACTTACATGGATTAAGGTCCTTTGAAAAAAGGCTGCATCGCCAAGGTATATCTTTTTCTCGGAAATGACATGGTTTAATAAGAAGGGTATGGAATGAATCACGTTCTAATCTATGAGATCATTATTAATGACGATATTAACGGATTGATCCAGTGTAGATACTGCTTTAAAAGCTTTTTGATAAAATAGGTAGTTAAATAACGTCGATACTAAAAACCTGGAAAGGAGTACTATAAAAATAGTTCTACTACGTTTAAACATATATTCTACTCTTTATAAATGAACAATCATTGGCGGCCCAAAGGTTAAAGGCCGCCAATGATTGAATAAGATACGAACTAATTCTTCTTAACGTTATACTGGAATGAAATTGTTTTACTTTCAGAAGAGTACTTAGTGCTAGCTGTATAGATATCCCATTTGATTGTCATCATTCCATTTGCAGTGGCGGATGTTGCTGTGGTACTACCTTGCTCGAATTGTACATCGCTTTGCAATGTTAAATAATGACCATTGGACAACGTATTTCCATTTGCATCTGCCGTTTTTCTAAACATTTCATAGCTAGCTGAGTCTGCGCTTTGCGTAACGACTGGTCCGCTGTTCAAAACCGTCCCGGAACTGCCGAGGGTGACGGTTTTACTAGACAAGGCATTATTGACTGCAGTAATCCATGATTGGATATCGCTAAGCGAGGGTGCCGCAGGCAATGCAGTTGACCAAATTTTATTTCCTACGAGCATGGCTAACGATGAGCCATTAGATTTGCCATCCAGTTGCCCTTGTACAAATGAACGCGAAATGCTCGATTTTGCACCCACTGCATTTGTAAGGGTTACATTTCGGAATCTCAAAAGATTATTAACATCGGGGACAACAATGCCATTAATCGTCGTACTTTCGGAAATTTTAAAAGTATTTGTCCAGGTGTTTTGTCCTGTTACATCTGCAGCTTTCCACGTTCCGTATGCTAATGTAGTCCATTGATAGGGTGTTCCGCCCAAGGTTTCTCTATAAGTAACAAGGTTGTCCGCCCAGTCGGAGTACCCATTCACAGCTAGTATCGATACGTCGCTATGGATACTTAATCCTGCCGCCTGAAGGGCTTCAGGCGTTGCGGGAACGATTATAGGCTCGTGAGGTTTAAGGACATTTATGAACCAAGCGTAGTCTTTAGTAGGCTCAATTTGGTCATTGTTTGAAACTGATAACTTACTTAATTCTTTTGGGATTGGAATTTCAAATAAAAGGAGATTACCGGACGCGTCAGTTAAGTAGATGTTCATATGTGGTTTATGACTAAAATTGGAGTCAATAATTGCAGAGTTGATTGTTGTAACTTTATTCCTCGAACTGTCATTATATACTTCGAATAACAAGAAATTAAAAGTATTTGTTTTATCTTGGATATCGCCCACAACACTATTTACGCCATCTTTTTGTTTGGAACTTTTATACAGTTTACCCGAAGCAGAAATCTCTGCATGTTGGTTGTTATATTCTAAAGCTGCGGTAAAACTAATATTATTGTTTTCAACTTGAATATTCTGAAGATCGATTGCTGCATTCTTCCCCTCTTTACTCAGTGCATCCGGCTTACTATCAGCTTGCCCGTATTCAGTGTCAAATGCTGTAAGTGGCATCGAGATACCATTGGCTTCATTGATGGAAATTTATTCCTTTGCGTATGCAGGCATGCTAAATACGAATACTAGAGCCACACTCAATAGAAAACTAATTGGTTTTTTCATTAAATCCTCCCCATTTCATTTCATAGTTTAGATACATTTCTGAGCAATGTAATAGGTAATCAACTCTCATATTTGTAACAAAAACATATCTATATTGAGATAATATACTTAATCTTCCTTTTTGTAAACATAATACATATTTTAGTTTATATTACCTCTATTATTGTAATAAAGGGAATGATTAGAGTTTTATAATGTATAGTTTCGGTTTGCGATGTCTGCCTTGTTCTGGAACATGTTGATGGTATTTCCGACGGTTTCCGATAGATCGGCGAAATTTATATTTTCCCTAATAACAATAATCCGGGAACTTTAGAGGATGCTCTATTAGAATGTGCTTCCATTGTGTACCCAGACTATTAGCAACAGCTAAAACATATATATTGATAGTACTGAAGATCGATATAAAAAGACTGGGGACGACAGTTGGTTCTAAAGCGTTGGTTGCATAGCTAATGTTTTTAAACCCGGCAAAGCTAACCAAGTTTTAATTCAAGATAATGAGTGGATTTCAGAAGCAACCAAGGATTCGCAACCAGTCAAAGCCATCAAACGTTTTATTGAGCAACTGATGCTTATCTGAACTGTGAACTTAAGTATCGCTTACGATGCTAGCATTGCGGAGCAAGCGTTTAGGTGACCCCAAATCTGTCAATACACCCACAGCGAAGCTCAACCTATGTGGCGTTGCCTTCGGACAGGGGTTCGACTCCCCTCGCCTCCATACTAAAAACCCGCTCACTGAGCGGGTTTTTGCCTTGTCTAAACTCAATTGTAGTCCAAGATAGAGCCCAAACTTTTTGAATTCTGCATTTTTGAGGTCTATTGGGCTTCAACCAGTCGAGCCTCCGTGTTACGTCTGCTCACACTGATTAGCCGTAAAACCTATCGCTGGCTGTTGGTGATTCATGAACTGTACTGTCAGCAGCTTTGATGCTTACAATATGTTGGTTGTCCTCACTGCAACAAAAGGCCCTCCCTTACTCATTGGAGCAAAGGACGGCCTTTTAATTTCAAATGCTATTGACTACCTTACTATATGGCTTACAGGTCAAGTCCCAGGTCAAGCACAATGTTTAGCATCCGTACGATGATTGCTACCGACTGCTCGCGGGTAGCGGTGGCGTTCGGCGCAAACTTGCCGTCGCCGACACCGCTCACGATACCTGCCTGGCTAAGCTGATTGATATAGTTAGCGGCCCAGTTAGTGTCGATATCGGAGAACTTCGTTCCATTAGCTGCGTTCATATTCAGAATACGAGCCAAGATTGCAGCCATTTCGGCGCGAGTAATCTCTTGATCCGGCTTGAAGTTGCCATCACCCGTACCGTTCACGATACCTGCACGATGCAATGCACTAATGTCAGTACTCGCCCAGTGACCGGCCGTATCAGAGAAGGAACCATCCGCTCTTGTCGTGTCAAGACCCAGCGCGCGAACGATCATCGTAGCAAATTCTGCGCGTGTTACTTCTTCAGAACCGCGGAACGTACCATCAGGCTTACCCTGGATAAGACCCAGTTGCGAAGCAAATTGTATTGCCTTAGTAGACCAGCGCGTAGCAGGTACGTCAGAGAAGTTGATTGGCTCGTTCGCTTGCAGTGCTTGTTGCACAGCAGCTTTCACTTGCTTTGCGTCTACAAGTTTACTATCCAACAGCGGCTTCTCCGGAGTTGGTGTCTGTTCTGGAGTTGGGTTCTGCTCTGGAGTTGGCGTCTGCTCTGTAGAACCAGAACCCGCTCCATTGCTGGAGCCCGTCGGAGCGGTGGGGTTGCTTACCGGTGGCGTATACGGGGAAGTGGTATTTGCACCTAAACCTATAATCGTATAGAATGCCGCCTTAGGTCTAAAGCTGTTGTCGAACAGCAAAGGCATACCCGATCCACGCCAGTTTTGAATATCGGCTTTACCCCAGAATGTAACTCGGTCGATATTGGCAGCATATTTCTTGTAAATGGTAAACAGGGTGCCGTACTCATTCGCTTGTTCAGCTAACTTCGCTTCGTCAAGGTGATAGTTGTTGTTGGCTGAGTAAGGAATATCAAGCTCAGAAACACTGACTCTAGCTCCAGCATCAACGAATCTCTTGATAGCTCTTTCTACTTCTTGTGCATTCACGTCCGGCTTGCTATTAATCCAGAAGTGAGATTGCATGCCAACGCCTTCGATCAACTTGCGATCATCATAACGGGAATCTTGCTCCCACTGCGCGTTAAGGTCTTCAACCATTTGAGCAATTTCCTCGTACTTGTAAGTCTCGTTGTAGTCGTTGTAATACAACGTAGCTGTGCTGCCAATTTGGGCCTGAGCTAAGTGTGCGAATACGAACGCATCGTAAATATAATCCGCGCCGCTCTCGCCTTTGCTCGCGTCCGCGCCATTAGTATAAGCTGTAAGCCAAGGCGAACTGCGTAAGCCTGTTCTCCAATCTGTACCGTTGAATTTTGCTGTGTTGTCGTCGAAAGCTTCGTTTACAATGTCCCAGGAAATAAAGTTAGGACTATTGAAATGCTTAATTACGTTGGTAATATAAGTTTCCATATTAGCTTTGGCGGCTGCACGTGTACCAGAATCCCCAGAGTTAATGAAAGCTGGAGTCTGTGAATGCCATACAAGCGTATGCCCGTGGATGGACTGTTTATTCTCTTCAGCCCACTTAACAATTTGATCAGAACCTGCAAAGTTATATTTGCTGAGATCCGGTAAATCGCTTGCCGAAGAGATGTTCTTCAAGAGATTTTCAGGCTTCATCGCATTTTCAGCGGTTACTACGTTGTACTGCTTGTCGTACATGGCAGTAAGTGTTGTATCCGTAGTTTGCTCTGGCTCCATGATGTTGCCGATTTTGAAGTATTTGCTGTAAGCGTCTTTCAGCGAGGGCAGCGACAGATCCCACTTCGGTTCCGGCCATACATAATCGTCTGGCACGAATGTAGAAGCCTCGGCAGCCCAATCTACCAGAACGTTTCCACTATCATCCGTGATCTTAATGCTGTTCAGAATAAAGTCATTACTTCCTGATGTGCCACGAATACCAATGTTACCAATAAGTCCTTGATCAGGTTCGCTGCCGCTCATGGTGAAGTCGATTGCAAAGTCAGTCGCTTCAGCTTTTTCGACACCCGTGTACGAAGCCGGAATTCCGTCAGCCTTTACGCCAACTGCATAGGTGCGGTTAGGATCTGCTGTGACAACTCCATTATCTCCTTGAGTATAACCGCCATTATCATTGCCTGTAATCCAACGTACTCGATATCCAGTTGCCCCTGTGGAAGTCGCGTTGAATGTAAGGTGATATTTCGCATCTTTAACCGGAGTGAAAGCTACTGCGTCGCCAGTAGAGAAAGGCCATACTGAACTGTCGGTACCCAAAATAATGTTAGCGCCTGACCAGCTGTCGCCATTGGATGTCAGCGAAACATGGACACCAGGAACATCTGACAATGATTTAGGAGGCATGGCTGTTCCACCTTTAACTTTAATTACAAGTGTATCAATTATAAATCGGGATAAACCAGGGTCGGCTTGTATTCTAAGCCCCGAGGTTTCGCCTGTATCTGCAGCTGCTGTTCCGCTATAACTTAATGTGAATGTCTCAGCTGCATCAACTGATTTTAAAGTTGTATAGGAAGATGCTGAACCACCTAAAATAATTTGTGCGCCATTAGGAATCGTAACGCTAGCAGGAACATGCCCTGTCAGTTCAACAGTGTAATCAGCGTCAGCTGTTAAGCCGATTGCAGAAGCTTTAATGTCAACGCCATGCCAGCTATCTGTTCTGTTCGAAAGGTCAAGAGATACTGTGCCGTTACCGTTAGAGATCGCGTTGATGGTTAGAGGGCCGGCTTTTTGCAAATAGGTATTTCCACCAGCAGAAACGAGATCAGCAAGCCCGGTATCCTGTTGCAAGTCGTAGGCAGTAACAGCCTCATCAGAAGCCGGAGGTGTGTCGGTAGGAGGTGTTGGGATTGCTGGGGTAGTTCCTGTGGATGTGATCATGATACTGTCGATAACGAACTTATCTAAAGTGCCTTTAGTATCTTGGATCCTTAGGTTGGTTGATTTATCGACATAGCCGCTAAGTGTTGCATAGTCAAAAGTATAATCCAATGTAAACGAATCACCTGCTGCAGCGCTATCCGTAGTCTTTAAATAGTCATAGCCATCATTAGACTTGCCAAGCAGCATTTGATCGTCCTCGTAGCCTGTTGCATCTGCTGGTAGGTGACCTTTTACTTGAAGCTCAAAGGTTGCCCCGCCAATCGCCTTTATTGGGGCGGTCAGAATATCAACGCCGTTATAGTTTGCTGTTCTTCCAGAAATTTCGATTGTTTTTACTCCGTCATTTTCAGTAACGTTAAAGGCATTGTCACCAGATTTTTGCAAGTTATCGGTAGAAGTGAATGCGCCAGCGACAAGCTTGGCATCGCTTTGCATATCGTAGATAACATTTGGGCTGCTTGGATCTGCCGCCCTTGCATTGTGCGTTATTCCAAACTGTGACAAAAATAAGGCAACTGCAAACAACACCATCCAAATCTGCTTAAACCGTTTATTCATGGTGTTACTTCCCCTCCCCAAATATGATCTAGCCTCTCGGTACTTTCCGAGGTTTGCGGCACAAGGATTTTCTTGTACCGCCAACCCTGCCTTCATCCCACTGCTGTTTTGTTGGCTCGACCTCCTGAAGTTTTGTGTAATGTAATCGCATACATAAGCGGTGATAATTTATGTATATCAAAAAAAATGAAGGCTAGCCTTGCAGTATATGCACGACAGATATCAGGTCCTCTCATAAGGGAGCCAAATAAATGGGATGGTGAAATAAACGGAGCATCGAATAAGATTTTGTCCGCATGCGTTGATCCTGCATCCTAAAAAATATAGAATAACACTAAGGACGTAATCGCTTTCAATGGTAAAGATAATCTATTTATCAAAAGAAGAGAAGGATAGCCTTGCCATACATGTACGAGAGTTATCATTTCGCGCAGAAGGGAAATCTAGCCGAATGGATGGGATGAGGTAAAACCTATGAATTCAATGGAACGAATCAATAGTGCGATTGATTATGTTGAAGCCCATATCACAGAGGAAATTGACTTTCAGCAGGTGGCTCGAAGAGCGTACTGCTCGGCATACCATTTTCAACGTATGTTTTCCTATATAACGGATATCTCCATCTCTGAATATATTCGCCGCAGGAGGCTAACGCTGGCCGCGTTCGACTTGCGTGAGGGCGGGGAGAAAGTCATCGATGTAGCTGCCAAGTATCGGTATAAATCACCTGAAGCTTTCTCGCGGGCATTCAAAAGCATGCACGGCATCATGCCCACGCTGGCGCGGAACCCGGGCACGTCGCTCAAGGCCTATCCTAAGCTTTCCTTCCATATGTCTATGGATGGCGATAGCGAGATCAGTTATCGGATCATGCAGAAGCCTGCTTTCGAGGTATGCGGAATTAAAACGGATATCATCGTGGATTCGGAGCGGACGAACGCCCAGATCACTAAGTTCTGGGATGATAATATCGGCAGCGGCGCCGTGGCCCAATTCCATCGTGATATCAGGCTGGACTATAATACTCCGCTTAACGCTGCGCTTTTCAATTATTCGCCGAGGATGTTCTCCTATATGATTTGCTATGATTCGCCTAGCAGTAACGTGCCTCCGGGATACTTCGTGCTGCCTGTTCCGTCACTTACCTGGGCGGTGTTCTTTACCGATAAGCATGCTGGTTCGGAAACCACAAGGGTTGTTCGTCGCTTACGCGAACGGATTTTCCTTGAATGGTTCCCAACGTCCGGCTACACGCAAGCTGAGGGTCCGGAATTTGAGATGTTTAGTCAGGATAAGGGCATTTTTTGTGTGGAGGTATGGATTCCAATTACGAAAGCGGATAGATACTAGACCATGAGTCTTTGAAAAATTTGTGGATTTGAATAGCCACAGGATTGGTTACGGTGCGCTTCGGTATTGCTTTCGATGACAGTCGCATGTCGCATGTTCATGATTAGGTTAAGGGAATCAATCAGCTGGCATTTGCACTAAACTTGCAAAACCGACTCAATCGTGTTATAGTTACTTTATTGGAATTTCGACCTGAACTCACATATTGTAGAGGGTTATGATTTTCATTTATAGCCTTGTACAATATGTGATTTTTTTTTGAAATTTGAAGATCATGTACAAATTAAATATATGGAGGTAATGAATCATGGAAAAAGGAACAGTAAAATGGTTTAACGCAGACAAAGGTTTTGGTTTTATCGAGGTAGAAGGCGGAGACGACGTATTCGTTCACTTCAGCGCTATCGTTGGCGACGGCTTCAAATCGCTGGACGAAGGTCAACGCGTTGAATTTAATGTAGTACAAGGCAACCGCGGCCCGCAAGCCGAGAACGTTGTTAAACTGTAAGACAGTGTGAGAAAGTCCCAACTGGTGTTGGGGCTTTTTTTTCGCTCATTATTCCAGAAGAGAAAGAGGGATGCTACTTGTACTATTCACGGAAAAGACAGATGATCGACCTTCCAGAGGAAATGACAGCGATTTGGTCATGCACCAACGAAAATTGCAACGGATGGATGAGGGACAACTTCGTTTTATTGAATCAACCGATCTGTGGCCAATGCAGCTCGCTTATGGAAAAGAGTGAGAAAATGCTGCCTATTTTAGCCAATACAAGTCCTAACCAGACGAAGCGTTAAATCGAGCGAGGGATCGTTGGAATCAAAAGGGGTACTTTCTACAGATAAATGGACCCATTTTTAAAATGAAAATAATCTGATAAAATATACATACGTTATAACTGTAAATACCGTTATAACGTATGTATATTTTTATGGGTTAGGATCATGCTGTAGGAGGGAAGAAATAGAATGGGTGGTGTGGTTAAAGTGGCAAATGATAAACCTAATAATAACCGTTATACCCGAAAAATAGGAAGAATGGGCAACAGTTTGGGCGTAAGTGTACCTAAAGATCTGGCTGGCAAGCTGAATGTATCACAAGGTGACGAGATTGAATTTATCGAAAATGACCGTGGTGAAATAGTGTTGAGAAAGGCTCACCAAGGCCAGCTTCCTGATCACGTAAGACCAGAGGTGCTTGAGGCCTTTTTTGATGTTTTTGAAGAAGATACCGGCATTCTTGAAGACTTAAGGGACCGATAATAATATGACGACCTTTCTTACCAAGGAAGAGGTTATTTCAGCACATTATTTCATAATGACAAGAATGAATGACGCAGAGCAGGCGGGGGTCAAGGATCACGGCTTGCTGGAATCTGCGGTACATAGACCACAGCAAAGCATTTTTGGAGAAGATGCTTATCCGACTTTATTTGAGAAAGCTGCAGCTTTGCTTGAATCCCTCGTAAAAAATCATTGCTTCCATAACGGAAATAAGCGGACGGCCTACCTGGTAACAAAGTCATTTTTGATGTTAAACGGCTATCATATGAGAATGGAACGTAGATTTGCAGTAGAATTTATCGTGGACATTGCGAAAAGACTTCACTCGTTTGAGGAAATCACCTCTATTCTGAAAGAACATGGCGAGGAATGGTGAGCCTTAACCCCCATTCATCCAAGGAATCGAATCAGCTTTTGCGTCCCTATATCCTTCCACTCATCAAGAGACACTCACCAAGAGTGTCTCTTTTATTAATCTGTGGATAATCCCAGTTCCACAATGAACCCAAGCAGGCCTTAAGTTGTCTATTTGAATGAGGTGAGGATGTTGAACGAGGATTATATGAAGCACCTGGCCAATATGGACACAAATACACTTGAACATCTGATGGATCATTTTGGGCAGGATATTTGGAATTTTGCTTATTCCCTGACCAAAAATCGAAGTATGGCTGATGATATTGCCCAGGATGTCTTTCTGCAGGCTTTTTTGAACATAGCTTCGTTTCGGGGAGAAGCTTCCGTAAAGACTTGGCTGCTGCGGATTACGAGAAATGTTAGCTACAACTACCGGAAGTCGGCTTTTTTTCGCAGAGTTCTGCTGGTTGACGTGATTCGGTCCAGGGGACAGGGGAATTCAGCGGAGCAATCTTATCTAGAGCATGAGGCTACGAATGAGGTTTGGAGGAAATTACTCAGTCTGCCCACGAAATATCGGGAGGTTCTTCTGCTGCAAGCGAAATATGGACTTTCTTTGGCTGAAATGGCTCACATTCTCCAAATTCCGGAGGGAACCGTGAAGTCTAGATTATATACGGCGCGCAAGAAGATGTTCAGCTTATTAAAGGAGGACTACTGCTATGAAACCGTCTGAACCGGCATGGTACGAGGAACTGGAGGACAATCCGCTGCGTTCGGCAGCTTTTACCCAGGAATTGAAAGAGAAAATCAAAAGCAAGGCTTTAGCTTCCACCAATCAGAAGAAACGGCAAGGCTTTGGCCGATCAGGTATAGTCGGACTTTCCGTGATTCTGGCAGGCGCGGCAGTGACCATTTTGCTAATGAAACACCCTCTTCCAGGTGTACAGGAGCGCCTTCATGCTAGTCAAAGCCAGACTGCTGTGACGGATCTTTATTGGCAGAACGCCCTTGATGCGGCACATCCGGATACACGTAATCAAGTTTTGCTCAAGCAGAGTCTTGAAGACAACAGGATGCTGATATTTAGCAGAAGGGTTCACGAAATGGACGGGTCCCGTACCTTGCTGCTGGAGGTAGATGAATATGAATACACTAAAGAATCGAAGGAGTGGTCCCCGCTGCAGCAAGCTTCGGTTTCTTTTGAATACAATTCCAGTGAACCTGCCAAGAAGCCTTTACAAAGCGGCTGGCTTGAATTGGAACATACTCCGGTGTTCTTCGGGGTGATTAAGGACTCACGGATTCAGCAAATCCAGGTGTCCGATCATTTGAACCATCTTTATCCGGCCAAGTTGATCAAAAGTGAAGATGGAGACACCTATTGGTTTGTGAACCTGCCCGCCAAAGCGGATCACTACAACGTAGTGGGCCTGGACAAAGAAGGAAACCGCCTATCAAGCGAAGCTTTTCGCTAATCCCTGCTGTCTTTAAACGATTTTATGGAATAATGAAATTCTATTGATTTTAACAAAAAAATTTCCGATAGTTTATATAACAGGAAATTTTTCATCAAATATATTGGGGGATTTACACCATGACGATTACATCCTTAGAGCAACTGATTGCGATGGTCCCTGTATTCAAACAAGCGATTCCCGTTGAGTTATCCATTGCAGTTTGTGACAAGGAGAGATTTATAGCTTACTGGCCAGGCGAGAATATCCAGCTTCCTATTAGAGCTGGACAGCTACTGCATGAGGAAGAACCGCTGACCCAGGTGATTAAAGGGGGTGCCCCTATCAAGGCCGATGTCCCTGCCGAATTTTACGGGTTTGAGTTTACGGGTACGGCCACCCCTCTTCATGATCCGGAGGGACAGGTGGTTGGAGGCATAGCGGTTCAGGTGCGGAAGCAAAGAGAGCTAATGGACATTTCCGGTCAAATATCCAGCGCCCTTTCACAAGCGAGCAACGAGCTTAATATTGTGGCTAGCGGATCAAATACACTGGCCGACCATACAGAACAGCTGCTTGATTTGGCGAAAGAAACGGTCGTGCAGCTCAATAAGACGGACGAAATCATTAAGATTGTAAAAAATGTAGCCGACCAAACCAATCTGCTTGGCATTAACGCAGCTATCGAAGCGGCACATGCCGGGGATGCAGGCAGAGGTTTCGGCATCGTAGCCGGTGAAATCCGCAAGTAATCCCATACTACGGTTGACTCCACGAAAGAGGTTCAAGAGGTGCTCAAGAACTTCAGGGAAGCCACGAACCGGATTGAAACCTCGATTGAGCAAATCACGAAAGTGGTGAACGAGCAGGCGGCCTCGTCGCAGCAAATTTCAACGTTCATCGAAGAAATCCACCAAATGTCGGAGAAATTAAACCTGTACGCCAAGAAGCTTTAGCGCGGCTGTTTTTTTTCTCTGTATCCTAGTTCGGCAGCTTAGTCAAAAGTAGTCAAGAGAACCCGAAAAGAGCCGCTTGGAAACACGGCTCTTTTCAGGTTTGTTATGCTGCTATTTAGTTGCTTGGGGGATTGATAAATCCCAGTGCTTCAAGCATCCTGCTCAAAACGGCAGCACATTCGGCACGGGTGGCATACGCTTTTGGCTCAAAGAATCCGGAAGTATTGCCTAACAGGATTTGTGCCGCAGACAGTTCGGCTGCCGAAGCCTGTGCCCAGCTTGAAATGGCGGCAGCATCTGAAAAAGGCACAGCCATGCGGGCTGTATCCAGACTAAATGGACCCGAGTCCGCCCCCCTGCTGGTGCCGGCAAAGTGTATGGCCCGGACGATCATGACGGCCAGCTGCTCGCGGTTGACGAGGTTGTCTGGTCCAAATGTCTCATCGCTGTAGCCGGTAATGATACCGGATTTTGCGGCTGTTTTTACAGCTCCGGCATACCAGGCCTGCGGCAGCACATCTGAAAATAGCAGGTCATTAGAGTCGCCCAATCCTCTGTCCATATCTAGTTCGCTGTTGGAATAAACGTCTGGCTTGCTGTCTTGACCATCATTATTTTCAAACCTGCCGGTTGCAGGTCCAGCAAATCCAAGGGCGTTTACGAGCATATTGGCAAACTCGCCACGTGTCACCGGTCTGTCCGGTGCAAAGGTCGTGGAGGTTAAGCCGTCCACAATAAACTTATTCGCTAGCCGCTTGATGTCCGGCCCGGCCCAGTGGCCTGTGATGTCGGTAAAGTCGCGCTTGCCCTGGACGACGGCGTAAAGGCTGTTGTGCGGCGAATAAAAGACAGCCTTGGCTGCAGCGTTGTCCGTTTGAAAGACAGAAGGAATAAAATGAGGCTGGTTATAGTCATCCATCCAGACCACGGTGGAGGTCTCCGGATCAACCGGTCCTGTCAAACCAGTGGGAGTCGCCAAATCAGCTGGATCGGCCAGGTCACCGGAATTAATCAGGGAAATTGCCCTTTCTGTATAAAGATCCTTAGGCCCTGTCCATTCGGCATTGTCTACATTAAGCGAGAACTCTGCAGGGTCAGCCAGCAGGCGGAAGCCCTTGGCGGACAAGGAAGCGTTCAGCACCCGGATTGTGGCCGCGGCCGCTTTGCCTATGGCTATTGTCTTTACCTTGCCCGAAGGAGCATCCTCCCAAAGATTTAACGGGAGAAGGTACTCCAATCGGTTAAACCGGATAAGCAGTTTAGAGCCTGGCTGCTTCCCTAACAGACTGTCCAGCGCTGAGGAAGGCAGATCCACCTTTAACAGCTCATCGTCAGCCTCAGCCTCCAGAACAGCGGTTTCGTCCGAAGCGAACAGCTTCTGCAGCAACGAATCGTTCAGTGTTAAACGGATCACGGATCGGCCGTCAGAAGCCGTTTCCTTCGTAGCCGGCAAAGCAGTTGGCAGGCCGTTTATTTGCACAAGCAAAGTCGGAGCCACGGGTGCCATAGGCGGGATGCCTGAACCGCCTGAAGGAGAGCTTGGTGGTCCATCACCTCCGCTGCCGGGGTTATTTCCGGGGGGATTCCCGCCCGGCTCCTCGGGAGCGACGGGCTCAAGCGTAATCCGTCCGATATCGATGGTTTCACCAGCCGTAACACTAACCGGTATTTCCTTGCTTACGTAGCCGTCGGCGGAAATGATAAGCATTTGGCTTCCTTCCGGTACGTCATTCAGCATGAAAGCACCATTTATGCCGGAAGTCGTCTGTCCCCCGCTTGTCCGGCCAAGCTTTATGGTTGCTCCTTCCAGCGGAAACTCAGCGGCAAGGCGGCCAGCGTTGGCTGGGGCCATAACCGCATTTCCTGTAGTGTCTGTAACATTTTCACTGAGCGTACTGTCGTCACTGAGAGCACGCTCAGACAACCCGTACACACTGCCGGTTACCGTTCCGGCAGTTTCCCGCGGCTGGATGGTGACGGTAGTCTGAGCGTGGTAACCGCCGTCCTCTGTGGTCACCGTGATCCAGACCTTACCGGCTGCGTAAGGTGTTATCCGGCCAAAGGGGTCGACGAAGGCTTTGGTTGAATCGCTGGAAGTCCAGCTTACCGACTTATTAGAGGCATCGTCAGGCTGAATCAAGGCCGTAAGCTGTACCGGCTCCTGGCCTTCTATTAGCGTCAGCTCCTCAGGCTCCAGACTTACACCTGTTACGGCGATCCTGCTTTGGATCTGATCCGCAGTCAGCTGAAGGCTGCTCCAAGCCTCTATTTGCCGGTTGTCATCTAGTTGATAGAAGGTGATGTACTGACCGGGAGAGACGTTTGTGATATCGCTCCCCATCGTATATGAGACTGCATCAGCAGGCATGCTGACGCCAACGAGCGGTCGTTCCGGCCGGGTATCAGCCTCAGTCAGGCTGTAGGCAAAATGAATTTCATCAGCCGGGGAATCTACAACCGCTTTGACCGCACCCATGGCATGACCAGGCTCAACCACTAAACCCGCTATATCTGGAGCAGGCTGCCCGACATTTAGGTTCAATATCGTATGAGCGCTGTTAAGAGCGGCGTCGGTTACTGTGATATCGACACTGAAGAGGCCCTGCTCAGCGGGCGTGCCATGCAGGAAGCCGGTATCCGCATCAAGCACCAGGCCGTCAGGGAGCCCGGTGGCGCTCCAGCTCAATCCGCCTGCTGCACCGGCAAAAGCTTCGAGCTGAAGCGAATAAGCGGTGCCTGATAAAGCATCGGGCAGTTCCTCTGTTAAGATTTCAGGCCGGAGGTACGGGTACCCGCCGTTCACACTGGAGCTGTTTGGCATGGCCCAGGTTCCTTCAAAATCCCAGCCGGTATAAGTAGACTGCTGCTGCATTTCCGCAGTTGCTTTGGGAGCTGCACCGCTCCCTTCATCCAAATGCCCAAAAACCACGGAATCAAAATAAGAACGGGAACTAGCCGGACCGCTGGGCGCATCCGCCGCTAATCCGCCGAGAAGCTGGTAATAAAAAGTATCTAAATTAGCGGTGTCTATAGAACTGGCCGCAAAGCTATCGGCAATGCTTCCGTAGATCAGAAATGAAGTTAGACCGCCGGCTCTAATAAAGGAATAACTGTTAGGTGCCTGTTGAACAAACAGAGCCCCTATCGAATAAGAATCGCTTATTTCTCCGCTGCCCTGAGAGCCTACAAGTCCGCCGCCATAAACGTTTGATGCATAACCGGTGGTTATGGAGGCCGCCGAATAAGAGCGGGTGATGGAAGAATTGACCGAAGCGCCTACCAATCCTCCTGCGACGGAAAGGTTCGTTAAATCCGGTACACCTGTACTGGGGCGGCCTTTAACGCTCCCTAGCGTATAGGAGTGGTCGATCTTTCCGCCATTCAGGTATCCGGCGATCCCACCCGTATTTTCGCCGTCGGCGACTTGGACTTCTAAGCCAAGATTTTTGACCGTACCCGAAACCTCGCCGAAGAAGCCCACATTGTCCAGGCCGGCACCCGAAATGGATATACCGGAGATAAGATGGCCCCTGCCGTCGAACGTACCGCTGAAAGGCAGGGCAAGGTTCCCGCCTAGCGGAATCCAGTCATAGCCGGATAATTGAATATCGTTTGCCAGGCGAAGCTTCTGGTCCAAATAACCGGCCTGGTGCTGATCGACATAAAGGAGCTGATCCGTGTTTGAGATTGTAACCCAGCCGTTTACAACGGGCGGAGCATCTTGAGACCCGTCTGCCAGCACCAGCGAGGCTCCTCCAAAATTGTCGGCTGCCGACAAAAATAATGTCAATGCCAGCATCGAAATCCAAAAGGGCTTTAAACCGATTGCGCGTTTTTGGGTTCTTAAACCTGCTATTCTGTTTAGGTCTATCATTTTCCAGCTCCCTTTTAACTTGTAAATGGTTATCTAAATGAAATTCCTCCGCTCTATTTCCCCATTTTAGTATTAAAATAGAGATAAGCTTGTTTCATAAATGTTTCAATTTTAAGATATTGAGAATGATTCTGAATTTAGGGAGCGAAAGAAAGTGGAATTAGAGAGGACAGACCGCGAGACCCCACTCCGCCCGCCGGTAGTTGGTCTTTCAAGAGAGTGCGCAGCGCTTCATGACTGGCTGGGGGATGCCCAGGCGGAAACTCGGATTGTTTCAGTGTCAGGCATCGGCGGAATCGGTAAAACCACATTACTGCTGGAATTCTCCCGAATAGCAAGGAAGGCTTCCGTTCCGACCTTTTGGCTGGATGGGCAAAGTGAATGTGCCACCTCCGGAGCGTTCCTGACGAGTATGGAAATGATTTTGGAGAGTGAACACGGGAGAAAACGCAAGCCGGACGTCCCTCTTTTCTCTTATGTCATAGATGAGCTGTCCCGCAGCCGGACCGTGCTGCTGATCGACAATGCCGAAGGCTCCGAACGGCTGGACGGCTGGTTTCTTTCCAGCTTTCTGCCCCAGCTGGAATCGGCGGGAGCCCGGGTGTTAATCGTATTTGCCTGCCGCACCGGACTCTCGCTCCAATGGCAGACGAACCCTCGCTGGGGAAGCCGGCTGGATCAGTTTAACCTTCAGCTGTTCACACGCGGACAGGTGCATGAATATTTGGCGGGCTCCGGCTTAGAAGAGCATATCCGTATGGATATCTCACAGAAGACGGAAGGCCATCCGCTGCTACTTGTACTGACCGTGGAGTGGGCCAGACGTGTGAAAGCGAAGGCGGAAGAGGGGGAGGAGCCGGAGGGAGATTCGGCAGCGCCTTATGAAATTCCTTCGATTCTAAGCGCCGATCTGCTGCGCGAAGCGACTTCTCCGGAATTATACCCGGCGCTGGTTGTCCTTTCGCTGCTGCCTGCGGCGGATCAGTCGCTGCTGAGCAGCCTGCTGGAGCGTCAGATGGATACGGCAGCTTATTACGAGCTTGGCCAGCTGTCGTTCGTCCGCCGGACTCCCGAGGGCCTTGCCCTGCATCACGTGGTATCCCGGCTGCTGCGGGAGGATTATGCCCAGCGTTGGGCGGATGCCTTCCAGTTGCTGCGGAATCGGGTGTTTACCGTGCTGGCCGAGCGGTTTCAAACGGCAGGCAAACGGCAGCAAATGCGGATTGCCGCCCACGTGCTGGAGCTGTACCGCGAGTTTCTGCCGGCCGCACATGCGTATGCGCATTTCTCCTCCCAGCTGCGGGTGCCGGAGCCTTCCCCGTTCCAGCCTGAGGATCTGCCTGAACTGCAGCGGTTTATGGCGGCTTCCGTTGCCCAGTCCGACTGGCAGTCGGAGTTGGTCCGGCCGGAGGATTACCCGGCGCTGCTGGAGGATATCGCGGAGCACAGCCCGGAGGGTATCCGGGTTGTTCGCAGCGACGCGAGAACGCCGCTGGCTTTCAGCGCCGGTTTGTGGCTCCATGCCGGGACTATGCCGCTGCTAAAGCGATATGCTCCGGGGTGGGAGCGGGTGCTTGGCGGGGAAGCAGACCGGCTGAATGAGCTGGAGCCTGAAACAGCGGATACCCTGTTTGTACTGCTCGCTGCCGTCGATGTTACGCAGCCGTTGTACCGTCCGGAAGAGCTTGGGGCCCTGCTGATGCAGCAGTGGCTGGTCTTTATGACCGGCGGTCTGCGCGGGATTTTGGTGACAGCCGATCCACAGCTGAATACGCTGCTGCCGTTTATGGGCTTCCAGGAGCGGACCGCTTTACCGGCAGATTTACCGTTATGGCCGGAACCCGAAACGTTTGCCGCCTCTAGAGAACAGAGCCCGTCTCCTGAGCCAAAAGCCCAGGCGGACACACCCCCATGGCAAATATGGGAGCTGGATTTTCGGCATACCTCGTTTGACGCATGGGTGCAGAGGATTATTTGGCAAACGGGAGAAGCAGCCGCAGCTTCAATGCCAGCCTCTTTTAGCTTAGACGAACACGTTGTGCAGCAAATTCTACAGCAATTGTTTGATGTTCATCTGCTGAACCAGCATCCGGTCATCCGTATGTTTGGCCTTACAGGCGCCTTCATCCAGGCGCAGATTCATCAGATCCTAACGGACGAGCGGCCCCTTCAGCCGCTGACACCGCTGGAACAGCAGATTTTACGAGAAACGTACCTGCATCGCGGACGGAACAAAAACCAGCTGGCTGACTTGTTTCATATGAGCCGGACAACCTTTTACCGTCATTCCCGGACGGCCGTCCGGCATTTGGCTTTTGCGCTGGAACGTTTGCTGGACCCGGCGCAGGCGGAAAAGCCTCTAAAGCCTCTATAGACTCTAAAGACTACTAGGCAGCACGGCCGGACAGGTCGTGGGTTCGCTCACATTCATCCGTTCCTCGTTATGGTATAGTAGGGCTGCATTGGACGGGCCAACGCGCATCCGAGAAGCCGAGAGCTGACGAAACGAAGAAGGAGTAGGCCATGACTCAGTTTGTGTACAAGCAAATTATGGATGATCTTAAATCAAAAATATTGGCAGGCCAGTTCCCGGACATGCGTCTGCCGGATGAGCGGAGTCTCAGCGAGCATTACCGGGTGAGTCGGAGCTCCGTGAAACGGGCGCTTGCCCGAATGGAACATGCCGGACTTATTTTTAAGAAACAGGGTTCAGGCACCTTTATTAATCCGTTGTACATCAAGAACGAATCGATCTTCAATTACGAGGGCTCCAATCTGGGCGTCACCGACAATTTCCAGATGCACGGGCAGAAGCCGAAGGTGAAGGTGATCAGCTTTGAAGTGATCCTTCCTACGGAAGAACTGCAGAGGGATTTGTTCCTGGGGCCTCATGACTTCGTGTATAAAATCGTCCGCCTCCGGTTATTTGAGGAAGATCCGTTTATGATTGAGACAGGCTACATTCCGATCAAGATCGTGCAGAATCTGAACCTGGCCATCATTGAAGGATCGATTTTTAATTACTTGGAGGAAGCGCACAATCTGGCGGTCACCAAATCGTTTTTGTCCGTGTTCGCCGAGCCCTCCGAGCCTGCCGACCAGGAACTGCTTCATTTAAAGCCGCATGAGCCGGTCGGCGTTATGGAGGGGATTTTTTTTCTGGACAACGGGACGCCTTTCGAATTCTCCCATATGCGGTTCCATTATCAGTACATGAAATTCAATAGCTTTGTATCGGTTCAGGAGCGGTAGGGAAGACTGAGGATCAGCGGATGCTGGTCTTCTTTTTGTTTCCTTCGGAGGTTGAGTTCTAAATTTCATACTATGTTCACTTTTTCACAAAATTGGACCGTATCATTTTTCAAAAAGGTTGTTATGATGTAACTATAAGTGAAATTATTCACAATATTAGAGATAAAGGAGTGGGTGAAATGTTAGTTACCGATACCAAGGTGGATTATTCGTCCCAAGAATACCTGGACAAATTGGATGCATTTTGGCGGGCGGCCAATTATATCTCGGTGGGACAGCTTTATTTGAAAAGCAACCCTTTGCTCCGCGAACCGCTTAAAGCCGAGGATATCAAAGTGAAACCGATTGGACACTGGGGTACGATTCCGGGCCAAAACTTTATTTATGCTCATTTAAATCGGGTGATCAACAAATATGACTTGAATATGTTTTACATTGAAGGACCGGGCCACGGCGGCCAGGTTATGGTGTCCAATTCGTATCTGGACGGCAGCTACACGGAAATTTATCCCCAAATTACGCAGGATATCCCGGGGATGACGAAGCTCTTCAAGCAGTTCTCCTTCCCGGGCGGGATCGCTTCCCACGCGGCACCGGAAACGCCGGGTTCCATTCATGAAGGAGGAGAGCTTGGATACTCTTTATCCCACGGTACGGGGGCCATTCTGGATAATCCTGACCTGATTGCGGCTGTGGTTGTGGGTGACGGTGAAGCCGAGACGGGCCCGCTGGCCGCTTCCTGGTTCTCGAACCGCTTCATTAACCCGATCACCGACGGTGCCGTGCTGCCGATTTTGCATTTGAACGGCTTTAAGATCAGCAACCCGACGCTGCTGTCGCGGATGAGCAAAGAAGAGCTGACCGCTTATTTCAAAGGTTACGGCTGGGAGCCTTATTTCGTGGAAGGCAGCGAACCGGCGCACATGCATCCTGCTATGGCGGAAACGTTGGATGCGATTGTGGAACGCATTGGTGCTATTCAAAGCTATGCGCGTGAAAATAACGACTCCGCACGCCCGGCTTGGCCGATGCTGGTATTCCGTTCCCCTAAAGGCTGGACCGGTCCTAAAGAGTGGGATCAGGTGCCGAATGAAAACTCCTTCCGTGCCCACCAGGTACCGATCCCGGTGGATCAGAAGCATATGGAGCATGCAGATGCCCTGCTGCAGTGGCTGAACAGCTATAGACCGGAAGAGCTGTTTGATGAAAAGGGCCGTCTGCACGCCGAAATCGCCGAGCTCGCGCCAAAAGGAGACAGACGGATGGCGATGAATCCGGTGACCAATGCCGGCAAGCGGATCAAAGACCTGAAGCTGCCGGACTTCCGCAAATACGCGCTGGACAACAGCGAGCCCGGCAAGCAGACCGCCCAGGACATGTCCGTGCTGGGCAAATACCTCAAAGAAGTCATTGAGCTGAACGAAACGAGCAAAAACTTCCGCATCTTCGGACCGGATGAAACGATGTCCAACCGTTTGGCGCCTGTCTTTGAAGCTACAAAACGCCAGTGGCTGGAGAAAATCATGGAGCCGAACGACGAATTTATGGCTTCCTATGGCCGCGTTATCGATTCCCAGTTGTCCGAACATCAGGCGGAAGGCTTGCTGGAAGGATACGTGCTGACCGGACGCCACGGATTTTTTGCCAGCTATGAAGCGTTCCTGCGGGTCGTGGACTCCATGATTACGCAGCATTTCAAATGGCTGCGCAAAGCAACGGAGCAAAGCTGGCGCGCCGATATTCCGTCCCTCAACATTGTGGCGACCTCGACGGTGTTCCAGCAGGACCACAATGGGTATACGCACCAGGATCCAGGCCTGCTCGGGCACCTGGCCGACAAGAAACCGGAATTCATCCGCGAGTATTTGCCGGCTGACGCCAACACTTTGCTGGCTGTGTTCGATAAAGTGCTTAACGACCGTCAGAAGATCAACCTGATCGTGTCGTCCAAACATCCGCGTCCGCAGTTCTTCTCGGCAGATGAAGCGCAGGAGCTGGTGGATAACGGCCTCAAAATCATCGATTGGGCCAGCACGGACCAAGGCGGGGAGCCGGACCTGGTGATGGCGTCCTCCGGCACCGAGCCAACCATTGAAAGCCTGGCGGCGATCTCCATGCTGCACGAGAAGCTGCCGCAGCTGAAGATCCGTTATATCAACGTGGTTGATCTGCTTAAGCTGAGAAGCCGGAAGCTTGATCCGCGGGGATTGTCCGATGAGGAGTTCGACCGTTATTTTACAGCCGATAAACCGGTGATTTTCGCTTTCCATGGTTATGAAGGGCTCATCAAAGATCTGTTCTTTGAACGTCACAACCATCATCTGCACGTTCACGGCTACCGTGAAAACGGCGACATCACCACCCCATTCGACATGCGCGTGCTCAACCAGATGGACCGCTTTGATCTGGTGAAGGAAGCTGTATTGAGCCTTCCTGAAGCCGGACAATATGCTGCTATCGTGAAAGAAATGGAACAGATGTTAGAGAAACATCATCAATATATCCGCGAAGAAGGCGTCGACCTGCCGGAAGTGGACAGCTGGGTTTGGAAAGGCGTGAAATCATCCATCCAAGGGGCGGGAACACGGAGGTGAAGGTCGGTTCTCATTCCAATAGAAAGCCAGCCTGTCCGAGGCTGGCTTTTTGTTTCTTTTCAAATAAAATAGATTTGCGAATCAAGAGGGGGATTAAAAGGAGGGGCATAAGGGGAGGTTAAGACGCCAACGCGTCTTTGGTAATCTGCTCAATATCGATAGGGGATCGTGAGCCTTCGCTGACCAGGTCAGGCAGAATCTGTTCCAGAAAATAATCCACGCAGTGCAGCTGGATGCCTTTGATTTTGATCAGGGCGCTCCGGTACATAAATACAAATTCTTTCTCCGTGTTTCCTTTTTGCAGCTCGGCGAAGGCTTCGTAGATCTGGTCGAGTTTATCGGCAACCTCTAGGATTCGGCCTTCTACGGAATCGTCTTTGCCTTCCCGCAGCTGTCTGCGAAAGATCGGTTTGAATTCCTCCGGAATATGCCCGTCAATAAAATGCGCAACCATACCTTCCTCCACCTGCTGCAGCATGGCGCGGAGCTCGAGTGAGTAGTGTTTCACAGGGGTTTTGATATCCCCGATAAAAATTTCCCCGTAATCATGACTGCTCGTGATTTCATACAGCTTCTTCCAGTTCACGAGGACGCCGTGACTTTCTTCAATATCGGCCAAGGTTTTGGCGTATTGCACGACTTTCCAGGAATGCTCGGCAACGCTGTGCTCCTGAAACTTGAATTTACCGGGACATCGGATGATTCGCTCTAAATCGGTTAACGATTGGAAGTAGGTGTGTATCCCCATCTTAAAGTTCCTTTCCTTGTTGAATGAAATGTAGTGCTGTATACGTAGTATAAGCTTTATTTGTTATTGGACCGTTAACTCTACCAGGTAATTATTTCCGAGCGGTCCCGATCGAAAGGAGAGAGGAGAAGCAAAGCATGTTGTACGCAGCAGCTTTTTCAGCATACAAACCTTATATTCGCCAGCTTCCTTCCCGGCCCCTTACCAAAGCCGATCTGCTCCATGAGCGCTTCCTGCTGGCCGAATCTGGGCCTGTATCCATGTATTATGCGCCGCATAACGAAATCGTTAACCCGCACGCGCAGATTCTTATCGCAGGCTTAACGCCCGGCTGGAGCCAGATGAAGCTGGCTTTTGAAACGGCGAGGGATAGTTTGCAGCGGAATCAGGGGCCGGAGCTTAGGGATGAAGACATTCTTCAGCAAGCTAAGAAGGCTGCCCGCTTTGCCGGTCCCATGCGGAACAATATCATCCGGATGCTGGATACCCTAGACCTGCCGGCGCCGCTCGGCTTGTCTTCCGCTCAGCTGTTGTTTGAGGGGAGTCAGCAGCTTATGCATACCACCTCCGTCCTGCGTTATCCAGTGTTTGCCCGCGGCCATAATTACACGGGAAGCAGGCCGGATTTGCTGTCGTCCGATTTCCTCAGGGACTTTGCCGTAAATTCTATCCAAGAGGAACTCGGTTCCCTGGACGCTTGCGGCGGCTTTCACCGTGTGCTCGTCATTCCGCTGGGCAAAGCAGTTGAAGGGATTTGCCGGGTGCTGGTACAGAAGGGTATCCTCCGGGAGGAGCAATGTCTATGGGGATTCCCGCATCCGTCAGGGGCGAACGGCCACCGGGTCCGGCAATTTAATGAGCAAAGGGGTTCTATGAGAGAGATCATAAGAGCCTATTTCCGCTGAAAAATAAGACCAGCCGTCTGCCCGATCCGGGCTGACGGCTGGTCTGGCCTTCGGCTGCTGATTAACCCTTCCACACGTCCCGGGCAATTTCCACGACATGGCGGAGTTTGGCCCACTGCTGTTCTTCGGTCAGCAGGTTGCCTTCTTCGGTGGAGGCAAATCCGCACTGCGGGCTGAGGCACAGCTGATCCAGACTTACGATCCTGGAAGCTTCCTCGATCCGGCGTTTGATCTCGTCAGCTTGCTCCAGTTCTCCAAATTTGGAGGTAATCAGCCCAAGCACGATCGACAGATCCGGACGGTTCACGTAACGCAGGGGTTCGAAACCGCCGGCCCGGTCGCTGTCATATTCGAGGAAAAATCCGTCAATGTTCAATCCGCCAAACAGCGTCTCGGCCACCGGCTCATAACCGCCTGAGGAAATCCAGGTAGAGCGGAAGTTGCCGCGGCAGATATGCATGGTGATCTTGAGATCATCCGGACGACCGCTAACGGCGTCGTTGATCGTTTGTGCGTAACGGGCAGACAGCTCGTCCGGATTGAGGCCGCGGGCGCGAAGCTGTTCCTTCTGCTCCTCCGAGCACAGGTATGCCCAGGCCGTATCATCCAGCTGCAAATAACGACAGCCGGCGTCATAGAAGGCTTGTAGCGCCTGCTTATAGGCGGCGGCCAGGTCATGGAAGAACTCATCCTGATCCCCGTAAACCTTCGGATCAATCGTGCCGCGGAAATGCAGCATGCTTGGGCTTGGAATCGTCATCTTGGCTGTGTGGCTGCCGGCAATGCTATGTAAGAACTTGTAATCCTCCAGCATCGGGTGGGCGGAGAAGCCAAGTTTGCCATTGACCAGAATAGAATGGGCTTTGGTTTGGGTCTGCTGGAACTGGATACCGCTCTCCGCTTCATAGCCGGTCACGCCGTCCAGATGCTCCAGAAAATCGAAATGCCAGTAAGCGCGGCGGAACTCGCCGTCTGTCACGGCCTGCAAGCCTACCTCTTTCTGCTTCTCTACAATACGAGCAATTTCTTCGTTCTCGATCAGGCGCAGCTGTTCGGCAGACAAGCTGCCTGCGGCCTTTTGCTGGCGGGCCTGTTTGATTCGGTCAGTTCTCAGCAGGCTCCCGACCTGATCGGCGCGAAATGGAGGGGCCAAACGCGGTCCGGTGGATGGGGTTTGGTTAGATTCGCTCATTTGAATATATCTCCATTCTTAAGGAATTTTTTAATTGTTAGCTTATCAAATGAGAGGGTTGAAGTAAACGCGGTTTGCTCATTTTGCCAGGCCAATCAAATGGTGATAAGGTAAAGAGTAGTAGAAGACTAAGATCAATGGAGCACACTGAATGAGGAGGCATGGACATGAACCCGATTCCTGAAATTGTACTCAACGACGGCTTGAAAATTCCACAGATCGGCCTTGGCACGTATACGCTAAAAGGCAGAGACGGAGCAAAGTCAATGGCCGGGGCGATTGATGCCGGCTACCGGCTGCTGGACAGCGCATTTAATTATGAAAATGAAGGTGCACTTGGCGAAGCGATTCGCCTCAGCTCCGTTCCGCGCGAAGAGCTGTTGATCTGCTCCAAGCTGCCAGGCCGCCGCCAGGCTTATGACCAGGCGCTGGTGACCATTGAGGAGTCCCTGTACCGCGCCGGATTGGACTATTATGATCTTTATTTGATCCATTGGCCGAATCCGAAGACGGACCGGTACGTGGAGGCTTGGCAGGCGATGATCGAAGCCAAGAAACGGGGCTATATCCGCTCCATCGGCGTCTGCAATTTCCTGCCGGAGCATAACGAGCGGATTATCAAGGAGACAGGTGTAGCTCCAAGCCTCAATCAGGTGGAGCTGCATCCGTTTTTTGACCAGGCTTACCAGCGGGAGAAAGATGCGGAACACGGCATCGTAACCGAATCGTGGAGCCCGCTGGGACGCGGGCACAGTATTTTGCAGGACGAACAAATCGGCAAAATCGCCGCCGCCCACGGCAAAACGAACACGCAGATCATCCTGCGCTGGCATATCCAACTGGGAGCGGTTCCGATCCCGAAAGCGGGCTTGCTTGAGCATCAGGTCGAGAATCTGAGCATTTTTGACTTCGAGCTGTCCAATGCGGAAATGGACGTTATTTCAAGCTTTAACCGGGAAGACGGCCGGCTGTGGGGACAGGATCCTGCGGAATATGAGGAATTTTGACTCCTAGATAGGCATTTTTGCTAGGCAGAATCTAAGCCATCATTCGTAAAAGGATGATGGCTTTTTGGTCAAAATGAAACCTTAGCCGCCTTTTTCATGTATTATAAGAATACATGAAATTGATCGAGGAGGAAGCGCCGAATGGGGATCCTGTCGAGATTTCGCCAAGTGATGAAGATGAATGTGAACGCTTTATTGGACAAAGCAGCGGATCCGGAGCAGGAAGCTGACGCTTACATGCGCAGCTTGAGCAGCGATCTGGGGCAGCTGGAGGCCGAAACCGCTGCCGTACAGGCGGATGAACGGAGAGCCCGCCAGGCCCTGGATGAAGCTCAAGCGGAGATCCGTAAGCTGCAGCGTTACGCCGAGAAGTCGGTGGAAGCAGGCCGGGAGGAAGATGCGCTGGACTTTCTGAAGCGCAAGACGGATAGGGAAGAGAAGCTGATCGGGCTTCGCGCGGCTTATGACCAGGCGGCAGCCCAAGCAGAAGGCATGAAGCGGATGAAGGAGAAGCTGCTGGCCGATCTGAACCGGCTGGAGGCGCGCCGGGCCGATCTGAAGGGCAAGCTGGCGGAGGCCAAGTTCCAGCAGCGCTTGAACGAATCCGGCGGAGCAAATTCGGCCTTCAAAGCGCTGGAAGAGAAGGCCGATCTGGCCTTGAACGAGGCTCTTGCCCTGGCAGAGCTGAGGGGCGGCGCCGAGGAGGACGATCTGGACACGCTGATTGCCAAGCTGGAGCAGACGGAGGGCGTTCCAGACAGCCGTTCGCCCGGGAGTTCAGACGATGATAAACCGTCTTCCTCCAATGGGGAGACCCCTGTGGCAAGTCCGGAAGAAGAGCTGGCTGCTATCAAAGAGAAACTGAACCGAAAGGAATAATCCTTCTTTGGTTCCAAAGAGGTGAGATTGTGCCGGTAATTGAATACAAATGTCCGAACTGCGGGAGCGGAATGGTGTTCGACAGCGCGACCGGAATGCTTTCCTGTCCCAGCTGCGGCAGGCAGGATAATATCGAACAGCTCCAGGACCCTTTGACGCAGACCGTATTTACGGAAGAAGACCAGGCTCAGGAATACCACTGCACCAGCTGCGGGGCGGTAATCATCACCGATGCGGACACCAGCGCGACAACCTGCAGCTTCTGTGGCTCGGCGGTTGTGCTGGGCGACCGTTTGACCGGGGATTTGGCCCCGGCGCTGGTCATACCTTTTTCCATCAGCAAAGAAGAGGCTATGAAGGCCTTCAAGAAATGGTGCAAGAACGGGCTGCTGACGCCAAACGGATTCATGACAGCCGACCGGGTCAAAAGCATAACCGGCATTTACGTTCCCTTCTGGCTGTATGAGCTTCATAACAACGTGGAAGTGCAGGGCCATGCTACCCGGGTCAGAACCTATACCAGGGGCGATTATCAGATTACGGAAACCCAGCATTTTGAAGTCTATCGGCGGCTGAAGCTTAATTACAAACGGGTCCCGGTGGATGCCTCCAAGAAGATGAACGATGGGCTGATGGATAAGCTGGAGCCATTCCCTTATGGGGAGATGAAGGATTTCAAGACGCCTTACCTGGCCGGATTCATCGCTGAAAAATACAGCTTTGACGATGGAGAACTTCTCCCCCGCGCCAAAGAGAAAATAAGAGGATACATCGAATCCGCGATTTCGTCTTCCGTGTCGGGGTATACAACCGTTAATTATACGAACAAAAATATCGACACCTCGCTGAAGCAGTCGGATTATGCCCTGCTGCCGGTCTGGATGGTGTATTACGATTTCAACAAGCAGCAGCATACGTTTGCGATGAACGGACAAACGGGCAAGGTTGTAGGCAAACCGCCGATCAGCAAAGCGAAGGTGACAGCCTGGTTTGCAGGCGTCTCCTGCGTTTCCCTGGTGGCGCTGAAGCTGTTATCCCTGGTGTTGGGAGGCGGGTTCCTGTGAATAAGCATACGCACATGAACAAGAACAGGTACAAGAACACCAGCATGTGGCTGCTTCTGCTTCTTGTATGGGTGGCGGCAGGTCTTCCTTTTCAGCACGCGTCCGCAGCTTCCGAAGGGAATGCGAACAAGTCGCTTATTTATGATGAGGCACATTTGCTGACCGCGGAGCAGACCAAGGAGCTTAACGAGCTGGCTCTCCGTTACGGAGCGGAGCGTGAAACGGACTTTATTATTTTTACTACCGATAATCCCGAGAATCTGGACGTTGTGGATCTGACGGAGAATTTCTACGACGAGAAGGCGCCGGGGTACGATAAATCCCATGGCAATGCGGCAATTCTGACGCTGGATATGAGGAACAGGGACGTTTATCTGGCCGGATTCTATAAAGCGGAGGAAAGGTTGGATGACGGACGGCTGCAAAAGATTCGCAGCAAGATTACGCCGGATCTAACCGAAGGGAATTATGCGGATGCATTTGAAACGTACATCAAGACCGCATACAAATATATGGGCTTCAAGCCGGGGGTGAATCCGGACAATATTTTGTTTAACGGGTGGTTCCAGCTCGGCGTGGCCGTTGTTATCGGCGGTATCGTGGTTGGCATCATGGCATACCGTTCAGGCGGAACCGTTACCGTGAACCGGATGACTTATGAAGATGCGGCGACATCGGGTGTTCTTGCCCAAGAAGACCGTTATATCCGGACGACTACGACAAGGCGGAAGATTGAGCGGCAATCCAGCGGCTCAGGCGGAGGCGGTGGAGGCGGCAGAACCGGCGGCGGGCATTCGCATAGTGGAAGCCGGGGTTCTTTTTAAGGCGGAGGACGACTTACACAGGGAAAGGTGGAGGATGAAATGGGCTTCTTTAAAAACCAGTTCTCAAATGTTGTGGAATGGGAAGAGTTCCGCGACGATATGATCTTTTGGAAATGGAGCAACCGGGAGATTAAGAAGGGCAGTAAGCTGATCATCCGCTCCGGCCAGGATGCCGTGTTTATTAACAATGGCAAAATTGAGGGCATTTTTGAAAAAGAAGGCGTCTATAACGTGGACTCGGACATCATTCCTTTTCTCTCCACGTTAAAGGGCTTTAAATTCGGCTTCAACAGCGGCATGAGAGTTGAAGTGCTGTTCGTGAATACGAAGGAGTTCACGGTCAGATGGGGCACGCAAAGCCCGATTCTGATCCCGACGCCGCAGCTGCCAGGCGGCATGCCGATTCGGGCCAACGGCACGTTCAACTTCAAGGTGAATGATTATGTGACGCTGATTGACAAGATCGCCGGCATCAAGGAAAGCTACCTGGTCGATGACGTCAAGGTGCGGATCACCTCGGTGCTGAACCAGCTGCTGATGAAGTGGATCAGCAAAGAAGGCAAAGACATGTTTAATCTGCAGGCTAACGCTGATGCGATTGCGGCAGGGATCCGCGAGGATTTGGATATGCAGATCATGGGTGACGGCCTGACGGTGACCGGCTTTCAGGTGATGAGCTTCAATTATCCGGCTGAAATTCAGGAGATGATTACGAAAAATGCTTCCTACCAGATGATCGGCGATCTGCAGAAATACCAGCAGGTCAGCATGACCGACGGCATCGCTTCCGGCAAGGTTGCGGGCGGCGGTGCGGCGTCTGACATGGCCGGCATGATGATGGGCATGAATATGGCGAATGAAATGCTGAAGAACATGAACGGCGGTCAAAGCCAAGGCCAAGGTCAAGGCCAGAACGCTGGACAGAATGCAGGTCAAAATCAAAGCCAGAATCAAAGCCAGACTCAAGGCCCGGCAAGCCAGCCGTCTTCTCAGCAGCCACCTGCGGCACCCGCTGCAGCTTCCGGCAGCGTCAAACGGCCGAATTTCTGCCCGAACTGCGGAGCGAAGAATGAAGGTGCCAATTTCTGCCCGAATTGCGGTCAGAAACTGGTTTAACCCGCGTTTTTCGGGAGGATCGAGTTCGTTTAGGCTTTGGTCACTAAAAGTTCTTTGAATAGGTGCTTGTGGGAAATTCCGTGACAGATTATGCTGGTAACATAAGCTGTACGGATTTCCTGCTCATAAAATAAAATCGATTTCATTCAAACCGGTCCTAAATAAAATCGATTTCATCGATTTAGGGCAACCACTCGGTTGAAGAGAGAGAGAATACCGCCTATAAATTAGCTATGAGCAACGAATCGTTCAGTATTTTATTACTTGGAGGGGAACATATTGAGCAAGAAGCTAATCGGAGTTCCATTGGAAGGTTTCGCAGAATTTAGCCGAAAGGTAGCGGCTGACGGCGCCGTGTTGCTGAAGAATGAAGGGCAGGTCCTTCCGCTTGGCAATGGTGAAAGCGTATCCGTATTTGGACGTACCCAAATTAACTATTACCGCAGTGGCACAGGGTCAGGCGGCAGCGTAAATGTGGCTTACACCACCAACCTGCTCGACGGGCTGCGTTCGAAGACCAACTTGAAGGTCGATGAAGAGCTTGCAGCGGTTTATGAGAAATGGATCGAGCAGAACCCGTTTGACAACGGCGGAGGCGGCTGGGCGGCCGAACCTTGGCACCAGAAGGAAATGCCGCTGAGCGACGAGCTTGTAGCCGAGGCCAGAACCCGCTCGCAGAAGGCGGTTATAGTGATTGGACGCACGGCTGGCGAGGACCAGGACAATGCCGGCGAACCCGGCAGTTATCTGCTCACCGCGGATGAACTGGACATGATCAAGAAAGTTACGTCCCATTTCGAGCAAACGGTGGTAGTGCTTAATGTATCCAATATTATTGACATGAGCTGGGTGAACGACAGCAGCTATATCCATCCGATCTCCACTGTCATTTATTCCTGGCATGGAGGCATGGAGGGCGGCAATGCGATTGCAGACGTGCTGTCCGGCGAAGTAACGCCAAGCGGTAAACTGACCGATACGATTGCTTATTCGCTTGAGGATTATCCGTCTACACAGAACTATGGAAATGAATTCAAGAACCTTTATCAGGAGGACATTTACGTAGGTTATCGTTATTTCGAAACCTTCTGCCCGGATAAAGTCCAATACGAATTCGGGTTTGGTCTATCCTACACTACATTTGACGTGAAGCCAGAGGCAGCCAAAGTGGTTACCCGGGGCGGAGCGCCGTATATCGAAGCAACTGTCAACGTAACGAACACGGGCAGCACTTTTGCAGGCAAAGAAGTAGTTCAGCTATATTATGAAGCTCCTCAAGGGAAGCTGGGCCAGCCGGCCAAAGCGCTTGCAGCCTTCGGCAAAACCAACCTTCTCCAGCCCGGCGAATCGCAGAAGCTGACGATCAGCTTCCCGGTAACACGTATGGCTTCCTACGACGATGCCGGGGTAACGGGACACCCTTACGCTTATGTGCTGGAAGAGGGAACTTATCGCATTTTTGCCGGCACCAGTGTGAAAAAGCTGTCCGAGGTGGCTGTAGACGGCCAAACCGGTTATGTAGTGGAGTCGCTCCAGGTGATCGAACAGCTCCAGCAGGCGCTTGCGCCGACCGAGGATTTTACGCGTATGAAGCCAGGCAGCCGCAAAGCCGACGGCACCTATGAGCTGGAATACACTGAAGTTCCAAAGCTGCAATTCTCGCTGGCCGAGCGGATTGAGAAGAACCTTCCACAGTCGCTTGAGTACACAGGCGACCAAGGCTACAAGCTGCAGGATGTGCTGGACGGCAAAGTCAGCATGGAGACCTTCATTGCCCAGCTGAGCGATGAGGATCTGATGGCCATCGTACGCGGAGAAGGCATGAGCAGCCCGCGGGTTACGCCGGGAACGGCTTCGGCGTTCGGCGGAGTCAGCGAGCCGCTTCAAGGCTTCGGCATTCCTGTCGGCTGTACGGCGGACGGCCCTTCCGGCATCCGGATGGACAGCGGAGACAAAGCAACCCAGGTTTCGATCGGCACTTTGCTGGCAGCTACCTGGGATACAGCGCTGGTTGAGGAGCTCTATGTGCTTGAGGGACAGGAGCTGCTTCGCAACGAGATTGATACGCTGCTTGGACCTGGCCTGAACATCCGCCGAAGCCCGCTGAACGGGCGGAACTTTGAGTATTTTTCCGAAGATCCGCTGATTTCCGGTTTGTTTGCTACAGCTTGCGTGAATGGCATCAAGAAAGGCGGCTCCAACGCTACATTGAAGCATTTTGCCTGCAATAACCAGGAGAAATACCGGACCAAGGTAGATGCCGTGGTCTCTGAACGGGCTTTGCGCGAGATTTACCTGAAAGGCTTTGAAATTGCCGTCAAGGAAAGCGGAGCCAATTCCATCATGACCTCTTATAATCCGGTGAACGGTCACTGGGCGGCTTCCAACTACGACCTGAATACCACAATTCTTCGCGGCGAGTGGGGATATACCGGTATTGTGATGACGGACTGGTGGGCGGTTATGAATGATACGGTGAATGGTGGACCGGCAAGCCGTCAATTCACCAATTTCATGGTTCGCGCTCAGAACGATTTGTACATGGTTGTGGCCAACTATGGCGCGGAGACGAATGTCTGGGACGATAACTCCAGCGAATCGCTGAAGAACGGTACCTTGACCCGTGGAGAGCTGCAGCGTTCGGCTATGAACATCTGCCGCTTCCTGATGCATGCTCCGGTCTTCTCCAGAGACTGGCAGGCAACAGACGAAGAGTTGAAGTCCTTTAAAGCGGATGCCAGCCTTGCGCCTGAACAGGTTCAGGTTGTAGCGGAAGAGACCGCGGTGGCAACGGAGACAGAAGGAACGACCTATATCCGGGTTGAAGAAGCCGGTAAATACCGTCTCTACGCCGGTCTCATGTCTGCGGAATCGGATCAGGCTCAAAGCGCATGCAATTTGATTTTGAACGGGCAGGCGGTAACGACCATTCAATCGAACGGCACCAATGCCAACTGGATCAAGCAGACTCTGGTGCATGTTGTCCTGGAAGCCGGCGTATACGAAATGAAGCTGGAGCTAACCAAACCAGGCCTGCAAATTAACACGATCTATTTCAAACGGATCTAAGAGATACAAATCTGAATTTTGATTGGAATTGGGGTAAAGTAGCGAGAAAGAGCGGGTTCCTATGGGGATCTGCTCTTTCTTTATTTTTTATGCTGCTCAGGACCGAGCTTGGGCAGGGGATGAAATCTTCTTGTTCCGGTTCTAAAGGAGTAGGATCGCATGAATTTATCCCTATCCATAAAATTACAATTATGTTATATTAACTCCGAAAAAATGGAAAATATCTTCTAGTAACTCTTCGTAAAATACTCTTGATAATTCTCCCAATACTCTTTCCGCAATTAATCCGACTAGGGTCTCTTATTTTGGTTTTGGCTGCTTGAATTGCCTGTTCTGCGTTTCTCCCGGTTGTTTCCTTTTGCTGCTAGATGGCTCCCTATATCCGTATTTTGCTGGATTTTACGCGCTTAAACTCTAGTAAAGGAGGTGAGCTTTGGTTTGTCCGGCGGTTAATGCACATTCATAAAGGAGGAGAATCTATGAATAAGAAGCTTTTCCCTCAAAAGTTGTCTTTCAAAGGTCTTTTTCTTCCGCTTGTCCTCGTTTTTACGATGATTTTTGGCGTGCTGGGCGCAGACGTTGCATCTGCTGCGGATCGGGGGGCCTGGGCCCCAAACGTTTCCTATGCGGTTAATGATATGGTTACCTATAACGGCAGTACGTACAAAGCCATTCAAGCGCATACCTCGCTGGTTGGCTGGGAGCCGCCTAATGTTCCGGCCCTGTGGCAGCTAACCCAAAGCGGCGGAGGTGGAGGCGGAAGCGATACGCAGGCGCCTTCGGCCCCCTCTAACCTGAGGGTGACCGGCACCACCTCCTCCAGCGTTTCGTTAAGCTGGAACGCCTCAACCGATAATATAGGGGTAACGGGGTATGACGTTTACCGGAATGGCTCGGTTGTTCAGACTGTAACGGGCACGTCCGTAACGGTTACGGGGCTGGCTGCGGCTACGGCCTATACGTTTAAGGTAACGGCCAAAGATGCCGCAGGCAACGTTTCCGCGGCGAGCGGAACGGTCAGCGCCACAACCGCCGCGAACGGCGGAGGCGGAGGCGGCGGAACGCTGCCTAAACATATCCTGACCGGCTACTGGCAAAATTTCGTCAACGGAGCAACCCCGTTGAAACTTAGCGCGGTGCCAAATGATTATGACCTGATCGTGCTGGCTTTTGCCGAAATGGATACTGCCAGACCAGGCGCCGTTAAATTCGGCGTGGATTCCTCTTTGTCTTCTGCGCTGGGCGGCTATTCGGATGCCAATCTCATCAGCGACATTCAGGCCAAACATGCGGCAGGCAAGAAGGTGATCCTCTCGATCGGTGGGGAGCAGGGCAATATCAGTCTGGACAATGCTTCTCCTAACGTGGCTAATTTTGTGGACAGCATGTACAGCATCATCACCCGTTTTGGTCTGGACGGCATTGACATTGACTTGGAGCACGGCATGAACGTGCCGAACCTGACCTCGGCGATCCGGCAGCTGCAGCAAAGAGTAGGGCCTGGATTTATTTTGACTATGGCCCCGCAGACAATCGACATGCAAAGCCCAAATACGGCTTATATGCAGCTTTACAGCAACCTCAAAGACATCACGACGGTCATAAATGTGCAATATTATAACTCCGGCTGTATGCTGGGACGGGATGGAAAGTGCTACTCTCAAGGTACGGTGGAATTCCTCACCGCTCTGACCGACCTATCGCTGCAGTGGGTGGCGCCATCCCAGCTGGGGCTCGGCGTTCCAGCTACGGCTTCTGCGGCAGGCGGCGGTTACGTAGCTCCATCCGTGGTTAACGATGCCCTCCGCAGTTTGGCAAACGGCACGCAAAGCGGCAGCTATAAACCGGTTCAAGCGTACCCGAATATCCGCGGCGCGATGACCTGGTCCATCAACTGGGACGCTGCAAGCAGCTACAACTGGTCGAGAACCGTGAAGCCGGTCGTAAATGCTTTGCCGTAAAGGAGACCGGGCGTATAGCAGGCCATCTTTTTGATAACTTTAAAAAGAGGTTTGACAAAACCGGTCCCCTTGTTTATCATAATTTCCATATCAAGCTGAATAACAAAAGCTGGAATCAAGGACAAGAATTTATGCAGGATACCGATCAGAGAGAGGGGTCACCGGCTGAAAGCCCCTTCGGCAGTCGTATGGATTTACCGCCTTGTAGCTGCGTTTTTGAAACCACGAAGCTCTCGTGAGAGTAAGGGACGCCGGGAATTCCCGTTACAGAAGTTTAAGGATTCGCCGTAGCCCGGCGGATTGAATTTGGGTGGAACCACGAGCATGCTCGTCCCTTGCGGACAGCGTGCTCTTTTTTATTTTGGATACAAAAAGCTGAGATCAAGAACAAGAACCCATGCAGGATACCGATCAGAGAGAGGGGTCACCGGCTGAAAGCCCCTCCGGCAGTCGTATGGATTTACCGCCTTGTAGCTGCGTTTTTGAAACTGCGGAACACAGTGGGAGTAAGGGGCGCCGGGAATTCCCGTTACAGAAGTTTAAGGATTCGCCGAAGTCCGGCGGATTGAATTTGGGTGGAACCACGAGCATGCTCGTCCCTTGCGGACAGCATGCTCTTTTTTATTTTTATACAAAAATAGCTGAGATCAAGGACAAGAACCCATGCAGGATACCGATCAGAGAGAGGGGTCACCGGCTGAAAGCCCCTTCGGCAGTCGTATGGATTTACCGCCTTGTAGCTGCGTTTTTGAAACTGCAGAACCTTCCGCGGGAGTAAGGGACGCCGGGAATTCCCGTTACAGAAGGCAAAGGATTCGCCGAAGCCCGGCGGATTGAATTTGGGTGGAACCACGAGCACGCTCGTCCCTTGCGGACAGCGTGTTTTTTGTTCATCAAATATAAAATTGAGGAGTGTTGTTTATGAGTCATTTTGTTCAAGACCCGGCTAGTCCGGTTCGCAGTTATGCCGCCTTGCTGCTGGCAAGAGCCGTTCAGCAGGCATTTGCCGGAGGAAAATTAGGCCTGTTTGCTTTAACAAATCAAGGGTTTTATTATGACTTTGATTTGCCGAGCCCTTTAGGGGAAGAAGATTTGAAGATCATCGAGCAGCATATGGATGCTTTGGCGGCTGAAAAAGCCCCTTTCGGATACAGGGACATTTCGAAAGAGGAGGCTTTGCTGATCTTTGAGGCCAGGGAGGAGCGCTGGAAGGTGGAGTGGCTGAAGTCCCTTCCTGCTTCCGAGCCGGTTCTGCTGTTTGAGCAGTCGGGATTTGTAGACGTACTGGATATTCGTTATTCCGCAGTCCTAGCGGAGTGGTCGGCTTCGCAGAAACCCGTGTTCAAACTGCTGAACGTTTCAGGCGCCTATTGGGAGGGGGACAGCAGCAAACCGGTGCTCCAAAGAATTTATGGCGTGGCTTTTGAACATGGAAAAGAACTGCGGCGTTTTCTATCCCTCCAGGAGGAGGCGCAAAAACGGGACCACCGCAAGCTGGGGAAACAGCTGGAGTTGTTTATGTTTGCGGATGAGGCGCCGGGCATGCCTTTTTACCTGCCGAAAGGCACGCAGATGCGTAATGAGCTGGAGAACTTGTCCCGCCGGTATCTGAAGAAATACGGGTACGAAGAGGTTCGCACCCCTTTCATTATGAACAGGCAGATGTGGGAGCAGTCCGGGCATTGGGAGCATTACCGTGAAAATATGTATTTTTCGGAGATTGACCACCATCAATACGCCGTTAAACCGATGAACTGTCCCGGCCACATGCTGCTCTATAAAAATAAACGCCGCTCCTACAGGGATCTTCCGGTCCGGTATGCCGAATATGGCCAGGTTCATCGCTATGAATACAGCGGAGCGCTGAACGGATTGTTCCGGGTAAGGACTTTTTGCCAGGATGATGCGCATTTGTTTGTAACCCCTGAACAGGTTGAACAGGAGATCAAACGGACGCTGCAGATGATCCAGGAAATCTACGGCATCTTTGGTTTCGAATACAGCCTGGAGCTTTCCACACGCCCGGCCGATTCGATGGGTAGCGATGAGCAGTGGGAGCTGGCTGAGCAGGCGCTGGCCACGGTGCTGGATGAGCTAGAGCTGGACTACAGCTTAAATCCGGGAGACGGGGCTTTCTATGGACCCAAGATCGACTTTCATATCAAAGATGCTTTGGACAGAAGCCACCAGTGCGGCACGATCCAGCTAGATTTCCAGATGCCGGAGAAATTCGGCTTGTCCTATTACGATGAACGAAACGAGAGACAAACGCCTATCGTCATTCACCGCGCCGTATACGGTTCGATTGACCGTTTTCTCGGGATTTTGATCGAACATTACGGGGGCGTTTTCCCGGCATGGCTGGCTCCCGTTCAAGTGGCAGTGCTTCCGGTGGCCGAGACTCATGCCGCTTACGGGGAGGAAATTTGCCAAAAGCTTCGTTCAGCCGGAATCCGGGTAGAGCTGGACGAGCGAAATGAAAAGCTGGGGTACCGGATCCGGGAAGCCCAGCTGCAAAAAGTCCCTTATATGCTGATTGTGGGCGATGCAGAGCGGGAAGCCGGGCTGATCCAGGTCAGGGCTTTTGGGGAGCAGCGCCAGGAGTCGATGGATCTGGATGTTTTTATGGCCTCCCTTCAGCAGCGGATGGCGGAACAAAAGTAAGAAGGAGGCAGCCGGACAGCGGGTCATCTGGAAATAGGCAACAGGGCAGCGGGTCAGCAAGGAAACAGCGCAGCAGGGGCTGTACTAATTAAAGCCCGCCGATTAATGTCCCCCAAAAAACTCCACCGCAAACTCCCGGAAATGCAGCGCTGCCTGGGATAAATAATGCTTCCGATTCCAAGCGATGCCGAAGGTGCGCTGACAGCGCGGCTCGGTAATCTGCAGCTGTACGGTGCCTGGATTAAGAGCCCGGTTGCCTAAAGAAAGGGGCAGGGTAAAGGTAATCCCAAGTCCCATCTCCACCAGAGTCTGGATGGCGCTGACCTCCTCCAGCTCGAAGGCGACATGCGGCTCGAAGCCGGCCTGGCGGCAGAAGGCATCCGTGATTTCCCGGAAGTTGGTGCGGGCGGATAACGAGATGAAGGGTTCGTCCGCGGCCTCCCGCAGGGCAATCGACTTTCTGGACGCGAAGCGGTGCCCCTTGGGGACGGTGAGGCACAAGTCCTCTTCGGCAAGGGTCAGCCATTCGATGTCCGGGCCTGCCACCGGTGTAGAAGAGATGCAGAAGTCGATTTCGGCATTCTCCAGCTCACTGCGGATTTCGGCCGCCGAGCCGAGCTGGCGCTGAATGATGCGCACATGGGGATGCAGCGTCAGAAACTGCTTGAGCAGCGTGGGCAGCACGTAAGGGAGCGAGACGGCGATGCTGACCACGCCATGCTCCAGGCCGGCCATATCGCTCAGCTCGCGTTCTGCTTCCTCAAGCTCGAGGAAGGCCTGCTCGACCCTGCGCAGATACGTTTTCCCGAAGGCGTTCAGCTTGATTTGCCGCCCGTGCCGCTCAAACAGCGGCATGCCCAGCCTGTTTTCCAATCGTTGAATGGAGTTGCTTAGGGAAGGCTGCGAGACGTTTAATTCTTTGGCTGCTTTGGTGATATGTTCAAGCCGGGCGACGGTCTGAAAGTATTTCAGCTGTAGAAACTCCATGGGTAAAATCCTCTCTATCCATAACTTTGATGTAATGATTTAATTATAAAATAAGTATTATTTTTTATTAATATCCAAATTTATAATTATACAAGTATACAGAGAAAAGATAGAGACGGGAAATGGAGAGAATCAGCTTGATAAAAGAGAAAATCTGGACGAGGAGTTTTCTTGTCGTTTGTTTGAGCAGCTTTTTTATGTTTTTGACTTTTTATATTCTGGCTACGGCCTTTCCGCTGTACGTGAAAGACAGCCTTCATGGCAACGAACAGCAGATGGGCCTCGCCATTACAATTTACGTCATTGGGGGCGTGCTGCTGCGGCTTTTTTCCGGGCAGTGGGTAGACCGCTTCGGGAAAAAGAAAATGGCCGTCATTGGCATGATTGTTTTTCTGGCCGCCTGCTTAGCTTATTTCGGAGCCAAAGGCATCCTGCTGTTTCTGATCGTTCGCTTTGTGCACGGCATGAGCTACGCCGTTGCTTCGACGGCAACAAGCACAGCCGCGTCAGCCATGATTCCCGATTCACGCCAAGGCGAAGGCATGGGGTACTTCAGTATGTTTATGAGCATTGCAATGGTCATTGGGCCGGCGCTAGGACTTTTCCTCTGGAAGGATAAGAACGTCAATGTATTGCTGCTAGGTGTTGCGGTCATAGCGGCCTTGTCGCTGCTGTTTACGCTGCTGATCAAGCTGCCGCGCCGGGAGGGCGCCGTGGACAGCAGCAGTGTCGCTGAAACGGAAGCTGCCGGGCCCGAAACCTCAGGTGTCCCTGTCTCCACCGGGAAAAAACGGCTCGGCCTCAGCCAATTCATCGAACCCAAAGCGGTGCCGATTTCGCTCGTCGGATTTATTTTGGCCTTTTCCTACAGCTCTTTATCGGGTTTCATGTCCTCTTTCACGGCTGAAATTCATCAAACCAAGGTGACGAGTTATTTCTTTGTTGTGTTTGCGGTCATGATCGTGGCGTTCCGCCCTGTGATCGGTAAAATTTTTGACCGTTATAAAGAGCATTATTTGTATTATCCTGGAATCGTGCTGTTTGCGGTCGGCATGGTGGTCATGAGTCAGGCTCACTCGGCAGCCATGGTGCTGATTTCAGGTGTAGTGATGGGCATCGGCTATGGCGCCTTGCTGCCTTGCTTCCAAGCGCTTGCCTTAAAGCTTTCTCCGGCCCACCGGCGGGGCAGCGCTAACGGAACCTTTTTCCTGTTGTTCGATCTGGGTTACGGTTTGGGTTCCTATTTCATGGGAATGATTGCTTCTTACAGCGATTACCGGGTCATGTATCTGGTGGCTGGTTTAATTCCGTTGCTGTCCGTAGCGGTTTATTATATCCTGCACCACCGTCATGCGGCGAAACACGCAGTTCCAGGACAAGGGGCCAAGGCGGTTTAACGGTGTTGGACGATCTAAACCGCCGGATTTCCTGTGTCACCGCAACGTGTTTCGCAAAGCGTTGATATGGGCAAACCTGCTTAACTGACAATGGCTGCATAACTGCAGCTGCAACAAAAAACGGCGGAAACACTCCGATAAGGAGCTGTCCGCCGTTTTTTTCATGTGCGAGAATTCAGTTCAGCTGGCTTGATGCAAAAGCTTGAGAGCCATACGTTCGGAGCCTTTTACAGAAAAAGCACCGCCGCCAAAGCAAGTACAGCCGGCAGACCCTGCACCAGCAAAATGGACCTTTTGGCCGTAGCCCCGCCGTAGACCGCTGCTACGATGACGCAGATCAGGAAAAAAATCTCGATTTGCCGGCCTATGGCTGCATCCGGGTGAAGCATTCCCCAGAACAAACCGGCCGCCAGAAAGCCGTTATATAATCCCTGGTTAGCGGCCAAGGATTTGGAGGCCTCAGCCACCTCTTTGGTGGTACCAAAGGTTTTCATGCCTCTGGGGGTCGTCCACAGAAACATTTCCAAAACAAATATGTAAATATGTTCTACTGCTACTAAAGCTACCAGGATAAGAGCGATCAAGACTTCACCTCTTCATTCAAATTTATTCTATTTTAACGCAAAGATCGCCTCAGCAGTACAAAAAAGAGCCCGGTAAAGCTACCGTGGCTCCTTTTTTAAATTAGTTTCAAGTACAACAGCGCAGGATCCAGGCGCAAACCGGCCAGAAGTGCGGGCGGGAATCAGGGTTTTGGCGGCCTGTTATCCCTTAGAGGTACGAAAAAGATCGAAGTTTCGAAGAGGGAAATCAAAACTATTAAAAATTTTGTCGAAGTATAACTAAAAATTTGAACCAATTGACAGACTGTTTTTGTATGGTATATATTGGTTCAGACGGAATCTCCTTCTTTCTTTTTTCAATGGAGAATGTCACATTCCGGACTCTATCAGCCTATTAAATAGCCTTAGCCTTAAACGATAACGGTAATTCAATTACATATTTGGCACACTAACCGAAAGGTTAGCTCGCAAAGCCTCGGAATCTACAAGTCTTGACCCAGGTCTCTGACTCATGATCGTCCGGCTGCACTTAACATCGTTAATGCGGCCGGGCTTTTTTTGCGTTAGGGGAAGGAAAGGAACTTACATAAGGAGGCGTGTATGTACAAGTATTTCAAAGTTGTGATGTCGTGGATGTGCGTAGTACTGGTTTTTACAGGTTTTATTCCGGCCAATCTGTTCGTGGGTTCTGCGGCTGCGGCTTCAGGCGAACTGATTTGGCCAAATCCCGGAGCCATTAACTTGACCAAAACTGCTGTACCGGCAGGGGAGCAGGGGAAATGGAAAGTCACCTTGACGGTCGAGGGGAAAAATATCCAGACCAGCTCGGACGTAGTTCTGTTGATCGACAAATCGTCCAGTATGAGGGATGGCAGCCGGATGAACAGCGCCAAAACCGCAGCGAAGAAGTTTGTGGACAATCTGCTGATCAAGGATGCAAATACCAGAATCGCTTTGGTGACCTTTGGTACATCCGCTGCAAAACTTTCTGATTTTAAAGGGACTGACCAGAAGGCTGCATTAACCACTGAGATCAGTAAAATAAGTGCTGGGGATTATGGAAGGAATATTGAATATACCAATATTCAAAGCGGCCTCCGGGAAGCAGGGAATCTGCTGCAGGGAAGCACGGCTGACAATAAGGTCATTGTGCTGCTCAGTGACGGAGCACCTACGCGCAGCTACGAAGCAAAAAGTGCAGAGGCTTTTAATTGGCAGGGCGGGGAGTATGACTTCCGACTTTCTAACTTTGACTACTCCAGCGTGAAGGGCTCAAGCGGCGATTATGAACTCCCAAAAAAACAACAGTATACCCTTACCGGAGCAAATAAAAAGAAATATACAGTTTCGGATAATGGAATTCCAACTCTGTCCGAAGCTAAACTGATTCAGGATCAAGGATACGGCATTTACTCTATTGGCTTGGAGGTTGGGAAAGACGAGGATGCCCAGTACGTCTTAAATAACGTACAGAACCGGGGATACTTTTCCTCCAACAGCTCCGATCTGAGCAAGGTATTTGGGGAACTCTCCAGCAAAATCTCTTATGCAGCACAAGACGCCACAGTCATAGACCCTATGGGCGATATGTTTAATCTGGTTGGTGATCCTGTAGTTTCGCAAGGCGAAATTAAATGGGACAAGGGGAAAGAAACGTTTACCTGGATGATTGGAAACGTGATTGAAGGCGCTCCGGCGACTTTGACTTATACCGTCCAAATGGACCAGTCCAAAAATCCAAATCCAAACAACTTGTACCCGACGAATGGAACAACAACTATTTCCTATACCGATGTCAACGGTAAAGAAACCTCCAAGAACTTTGAGGTGCCTCAGGTCAGCTTCGGCAAGGGGTCCATTAAAGTCAAAGGTTATCATGTCAACGTGGAAGGCAAACCGGTAAATGCTGAAGGGGTAGTCGTAGACCGGCCTGACCTTGCGGAGCAGTTTTACAATGATCCTTTCTCTCAGAACGGGCAAGAATCGCTGGATATCGGAAAAACTTACTCCGTAACGGCTAAAGAGGTCAAAGGGTATCAGCTCAAAACGGGCGTCAGCCCAGCTGAAGTGACGTTGACGCTTAAAGAGCCCACCCAAACCGTGTGGTTTGGCTATGCCAACATGCCTAACAGCCTGAAGGTGGAATACAAAGCAGGCGAAACGGTTTTGGAACAAACACAGGAATTGCTGAAGGTACAAGGCGAAGCGGTAGACATCACTGCTAGAACCTTCGACGGTTACCGGCTAAAAGACGTACAGCTCAGTTCCGGCAGCGGGCTGATAGTCAAAGCCGATCATGTCACCGGCAGCATGCCTGATAACGATGTAACCATTACCTTTAACTATGAAGCGGCGCCGCAAAAGGTAACGGTGAAATATCTGGAGCGGGGGACAGACAAACCGCTTGCAGACGTAGACAGCTTTGACGGGGTTACGAATTCGGAAATAACGCTTCATCCTGCGGATGTTCCTGGCTATACAGCCGAGGAAACCTCCCATAGCTATAAATTCACATCCAGCGGCGCGCAGGAGTACGTGTTCTATTACACGGCCAATGAGCAGACCGTAACGGTAAAACATTTAGATGCTGAATCCAAAAAAGAGCTTGTGCCTTCCACGGAAGTGAAAGGCAGGACTGGCGAAACGGTTAACGTAACCGCGTTGGATCTTCAGGGCTATACGGCGACGAAATCAAAAGATACCTATACGATTACGGGAGACGGACCCAACGAGTACGTATTCTACTACACGGCAGCCGAGCAGTCCGTTACGGTGAAATATCTGGATAAAGACTCCGGAGCTGTACTGGCGAATGAGACGGTCAAATCCGGTTACCCTGGAGATACTCTGGAGCTGACTGCAGGCGAAATAGCCGGGTATACACCGGAAGAACCGGCTTACAGCTATACCATTACGACGGAAGAGGGGCAGCAGCATGTCTTCTACTACACGGCTAATGACCAATCCGTTACGGTTCAATATCTGGAGCGGGAAACCCTTAAACCTCTTGAGGACGAAACCATTGTCTCTGGTAAAACAAACCAGACAGTTAAATTGACGGCCATTGAGATTCCAGGCTACACGCCGGATTCATACACTATCAGCTACCAGCTGACTGCGCAGCCGTCTCAAGTTCAAGTGTTCTATTACACGAAAGACGTTCAGGAACCGGTACAGCGTACGGTAACCATTCATTATGTATACACGGATCCGGAAAGCGGGGAAGACATCTCTATTGCTGATCCTGCTGTCCAAACGGGGGCCGTAGGCGATGTGCTGCATTTAACGGCTGAGCCTATCACTGTTGATGATGTTGTTTATTCGCCGACCGTATTAAATTACGACTATACGATCGAGGATGTAGAAGATCAGCAATACACGTTCTATTATGAGCAAAAAGAAGCGGTAGACGTCCTCCAGCTGCTGGTCACCTTCCTGGACCGTAATACAGGAACCGAGCTTGGCACGGCCAGCTACCAAGGCCGCGAGCATGATATGATCGAAATCAAACCTGAGCCAATTACGGTAGAAGATGCTGTCTATAAACCAGAGCAGTCTCTTTACAGCTATACGTTTACAGGCGAGCCTAACCAGGAGTTCCAAGTCTATTACACGCTGGACGAGGAAACTGAGGAGCCGCCGGTAGCGGAAGATCAGCAAGTAACGGTAAGATACCTGCAGCAGGAGACAGGAGCAGTCTTGTCTGCACCAACGGTGAAAACGGGTAAACCGGGGGACACCCTTACTTTAACCGCTGCATCAATTTCCGGATACACGGCAGTGAACGCAGCGTACATCTATACATTTACGGATGCTGAGGGGCAGGAATACATTTTCTATTACACCAAAAATAGCACCCCGGTCGTCACGCCTCCTCCAACGACGGACAATAACGTGACACCTCTGCCGCCCGCACCGCCGGTGACGGCACTGCCTCCAGCACCGCCAACGCTGGATAAAGAGAACCATTATAATTACATCTTTGGTTATCCGGACGGCATGATCAAACCGCTGAATAATATCAGCAGAGAAGAAGTGGCGACTATCTTCTATCGTTTAATGGATGATGCAACGCGCAGTGATTATATGATCAATGATAGTTCCTTCTCGGATGTCGGCGATACCCGCTGGTCCAACAAAGCGATTGCTACCATGCAGAATGCGGGCATTATCACCGGTTATCTGAACGGCTCCTTCAAGCCGGGACAGGCGATTACCCGTGCCGAATTTGCGGCTATTGCCTCCAGATTCGATAATCTGGACGAGCAGGACAATGATTCATTCTCGGATATCAGCGGCCATTGGGCAGAGAAGTATATCGTTTCCGCCGCCAATAAGGGCTGGATCAAGGGTTACCCGGACGGCACCTTTAAGCCGGATCAATACATTACCCGCGCCGAAGCGATGGCCTTTATTAACAGCGTACTGAACCGCAAGGTTGCGGAAGAAGGCATCAGCGCAGACGCTAAAATGTGGCCGGATAACACGCCGGATAAATGGTATTACGAAGATGTGATTGAAGCGACCAACAACCACGATTACGGCCGGGACGAAGAGGGAGAATGGGAAATCTGGACAGAGGTTAAGCCAGCGCATATCTACCCCTAACAACTAGGTTCATTGCTTCAAACACCAGATCCTATAGTCCGAAAAATGCAGAAGGCACCTCTCTTAAGAGAGGTGCCTTTCTTGCGTGTAGGAATGACTGCTAAAGAAAACTTGGGAACTGCTAGTTATGATATTTAAGGTGAAGCTTATGGTTGATGCTGAAGTAAAGCTAAACTTGCTAACTTGCTTTTGACACTGCTTTATTGCTGCTTGAAGCTAAAGCGTCCAACCCTATTTGTTGAACAATTTATCGAAGAATGCGTAAGTTAACGGTGTACTATCTTTCAGCTGCTTACGAGTGTTGTCATTGTACACATACATGCTGGCGGCTTCCGCAAAATACTCTTCCGGGTATGCGGAGAAATAACCGTCGCCTTTGTAGTTTACGCTAGCTTCCTTGTTAAAGATATCCTTGAACTCTTGGGAGCTGCTAACCGTATTAAACACAAACCGGTCAACAGCATGCATAGTTTCGTGAATTTCAAGGTTAAACGAGTTGTGGCCTTTGCCCTTTTGGCTGTAGCCGATCCGGACTACCACGTCTTTCTCGCTGACGCCGGGAACGTCATCCCAGGTCAGGCCGGTTTTCTCCCAGCCTCTAGGCGTAACGCCTTTCAGATAATTTAGCTCCGGAACATTGGTGATGATGTCGTTGGTCAGGATGATCTTTACACCTTTGTCGTTCAAAGCTTTGAGGATGGGAGCAGGGATTCTTTGAATCCGTCCGATCATCGCCTGGGCTTCTTTGGTGTTGTAGCTTCCCGTAGGCAGCTGAATCATCGAGCTGATGAAGGAATTAGCGTCTTGGGCGTGAGCTGTTTTTGCAGGAATAAATCCAAGGATGGCGGTAAAAACAAGCAATACGGCAATCAGACTTCTTGTCCATTTCTTCATCAATAACATCCTCCCAAAGCCGGCGGCAAACCTGGCTTCTTTACTGGTAGCTGGCTAGCATGGCGATTGAATCGCTTTAGCTCCTGTAGCTTTGCGCCCACACCTTTCGATGAGTTTGCCTTTTTCAATACGGAGTGGAGAAGTTAATCGGAATTAGGTATCCAGCCCTAAGATACTCCAAACTTCTTATCCAAAAAAACTTCTGGCCCAAATAAAAAACCCTTCTTACCGAAATAAGAAGGGGTGAAATCAACGAATAAACGTTGCGCCTTATGTCGGTAACTGGCTGGCTTAGCGAATCGCTTTAGCCCCTGTAGTTTTGCGTCACCATCTTTCGATGGTTTTGCCTTTATCATTTTATTGGTTTATAGCTTTGGTAAATCTATGAAACTCATATCTAACCCCTATATTAGAACTGAATGCTAGGTTAGTCAATAGAAAATTAGGAAAAAAGAAGGACATCAAGGGGAGAATCTTTAGGAGTTATAGCAGGGGGCGTGCCGGCGGCTTCAAACAACCGATAAAAGCCGGGATCAGGGGTTCTCCTTGGTTCCCGGCTTTTATTGTTTTCTTATTATAATCCTGGTTCTACCAGACTATTATTTGTCCTGATAATTCAGCTGGTCTTCAATTCTGCCGTGCTCATTATGAAGAATGGCCATAGTACCGGCTTCTTCGGCACGTTTTTTCGCTTCATCTGCGGCCTCCGACTTGGAGTTTGTAGTGAATACAGGGCGGTCTTCGCCTTCCTTCTTCACGGCCCAGCCTCCTTCATCATGGGGAACAGCGTGGTAGCGGGCATTGTCGGTGCCTGCACGCTCCTCAAAGTAATCCTCGCGGTCGTTATGGTTCTGTCTTTGATCAGCCATCGAACAAACCTCCTTATTGTTCTTAGCGGCAACAGCTGTCCTTGCGCCGCCTCTATTTCATTACCCGATTCCCAGAGAGACAATCGTCTTCGGAGGTTATGGGAAGGTGGGGCGTTTGTTCTATGAAAATGGGTCTATTTAACGGTTCTAAAGCCTTCCTGGCCTAATCCGCTTGCAATTTACTCGTAGAATAATTGGATTCCACCTGGAAGTGTGCTTTGTATATGATGGGCTTTATTGAGTTGATCATCTCGCTTCTGAGGATTGCTGCGGTCAGACTGTTCCAGACGAAGGGAACTAATTGTTAATGAACAGAACATCCGGCTCCAAGTCCACAACTCGGCAATGGGATGAAAAAAGCAGTCTGTCCGGAATTTCCGGCAGACTGCTTTTTGGTCAACTGAACTTCGTTTTATTCGTGCGATTCCTGATTTTTGGCCTGCTTATCCTGCAGGAATCCTTGCACGGCCATTAGGGCCGGTACAAACATCGGCAGCAGAATGAAGGTCAGGACCACAAGGCCAACGATGACCGCTGCGGCGAGCTCGATCAGCAGCACGAGGCCGGACGGAATCAGTGTGGCGAAGGTACCGCCCAAAATAATCATCGCGGAGATGATAACGCCGCCGACGCCGCGGGCCGAGCGGACAATCGCTTCGCGGTGGTCTAGCACGCCGTATTCCTTGTAACGCATCATAAGGAAGATACTGTAGTCGACGCCGACCGCCACGATGATGATAAAGGAGAAGAACGGAACAAAGGAAGAAACGCCGTCCGCTCCAATGATATATTCCGTAACGAGCTTCGAGGCTCCCATCGCTACATAATAGGAAGCCACCAGCGACAATACGATGTATACGGCCGGCCAGAAGGAACGGATGACCAGCAGCAGAACCAGGAACACGCTGATGATGACAATAACCGCGGTGCTGTTAAAGGAAGCCACCTGAGCTTTGTTCATGTCGTACGTGGTCGAGCTTGGTCCTGTAGCTCCGTGTACGGCGCCGTCCAGAACCGTTCCGGCAAGGCCGGTATCGACGGTATCGTTGATTTTCTCAATAATATCAAGTGCTGCAGGCGAATAAGGATCTTCATTCAGGATGACAATCATTTTCGTTAAAGTCCGGTCTTCGGACATAAAGGCGTCTTCGGCTTTCTGGAACGATTCATTCGAAAGCGCCTCGCTAGGAATAAAGAACGTTTTGGTTGTGCCCATCTGGTTCAGGAAGCCGGCTGTTTTGCCCAGTCCGTCGGAGATGTCGCCGAGTCCCTGGCTGCTCTTCTGCAGTCCCGTCTTCAGCTGGCCCAGCCCGCCCGACAGTTTGCCGAGCCCGTTGTTCAGCTGCTCCTGGCCATTCTGAATATCGCCGAGCGCTTTATTCAGCTTAGCCATGTTGGCGGCGATTTCCTTGCTGCCGGAGCTGCCCTGCTTCAGGCCGTCAGCCAGCTTGCCGGCGCCTTGCTCGAGTTCGCCCAGCCCGCTAGAAATGCGGTCCAGTGCAGCGTCAAGCTGGCTTAAGCCGCCGGTTGCGCTGGCGAAGGAGGAGTTAAGCTGCTTGTAATTCTGCTGCAGCGTCGTCATGCCGCTGCTGATCGAAGCAAGCGCGGTAGACAGCTGTTGGCCGGTTGCCTTCAGCGTTGTATAATCCGCATCGCTTTGCAGCTCGGAATGGCTTGCGCCAAGCTTGTCGATCAAGCCGTTCATGGCGGTCAGGCCGCTTTGCACATCCGGCAGACCAGCGGCCAGCTTGTCGAAACCGCTTTGGGCGGAGGTGTAACCCTGCTGCAGCTGCTTCAAACCGGAGGACAGCTTGCCGGTTTGCGCCGTGATTTGCTTCATGCCGTCATGCAGTTTGGCAATACCCGCCTCGAGCTGTTCGGCGCCCGAAGCGCCATCGCCTACACCGGACGATACCTGGTTCAGTGCAGAAGTAATCTGCTCGTAGCCGTCTTTAACCTGCGCTGTACCGCTGACCAGCTGCGCGACCTGGGAGAAATCCTCGGTGCCGGTCAGGCCGTTCTGCATCTGGTCAAGACCGTTCTTGACCTGGTTGACACCGTCTTTGGAAGCGTCGATGCCTTTGGTCACTTCAGCTGTCTGGCTGCTGATGTAGAAGTCGTCGATCGGTTCCCCTTGCGGCTGGGTCACGCTGGAGACCGATTTGACGCCGGGGAGCTTTTTGATGCTGTTCGTTAAGCTGTCAATGACGCCAAATGCGTCGTTGTTGTCGAGTTTATTTTTGCCTTCGATGACCACTGTGGTCGGCAAAGCCTGGCCGCGTGTGAAATGCTCCGCGACAAGCCCAAATCCTTTGGTGGACGGGTAGTTGTCGCCAAGCTCGGCGATCTGGTCAAAGGAGAGCTTTTGGCCGCTGGTCAGGAATACAGGGACAAGCAATACGATAATGGCGATTACGGTAATAAAAGGCCGTTTGACCGATGAAGCCGCAAGACTGCCCATCAGGCGGTTTTCCTTGTGTCCGTTGACATTTTTGGATGGCCAGAAAAGCTTCGGTCCAAGGACCTTCAGAATAAACGGCGTCAGCGTAAAGATTTCAAGCACCAGGATCACGGCGCCGATGGCAACTACGTTGGCCGATTTGTAAATCCCGAAGTTTGAGAAGCTGAGGCAGGCGAATGCAAAGAAAATCGTCAGAATGCTGTAGAAGATCGTTTTGCCAGCCGTTTTGTACGAGATCAGAATCGCCTCGTCCGTGGATTTCCCATGGGCTAATTCCTCGCGGAAACGGTTAAAGAGCAGGATATTATAGTCTGTGCCTATCCCGAATAGAATAAGCACCAGCAGCATCTGCGTAACGCTGGTTACCGGGAAGTTCAGCTTATCAATGACCTGTGCGGCGATCCCCATGGATACTAGATAACACACCCCGACCGCCGCCAGCGAAACAAAAGGAACCACAACGGAACGGAACATGAGAATCAGCACGACCAGAATGAAAATAACGGTCAGAGCCGCACTTTTCTCCACTCCAGCGGTGGAAGCCTTCAGATAATCATTTTCGATAAAATCTTCGCCGCTCAGATAATAGGTTACTTTAACATCTTTCAGAGCCGAATCGAGCTGATCCTGGATTTCGTCCACGCTGCGGCCCTTGATGTCCAGGGTGAACGAAACCATCAAGGTCGTGTTGTCTTCGGACACCAGGGAAGATTTGGCTTCAGGCGAGGAGAAAGGGTCGATCAGATCGGTGATTCCGAGTTTTTCTTTCTGATCCCTCAAGGCTTGAACCCCGGCTTCAATATTGCTCATTTTCTCATTGGAGAGCTTATCTGCATCATAGAAGATCACAAGATCGCTCCGGCCCACTGTTTTGTTCATCTTCTGGAGCAGCTCGCCCGCTACTTTGGAGGGGCTGTCAGCCGACAGCGGATCCTGCCCGCGCTCATGCAAAATGTCATTAACATTCGGCGAAATCACGGTCAGCACAACCGCCAGCGCCAGCCACAGGACAAGAAGCGGCCAGCGCCACTGAATTATTTTACGCATGATGGTTTTCTCCTTCTCTCTCTTTGTACTCCTCCAGCAGCTGGTCAATTCCGCCGGAATAAACGGCGATCAGCCGATCCGTCAGAAGTCCGAGCGTCTTTGGCTCGGGGTTGTCGCGAATAATGAGCACGACGCCTTCAATTAAAGTGGAGCTGATCATTTTTACTTCGCGCTGTTCATAGTCCGTAAGGGTTCCGTTAGGTTTGGCCGCCGCAAACACTTTTAGCAGCAGGGTGTCCAAGAATAACGTAATTTCCTGCTTGATCCTTTCGTATTTCGAGCCTTCGCTGCGGCAGAGCAGCAGCATCAGCCCGGTGCCCGAAGCTTTGAGCAAGCCGACGAGGGCGTCCTCCACACGCTGCCAGAAATCGTTGGTGGCATTCTCGTCGGTGTTAACGTGCAGATCCACCGCCTGGAGATATTCGCTGGCGTAACTGCTGTACTGGCTGTAGACCGGGCCTACGATCGCGTCGAACAGCTCTTCCTTTCCGCTGAAATAGCGGTAAATGTTGCCGGTCGTCATGCCAGCTTCTTTGGCAATCCGGCGCATAGAGGCTTCCGCATAGCCATGCTGGCTAAACTCGGTTGTTGCGGCTTCCAGGATGGCATCCCGGACTTCTTCTTTTTGGGTTTGCATTAGTGAACACCTGTTTACTTTTGGGATATTTTATATTATAAATCCGTCTCGGCTTGGTTTGCAACTAAGTGTTTTGGTGACCATGGGAAAAGGAATAGCCCAGCGGGTCAAAAGGCATAAAAAAAGCCAAGCCGCTGGATTAATCCGGCAGCTTGGCTGAATGAATGGCCTTATTTGATTGCTTTAAAGCTTAAGCTTCGCCCCAGGCTCGGTCGCCCGAAAGATATTTTTCGGTCAGAATAGCCAGGAGCTGAATGCCGACCTCGTTATGGCCGCCTTCCGGAATAATCAGGTCCGCATATTTCTTCGACGGTTCGATAAAAGCTTCGTGCATCGGCTTCACGGTGGTCAAATATTGGTTGTGAATGGATTGGATCGTCCGTCCGCGTTCCTCAATGTCCCGCAGCACCCGGCGGAGAATACGCACGTCGGGATCGGTATCCACAAATACTTTGATGTCCAGCAGCTCGCGCAGCTTCTCGTCGGACAAGACGTGCAGCCCTTCGATAATAACGATATTATTCGGCTTAAGCTCAACGGATTTGTCCGTGGATCTTCCGTGTACGGTGAAATCATAAACCGGAGCCTGTGCCGGGCTCCCGGACTTAAGCTGTTTCAGGTGTTCGATCAGCAGCTCGTTGTCAAACGCAAACGGGTGGTCATAATTGATCAATTCGCGTTCCGACAAACTGAGGTGCGAATGATCCTTGTAATAGTTATCTTGCGATATAAAAGTCACTTTACCCGATCCCAAACGGTCGATTACGGAACGGGCTACCGTAGTTTTTCCTGAGCCGGTGCCGCCGGCAATACCAATAATAAGCATAACGCTCGAATACCCTCCCTAAGATGTTGCAATTCCAGTATTGTAGCACAGCGAGCGAGATTTTTCACCTTGCAGAGGTGAAACGGCTAAGGCCAATATGTTACAATAGAAACTCATTTTCAATTGGAGGTGTTAGGATATGGCCATTTGGGAGTGGGCAACCGGCTTTTTAGAAAGCTTTAGGTGGCTGGATTTAGCGATTTCCTTAGTGATTTTAGCGTTCTTCTGGCTGTTCAGCAGGGTGTTTGCCAAATCGGTGTTTGCTTTCTGGCGCAGCAGAGTCCATTCATCCGGCGGAACAGCGGCCTGGCTGGAGGCATTCGAGAAGCCGCTCCGGGTCTTTTTTATTGTGCTGGGCATTTATCTGGCAATTCGAACTTATATTGTCCCGCGTTTGGAAACGGCATTCCATCTGGACGCGATTTTCCGCAGTGCGATGATTATTTTGCTGGGCTGGGGCACTTACAAGCTTTCGGCTCAATCTTCGGTGCTGCTGGTGGATCTAAGCAAAAAGCTCAAGCTGGACGATACCAGCATGCTGATTCCTTTTATGTCTAAAGTGCTGCGGTTTCTTGTGGCCGTGATTACGGCCGGACTGGTCGGCTCCGAATGGGGCTTTAGCGTGAATGGACTTGTCGCCGGCATGGGTCTGGGCAGTCTGGCGGTCGCTTTGGCCGCCAAGGACACGCTTGGCAATATTTTTGGAGGCATCGTTATTATTACCGAGAAACCTTTCTCCAAAGGCGATTGGATTCTGACGCCGTCCGTAGAAGGCGTCGTGGAGGATATTACCTTCCGCAGCACGCAGGTCCGTACGTTTGCCCAGGCGGTTGTGGTCGTGCCGAATGCGAAGCTGGTGGATCAGCCGATAACGAACTGGAGCAAAATGGGCAAGCGGCGTGTTAATTTTACCCTGGATGTGGCGCTTGATTCGGATCGAACCGCGCTGAACCGGGCTGTTGCCCGGATGAAAGAGCTGCTGCGGCATAACGAGCATATTGATCCGGTGACGATTATGGTCAATTTTACGGATTTTAAGGAGCAGAGCCTGGGCATTTTCCTGTATTTCTTTACGAAAACTACCGTATGGAGCGAATATCTGGATATTCGCGAGGAGATCAACTTTGAGCTGCTGCAGGTGCTGGAGGAGGAAGGCATCCGGCTGGCTTATCCCATGCAGCGTGTTTTCCTGGAGGAACAGGGCGCTTATTACCGCGAGCAGGAGAGTCTTCGCGCTTAAAGTTTATTTATCCTTAACGAAGGTGGACCGGCTTGATCGCGCGTGCTATACTGGCTAATAAAAGAAAACGTCAGGTTTTCTATAGAGGGGAAAGAGGAGAAGATGGCACAGCAACCGACAACATTGGCGGACGCCATATCCGGGGCGGAATGGATTATGGACGGGCATGGACCGCGGAACGTTCAAGTGCTCAAGGAAGCTCTGGAGCAGGTAGACGTCAGCCAGGCGAGCGATATGTACGGCAGAGGCGAAGTGATCGAGCGGTTTGAACGGAAGATGGCGGAGCTGCTTGGCAAGGAATCGGCCGTGTTTTTCCCAAGCGGGACGATGGCCCAGCAAATCGCGCTGCGGATCTGGTGCGACCGTAGGGATCTGCCGAAGGTAGCCTACCATCCGCTCAGCCATTTAGAGCTCCACGAGCAGGACGGCTTGAAGAAGCTCCACCATATTACGCCGCTGCTGCTGGCGGACAAGGACCGCCTGATTACGCTTGAGGATATCAAAGCCTTGCAGGAGGACATCTCCTGCCTGCTGCTGGAGCTGCCGCAGCGTGAAATCGGCGGGCAGCTTCCGCCTTTCGGGGAGCTGGAAGCGATCAGCGCCTACTGCCGCGAGAACGGAATCAGGCTGCACCTGGACGGGGCGCGATTGCTGGAGATTCTGCCTTATTACGAGAAGACAGCAGCAGAGGTCTGCGCTTTGTTCGACAGCGTCTATGTAAGCTTTTACAAAGGCATCGGCGGCGTCGCAGGCGCAATATTGGCGGGAGATAAGGATTTTACGCAGGAAGCGGTGGTCTGGAAACGGCGCCATGGCGGTGATTTGATCAGCCTTTACCCTTATATTATCAGTGCGGATTATTATTATGAAAAATACGGCGGCCGCATGGCCCGTTACTACGAATATGCCAAAGAGCTGGCGGCTTTGTATAACGGCTGCGAGGCCGTCAAGACACTGCCGGAGGTGCCGGTATCGAACATGTTCCATGTTCATATCGCCCATCCGAAGGAGCAGGTGGAGCCGCTGCTGATCGAACTGACCGAAGAAACGGGCGTGGCGATTGCATATTACGTGAATGCTTATGACGACCAAACCAGCTCTTATGAGGTCAGCTTGGGCGAACGTTTCGGCACAATTCCGAAGGACAAGCTGGCAGCCACGTTCCAGCGGCTGAACGAGAAGCTGAAGGCGCTGGGACGCGGGTGACGTGTATGACGAGGATTCCTCGTATAATAAGCAGTTTATTTGACCGGGCGCCGGAGAATCGGCGCCCGTTTTGTGTTTCAGAGATAAGGAGGTTTAAGCGAGAGAGATACATTCGGTGCTTCGACGTGTCGCATACCTTGCTCCCTGCCGCCGTTTATTTATGACAGTTTGTCAAATGGCAAACGTCCCCGTTCGTTTTATGATAGAAGGAAATAGGATGAAACGGGGATGAGAGCATGCAGCGGCAGAAATTGTTCGTGGACGGAGCAAGATTGAAGGAGACGATAGAAACCTTTGCCGAGTTTGGGCGGACGCCGGCAAATGGGGTGACCCGCCTTTCCCTGGGTCCGGAGGATTTGCAGGCCCGTGCTTATTTCCGTACCTGCTGCGAGGAGCTGGGGATGACGGTGGTAACAGATGATCTGGGCTGTATGTACGCTACGCTTGAGGGAAAACGTAAAACCCAGCCAATCGTGATTGGCTCACATTTGGACAGCGTCAAGAAAGGCGGCCGTTTCGACGGCGTGCTGGGTGTCATTGCCGGGCTGGAAGTGGTGCGGACGCTGGTGGATGCGGGGATTCAGCCGGAGATTCCGATTACGGTTATGAATTTTACGAACGAAGAGGGAGCCCGGTTTGAGCCTTCCATGATGGCCTCCGGCGTGCTGGCCGGTAAATTTGACCGGGACGAGATGCTGGATAAGCGCGATGCGGATGGAGTGACCTTCCGGCAGGCACTGGAGGATGGCGGTTACCTGGGGTCGCCGGACCACCGGCTCCGCGAAGCCCGCGCCTATTTGGAGCTGCATATCGAACAGGGACCTGTTCTGGAGAAAGAGGGGCTGTCGATCGGTATTGTGGAAGCTGTTGTTGGCATGGCCTGTTATGAGATCGAGGTTGCCGGCGAATCGGACCATGCGGGCACGACACCGATGGAGATGCGGAAGGATGCTTTCTTTGCGGCTAATGATCTGGTCACTCTGCTGCGAAGCAGGCTTGGCGTATTGGATCCGGAGCTGGTCTTCACGATGGGGCGGGTGAACGTGTATCCGGGCATCCATACGGTGATTCCGAACAAGGTTGTGTTCACGGTAGAAGCCCGGCATAAGGAAGAAGACGTTGTCCGCAGGGTAGAGCAAATCATTCAAGAGCTTCCTGGGGAAGAAGGCGGATGTACAGTCAAAGCAACCAAGCTGTGGGGACGGGATACGGTCTGGTTCAAGCCGGAGCTCTGCGGACATTTGGAGGAAGCGGCCCGCTCTTTTGGATACAGTTACAAGAGAATGGCCAGCGGTGCGGGGCATGATGCCCAGTTCGTGGCCTCCTTCCTTCCGTCGGTGATGCTGTTTGTGCCGAGTGTGAATGGAAAAAGCCACTGCGAAGAGGAATTCACCTCCGGCGAAGATTGCGAGAAAGGGGTCAACGTGCTGTTGGAGACAGTGCTGCGGCTGCTGGAGGAGTAACAGTGGCATTGATCTTATATGAAATCTGTAAAAATAGTTGAAACTCCTGTCAGCGTGGCGGGAGTTTATTGGCATGGTTCCGCCAACCCGCGCAGAGGCCGGTGTATTGAGGGGGTAGCGGACGTTTGACGTCCGGGTTTTGTTTTCCCAGGCCGATCAGGTACAATGCTGTATAAACACAACCTGAATACGCAGGGAGGGATTGCAATGCCTGAAACGAGCCGCCACTTCCAGCTTGACCAACTTGAGAAGCGGCAATCAGCGAAACCGGGCTCTGAGGTTCCTCTGGAGACGGCCGTGTTTGGCATGGGGTGTTTCTGGAGCCCTGAAGCCTTGTTTGGTCAGCTGCCAGGCGTAGTGCGCACCCGCACCGGCTATGCCGGGGGCACGGCTGAGGCGCCGACTTATCACCAAATGGGCGACCATACAGAATCGGTAGAGATTAGGTTTGACCCTTCCGTTATCACTTATGATCAGCTTTTGAACCTGTTCTGGGATCATCATAATCCGGTAAATATCAATGATTATAAAGGGCGGCAGTATCTGTCCCTGCTGCTGCCCCGAAGCGAGCGGCAGCGGGAAGCGATCAGCCGGGTCGCGCAGGAGCGCAAGGCCCGCGGCGACAGCCGGCCGGAGGGGACCGAGGTGGCAGCCTTCAAGGTTTTTTATCCGGCGGAAGAACGGCATCAGAAATATTATTTGGCTAGATTTCCGGATGCGCTGGACAAACTCCGCACGGTGTATCCGTCCATGGAAGCCCTGCTTGACTCCACGTTGTCTGCCCGGCTGAACGGGCTGGCTAAAGGGTACACGAATCTGGAGCGGATTGTCAGCGAAGTCCGGGAGTGGAGGCTGCCTGCTGCTGAGCGGGAACAGCTGATTGCCTTGATCCGCAGCATTCGCTGGTAAAGGCAGCTCCGAACGATGTGCCTCCCTCCTGTGGCACCTCTACAACGGCTAAAGGTCTCTTTCCGAAACGGAGAGAGGCCTTTTTTGGCGTGTTTAGTCCTATATTTTTTGACCGTCATAATGTGTTTGTGTCAGTTTACCTGACAATGATAAGAATCCTTTTGCGCCGATCAACATAAAATGTATTAGCCAATAACCAGAAAAGCAGGTAATATACGATAAAAACTTTCTTTTCATGTAATAAAGTATCATAAGATGTTAGTTATAAGGCAGATATGATCTTAAAAGGAGGGAATACGGATGATTCAGGACCCCGTCTTGATCAAGGATTGGATCGCTGTTGCTTATGCCGGTGATATTGCGGATAAACCGGTGAAGGTTACACTTTTAGAGGAAGCGATTGTGTTATTCCGTACTTCTTCAGGGATTAAAGCTTTCAAGGATTTGTGCATTCACCGCGGCGCCCCGCTGTCTTTTGGCAAGGTGACAGACGATTGTATCGTTTGTCCCTACCACGGCTGGCGTTTCGGCAGTGACGGAAAGTGTGTGAAGATCCCCCAGCAGCCCCCGCAGCAGACCATCCCTCCAAAGGCTAAAGCGATCGTATACGCCTGTACCGAGAAATACGGCATTGTCTGGGTCAATCTTGACGGCAGCGCCGAAGAAACCGGAAGGCCCGTCCCTTTCTATGAAGAGTTCGATGATCCCGCTTTCCGGACGGTAGAAGCTCCGCCCTTTGTTTTGCATGGGGCCGGACCGCGTGTGGTGGAGAATTTTCTGGATGCCGGCCATCTCGCTTTTGTACATGAAGGGCTGCTCGGCGACTCCAATTTTCCTGAAATTCCGGATTATCACGTTCACTGGAAGGAGGATCGTTACGTCTCCGATGAAATCGCCATTTATGCCGATGCCGACGGCTCCGGAAACTATGCGACGCTCTATTACACCTACGAAATTCTCCGGCCGATGACGGCCAGGCTCAAGAAAGTGAACTATGAGAACCAGCAGATTTTGTCCATTTTGTTTACCGTTCTGCCGCAGGATGAGCGGAAGACAACCGTATTTGCCCTGGTCAGCCGCAATTATGCGCTGTATGAGCCGGATTCGTTTTTTCGGGATTTCCAACAGAAGGTTATTGAGCAGGATGCTTTTATCGTAGAGAACCAGAAGCCCGAGGAGCTGCCGCTGGATCTGCAGGCTGAACTGCATTTGAAAGCAGACCGGGTCAGCATTGCTTACCGGAAATGGCTGGGTGAGCTTGGGGTCACTTATGGCAGCGATGTCCGGGGCCTTCGTTAGTTAACAACAATACGATCATACGCAAAGGAGTGTGGCGCTGATGACGCCGGAAATGCTGAAGCTGAACACGGAGAATCTCTTGCTGAGGGATTATCCGAAGAATTGCACCTTTACGAAAGAGGATTGGCTGGTACTGAGCAGCTCTTGGTATCCGGTAGCTTTGGCCGGTGACGTTCGTCAGGATCAGCCGCTTGCCGTCAAGCTGCTCGACGTGAAGCTGGTTTGCTACCGCAGTGGAGACAGGGTCGTTGTAGCAAGGGATCTTTGTTTTCACCGGGGGGCTCCGCTCAGCAAAGGCTGGGTAGAGAACGGGGAGATTGTCTGCCCTTATCACGGCTTTCGTTACAACTGCGAAGGCAAGTGTACAGCCGTCCCGGCCCATCCCGGCGCCAAAATTTCGCCCAAGCTGAAGCTGTTCACTTACCCGGCTGTGGAACGTTACGGCCTGATTTGGACCTGTCTGTCGCCCGAAGCGGAAGCGGAGCAGCCGCAGATCCCGGAATTTCCCCACTGGGACGATCCCGATTATTTGCAGGTTCTGCCGCCAAGCTTTGATATAGCGGGCTCGGCAGGCCGCCAGATGGAGGGGTTCCTGGATGTCTCCCATTTCGCTTATGTGCATACGGAGACGTTTGGAGACCGGAACAACACGGAGGTTCCGCAGTATGCCGTTACCCGGGAGGACGGCGGGCTGCACGTCGAATACTGGAGCACGGTCAGCAATTACGGGAAAAGCCAGCTGCATGAAGCGCCGGAGGGCTTCCAGTGGCTGCGCGAATTCCGTGTATTCCCGCCGTTTGCGGCATCTTTGACCGTCTATTTCCCGGCGGATGGCCGCCTCTGCATCCTGAATTGCGCTTCACCGGTATCGGCGAAATATACGCGGCTGTTCAGCCCGATCTGCCGCAACTTTGATAAGGATACACCGGTGCAGGAGATCATCGACTTCAACCTGAAGGTGTTCAGCGAGGACCGGGAAATGGTTGAGGCTCAGACACCGGAGGAGCTGCCTCTCGACTTGCTGGCCGAAGCGCACATCCCGGCGGACAGGACATCGATTGCTTACCGGCAGCTGTTGACCGAGCTGGGATTGGGAAGGAATTATACTTCTTAATCTGTATTAGAAATACAACGAACTTAGGGATTTATTACGCCCATTTCGTATAAGCAAAGTTCTGACAATAGATCTGAATGAACCTGATTGTTATTTCGAAGGGTCATAGAAGCGGGTTTTTGTTTTGTATAGAGCAATTCTTTACTGATCGTTTTAAAAAGGAGCCCTCCTATGCTAAAATGGGAGCGGGAGGGAATCCAAATGGCACGAAGCAAAGAATTTGAGGAAAAAGTCGTTTTAGACAAAGCCATGAAGCTTTTTTGGGAGCAAGGCTACGAGAAAACTTCCATGAGTGATTTGGTTGAGCATATGGGTATCCACCGGAGAAGCCTGTATGACACTTTTACAGATAAGCATACACTCTTTCTAAAAGCCTTTGACCGGTTTGCGGAGAGAACCAACAGCAGGTTGGCTGCTGGAGTTAAAGAGTCCGCAACCGCTGAGGATGCGATGAAATTTTTGTTCAAGTACATGATTTTTGGCGATGAGGATACACCTCCGGGCTGTATGCTGGTCAATTCGGCTGCTGAGCTCGCGGTCCGGGATATGGAAGTGGATGTGAAGACCCGGGCAGGATTCTCGGATACTGAACGTCTGATTAAAGAAATCGTGGTCTGGGGACAAGAAAAGGGTGAGTTCACTACAGCAATAGAAGCAGACGACCTGGCCCAGGTGCTGCATAACAGCCTGGTAGGGCTCCGAGTTTTGACTCGAACGTCTACGCCGAAAGAAAAGCTGGAGCGGATCGCCGAGCTGTCGATGTATATTTTAAAGAAGAAATAAAACCTGGAAACGATAAAAGGGACAGTCCTTGATAGGGCTGTTTTTTTAGGATTCATAAGTTTCAAAATAAGGAAGTAACATATCAATCAGCAATCGAGAACGATCGGTAAAAAATAATTCTTTACTGATCGTTCCCGATATGCTATATTGAATTCAACAGCAAGAAACAAGATAGAAAGGACAAAAATTAGAACGATCATTCTCAAAAAATTAAGGAGTTGGGTGAGATGCTTTATTTTGAATCAAAACATGGGGTAGTGTCCTGGGATGAGAACCTGCAAAGTGTATTGGTGGAGTGGAAGGGATTTGCTTACGGCGAGGAATTCAAATCCATTTTGCTGCAGGGAGCAGAGCTTCTTAAACAGATGGGAGGCAGCAGAGTGCTGATGGACACCCGGCAGGGATCGGCTATCAAAGCTGAAGACAAAACCTGGATCGGCGAATTCTTTGTCCGCCGGGCTTATGAGAGTGGACTTCGCCGGCTGGCAATGCTGGAACCGGCCAGCATGGTTGCCAAGCTTAGCGTCACCCGCACGGTCAGCGGCCTCGGATCGCTGCCTTATTTACAGGAGAATTTTACGGATTGGGATGAGGCCGTAGAATGGCTGAGTGTGACACCCAAACCAGCCTTGGCGATCAGCTGACAGAAGGCGTTTTAAGAGAATTTTTACTGGTGTCTCCAGTCATTCAGGCGGATAAGGGAAGGGGGACATGAATGGCAAGAAACAAAGAATTTGACGAAAAAACCGTTCTGGATAAAGCGATGAGGCTGTTTTGGGAGCAGGGCTACGAGAAAACTTCGATGAACGATCTTGTTGAGCATATGGGGATTCACCGAAGAAGCCTTTATGATACCTTCAGTGACAAACACACTTTGTTCCTTAAATCCATGGATCGTTTTGACGAAACGATTAACGGAACGCTGAGTTTGGAAATTCAGCGTTATGAAACGGCTGCAGATGCACTGGTCTTTGTACTCCGGTTTATGGTGATCGGGGATGAAGAAATGCCCCCGGGCTGTCTGCTGGTCAACACGGCAGCCGAGCTCGCAGTCAGAGATGTAGAGGTTGATGCCAAGACGCTGGAGGGCTTCAGGAAAACGGAAGATCTAATCAGGGAAATCGTGATTAAGGGCCAGCGAAACGGCGAATTCAAGGCCTCTTATCATCCTGAGGACCTTGCTGAATATATTCACAGCACTTTAATCGGACTGCGGGTGATGGCACGCACTTCCGTCCCTAAGGAGAAATTAGAACAGATTATGGCATTACTGATACATTCAGTACAAAAATGAAGTGATTTTTTTTCGAAAGAAATAGAATGATCGTTCCCGAAAAGAGATCGGGTTAGTTAACCCGAACCATAAAAAAGATAGGAGATTAAATTTATGAATACCACAAATTTGCAAGGAAAAATTGCTTTTATTACAGGGGGTGCCCGAGGAATCGGCCTGGAGACTGCCCGAGGTCTGGCCCGTCTAGGCGCAACGGTTGTCATTGGAGCCCGTAACCCCGAGAAAGCCTACGGGGCTGCGGACCAGTTAAGGAAAGAAGGACTGCAGGCGGTAAGTATTCCTTTTGATGTCACGGCACATAGGGATCACGAAGAAGCATACCGCTATTTTGAGGACAATTTCAGCCGGCTGGATATCCTGATTAACAATGCAGGCGTCCTGTTAGATCAGGAAAGTATTTCTGTTCAGACGGTCAACCGGACCAGCATCCTTTCCTCTAAAAATCTGCGTGACACGTTTGAGGTGAACTTCTTTTCTCTCATTGAATTGACACAAACGCTGCTTCCTCTGATCCGCAGATCGGAAGGCGGCAGAATCGTAAATCTGTCCAGTGTTTTGGGCTCCCTGGCAGTCCAGGCAGATCCATCATCCCCGTATTATCCAATTAAAACGTTTGCCTACAATGCGTCCAAAGCTGCCTTGAATGCTTTCACGATCCATCTGGCTGCTGAATTGAAAGACACTAACATTAAAGTTAATTCCGTTCACCCAGGCTGGGTTCGTACGGAACTGGGGGGCCAGTATGCCGATATGGACGAAGCGGCCGGCGCTGAAACCAGTATCCTGCTCGCTTCCATCACTAAAGATGGGCCAACCGGAGGTTTCTTTCATAAAGACACTACTGTCCCTTGGTAAAGCTTGACGTGTCCATCTCAGGAGAATACAGAATTCTCTGTTTCAACAAAAATATAAATAAATTCACAAACAAAAAGGAGAAATTTTAAATGAAAACTCTGGTAATTGTGGGACACCCCGACCTGAAAACTTCCCGTATTAACAGCGTATGGACAGAAGCGCTAAAGCAGCAAAAGGACATCACGGTTCATGTGCTCAGCGAAGTGTATCCAGATGGCAAAATCAACATCGCAGAAGAACAGGCTCTGCTGGATGCGCATGACCGGATTATATTGCAATATCCGATTTACTGGTACGCTACCCCTCCGCTTTTAAAGCAATGGCTGGATGAAGTTTTTGCATACGGCTGGGCTTTTGGCCCTGGCGGAGACCATTTGAAAGGCAAGGAATTGGGCATAGCCATTTCGACTGTTGGCAGCGCCGCCTCGTATCAGCCAGGGGGCTCGAACCTGTTTACGATCCGGGAAATCGCCAAACCTATGGAGGCTACCGCCAACTATGTGAGTGCGTTCTACCTACCGCCATTCGCTTTTCATAACACTAATCACGTGACAGAAGAAGAAATTGAAGCCAGCAAAGAGGCTTATCTGCATCATCTGACCCATGTGCGGAACGTCAAAAGTCCAGAGCCTATCACTATGGCAAAATAAATCATAAAGGAGGAAGTTACGATGACGAAAAAAATTGCTTTAGTAACAGGAGCTAATAAAGGGATAGGGTCCAGTGATCTGGCGCAGCGGATTGCCACGCCGGGCTACTCGGCCTCCAAGGCCGCTTTAAATATGCTGACAGCGTATTGGGCAATCAAGCTGGCATCCACGAATCTCAAAATTAATGCGGTCCACCCCGGCCTGGTCAAAACCCAAATGGGAGGGGACAAAGCTGAGTTGTCGCCGGAAGAGGGCGCAAAAACGGCGGTTCGCATGGCTACCCTGCCGGAGAACGGCCCAACTGGAACCTTCTACTACTTGGACAATCAGCTTCCTTGGTAACTAGGGAAGGAGGCAAACCGATGAAGCGGGTTTTGTTCGGCATTATGCTCATGGCAATCAGCACCAACATGGCGCTGCCGCTATTTCGGATCTTCGAGGACAGGTTCCACGCAAACTCGTCAGCAAATTTAAGTAAAGCGTCATTCAATTAACACTGAATATTGTAAGAAAAGTGACCGGTTTGGGGATTGATGACAAAAATGAAGGTTCTCGCCGTCAATATCGGCACCTTTGGAACTTTTACGCAGAGCTCTATAGCTGATTGGCCAGGCTCTACTTCACATACAACTCCGTTGAAATCCAAATACCCGCAAGGCTCAACAGCCCGGCGGGTATTTAATTTTTGGGACAGCATTGGATTCGAATCGGTTATTCTGCTGCTCAATCCTTTAAAGCCGGTGTAAAGCCGTGTTTTCGGCCGTTTTTCTGATCGCCTGATCCGCGTCAGATGTCTCACTGTCTTCCTTCTCTTTAGAGAGCACGCCTTTGCCGAGGAACCAGCACATGATGAAGGCAATAACGCTGAAGACCAATGCAATATAGAACAAATTCTGGAACGCGCCAACAAAGACTTCTTGAATCTTCAGGATAAGATCCGGGGCTGTGCCTGCCGGAATGCCGCCGGAGGCGATGTTTTCCGTTGCCCCGGCCGGAAGATCACCGGCGTAGCCGGCAACGCCTTCTTTGATATGTCTGGCCAGCAGACTGCCGAATACGCTGAGACCAATCGTGGCGCCAAGCGACTGCACAAGCCCGATGGTGCTTACGGCAACGCCGCTGTGCTCTTTCGGCACCGACTCCTGAACAATCAGGTTGTCGCTGCCGAACAGGACGCCAATTCCGAGGCCCAGGGTAAAGAACGAGATCACCACATAGAGGACCGAGGTATGAACACCTAGCTGAGTCAACAGCGCGATCCCGATAATCGGCAGGATAAAGCAGACGATAAACAGGTTCCGGTAAGGGAGCTTGGTAATCATAAACCCGTTAATAATGCTGGACGGGATCGCCCCGGCCATAAAGGCCAGCGTCAGGTAGCCGGAGGCAGTCGGCGTCAGGCCCATCACATTTTGTGCAAAAAACGGGAAGGTAGAGATGCCGCCCATCAGGCCCAGCATCAGGGTGAACACGATTAAAGCGAGCACCACGACGCTTCTGATTCGAAACAGATGAAGCGGAATGATCGGTTCTTTCGTTCTGGTCTCCACTAAGATGAAGAGAGCCAGCAGTAAAGCGCCGAGTACGAGCAGGCCGATCATCCAGGGGGAGCTCCAGGACAAGCCCTGGTTGTCTACCAGCACCGGCGCCATCAGGAAGGAAAGCAGCGATCCGGTCAACAGAGCGGCACCGCCCCAGTCGATCGGCTTTCTTTCATCGCCCCGCGACTCGCGCATCCCGATAGACAGCACAAGGGCTGCAAGAAGCCCCACTGGAATGTTGATCAGGAAGACCCAATGCCAGTTGACGTGTCCGGCCAGAAAGCCGCCTACGGTAGGACCGAGAAGCTGCGGGAGAATCATCATGGGACCGACCATGCTCTGGATTTTGGCCCGCTGCTCAAGCGAATAGGAGTCGCCCAAAATGACCATGGCCAGCGGCATCAAACCGCCTGCTCCAATTCCCTGAAGTCCCCGTCCGGCAAGCAGCACCGTCATGGAAGGCGCTAGACCGCAGACAATCGAGCCGGTGATAAATAGACCCATGCAGCTGAGGTAGACGATTTTTCGGCCGTAAATATCGGCCAGCTTGCCCAGCACCGGCATAAAGATCGTTGCGGCCAGCATATAAAGGCCGGCCACCCAGCCGTAAAGCGACAAGCCGTGCAGGTCGCGGATAATAGTCGGCATCGCCGTGGATACCACCGTTTCATCCAGCTCGGAGAAGATCAGACCGATCAGCAGTCCGATTAGGATGAGCTTTTTATTGTTTGTTTTTCCTAAAGCAGTCACTTGTTTGTTCCCTCGTTTCGTTTAGAAGATCGGTGACGATGACCGTTGTTCATGGTTTGTTTCTCGTTTCCGTCATCGGCCTTAACCAAGATAACGCACAATTATGAACCGAATATGAATAACTGCGATCCGCTGAATCTTGGCTGTCAGATTTATCAGTATACTCGCCTCTGGCGGAGGTGCCAAGCGGCGAGGGATGGAATAATGTATTCGGTCTGGAGAAGAGGAAACCTCCGTCCGGAGACGGACAAAGGAGCCGCAGGTAGAAGGAAAGGCGAGGTAATAAGAAAACCCACAACATGTGGGTTTATATTTTGAAAGCCTGTTCATTAGAGCTCATAGAAAAAGCCGCCCCAAAGCTAAAGGCTGCCTGGATGATCCCCGGCTCTGCCCTCTTCGGACGGCTCTATTCTATACGTCTATTAGGCGTCGCATGGCATTTCAATTACTGTTTGCCTCCAGAAGCAATGAGCCGCTCTAAGCGGCTGCGCGAAACCGCATCGGCCGGCAGGTGAACGGTAATCGTAGCATTGGGCAGTTCCTCGGATTGAAAGGAGAGAAAGTTCAGTCGGATATCGCCGGCAAGGGGATGATGAAGCAGCTTTTTCCCTTCCGGCGTGCCGATGACCGTTTGTTCATCCCACCACAGCTTAAACTGGCTGCTGCTTTCACGCATCCGCTCTATTAATTCTATCTGCTGAGAGTCGTTTGGAAATTGGCTGTGGGCCATTCGCAGCTGACTGACGCGCAGCTTGGCATGGCCTATCCAATTGTCCAGGAGGGCTTGCATATAAGGATCCATAAATGCGCGCCAGATGGAGTTGCGCTGCAGCTCTGTCATGACTGAATAGTCTCCAAATACAAGCTGGGCTGCTCGATTCCATCCTATAATGTTCCAAAGCCGGTCCGTTATATAAGCTGGGGAAGGGTTTTGTGAATCGAGAAAGTCCTGCATGCCTTGACTGACCTCAAGTTTGGTCGGCGCTTCATCCGGCAGCCTTTGTTCTGCCAGCGTAAATAAATACTCTTTTTCTTTCCGGTTAAGCTGCAGAGCTTCGCTTAACGCAAGCAGCACCTCTGCGGAAGGGTGAATAGGTCTGCCTTGTTCTAGCCGCACGTACCAATCGAGACTGACATCGGCCAATTCGGCCACCTCTTCCCGGCGCAGCCCTTCTACCCGGCGTTTTCTTCCCGCAGGCAGCCCGGCCAGTTCGGGTGTTAGCGATGCACGTTTTTTTCGCAAGAAATTACCCAATTCCAGATGTTTATCGACCTTTGCATTCAACTTTCCCCCCCCCTTTTCCCTAGGACCGGCAATCCTAGGATTCCCCGTCTCTTATTATGGTGTATGTCCTATTATACACTGGATTCAGCCGTAATTTTGAGAGGGGTGTTTTATTATGGGAACTGTAGAAGCTGGACGTGCCAGCGAAACTCGTTTTCCCGCATTTTTGCAGTGGGTGCTCACTTTGGTTTGTGCCCTGGCTGTAGCGAACTTATATTACGATCAGGTTCTGCTTTCTGATATCGCCAATTATTTTCATACTTCTGTAGGCAAAGTAGGACTGCTGTTTACTTTTATTCAGGTAGGCTACACAGCGGGGCTGCTGTTTTTGGTCCCGCTTGGAGACCGTTTCAACAGACGGAAGCTGGTGCTCGCCAGCTTGATGTTATCCGCATTCTGGCTCATAGCCATGGCGCTCGCTCCTGATTTTCCTTTGCTCCTGCTGGCAGGTCTTGGTCTTGGAATAAGCACTGTTGCCGCACAGCTGATCATTCCATTTGTATCCTCCAACATGCAGGGAGGGAACAAAGGAGCGCTTACCGGCAGATTGCTGACCGGGGTTTTTCTGGGGGTGCTGCTCGGGCGGGTTGCCGGGGGATGGGTAGGCCAGATCTACGGGTGGCGTGCCGTGCATTTTGCCGTAGGGGCCATATTGCTGCTGGTCGCCGCATATTTGTTTTTTAAGCTGCCTGAAGACCTGGCATCTAAGCAAGTCTCCTACAAAAAAATCGTGTTGTCGCTCTGGCCGCTGCTGCGAAAAGAGCCCTTGCTCAGGGAAACGATTTTGTTCGGAGCTGCGGCGTTTGCGGCGTTCAATATGTTTTGGGTACCGTTATCATTTATATTGGCCGGAGCGCCCTACCATTTGGGCAATGGAATAACGGGTTCGTTTGGCCTCATCGGGATCGCCGGGGCTTTGACGGCAGGATTTGCCGGACGACTGGCAGACGGAAGCCATGCACGCGAGTGGAATATCGCAGCTTTGCTTACGATGGCTTTTTCGTTCCTGCTGCTGGGATTCGTCTGGCATATCTTCCTAGGGCTTGTGATCGTGACGTTTGTGCTTGACATCGGCTCAAGAATGAATATGACCCTAAACCAGGGGCGTTTGAATCACTTGCCTGGTACTGCACACAGCCGCATAAATTCGCTTTATATGGTGGGGTATTATCTTGGCGGTTCTTTCGGTTCCTGGATGGGAAACATTGCGTATCAGTCGGGACATATAAAGGGAATGGTCATGGGAGGATGTCTGTTTCTAAGCTTGCCTATTATCTATTATTTCTGGGTGGGCAACAAGGGAGTCATTCTTAAGCTGCTGGGAACAAAAACGGGGCGCTGATGGATAAAGTATGGATGAAGCATTTGTATGAACACATTGGCGACTACACCTGATTTCATCCATTTCCATAATCCTTCACAACGTTAAACCTGGGGTTGTACGGAGACAAGACAAAAGAACCGCAACTCATCTGCTTTCCAGAAATGGTTGCGGTTCTTTTGTGTGATGAATACGAGCATGGCCCAGCATTATCACAATCTTGCCCAGCGCTACAGCTCGATCTCCGTCAGCGGTTTGATAGCCACCAGACCTTCCCAGGATCGCTCATGGTCTTCGATGATCCGGGTGGCGGACGGCACGGAATTTACGACTGTGCTGTGCCCCTCTTTTAACAAAATATTATTCTTGTATCCGAGGGCATGGGCCCGGCGGACCGTAGCGTTGATGCAGAAATCGGTCTGAGCCCCGGCCAGGATCAGCTGATCAATTCCCCGTTCCCGAAGATAAGCGGCCAAGTCCGTTTCATGAAAAGAATCCGGCGTAGATTTGCGGATAACAGGATCGCTGTCCAGCCGGTTGAGTCCGTGGTGAAGCTGCCAGTCCGGCGTGTCTACAAGAAACTCATCGTCGGCATTCTCATATTCCGTGTGCTGAATGAACACGACAGGCACGTCTTGGCTGCGGGCTTGTTCGATCAAAGCGTTAATATTGCGGACCAGCTGTTCTTTCTCGTGGAGCAGACAAGACGGATTCTCGAAAAAAGCTTCCTGCACGTCGATCACGATTACGGCTTTATTCACAAGGACACAGCCCCCTTCAAAAATGTCATGCAGCCTTAACCCAGGCGGGAACAATCTGCACATATGTTCCCATTCTACATGAATTGTCAGGAGAAATTAACCCTCATATTTGCGGATAATAATCACCGCGTTATGACCGCCGAAGCCGAACGAATTGGACATGCCGATCGTGAGATCGGCCTTGCGGGCCGTGTTCGGCACATAGTCCAGGTCGCACTCCGGATCGGCCTGCACCAGGTTGACGGTCGGCGGAATGACGCCGTCCTGCAGCGTTTTGACCAGGGCGACGGCTTCGGCGCCGCCGGCGGCGCCGAACATGTGCCCGGTCATCGATTTGTTGGCCGTGACGGGAACGCGGTGCGCGTGTTCCCCGAACACGGCTTTGATCGCGGCCGTCTCGGAACGGTCGCCGATCGGGGTGCTCGTCGCGTGCGCGCTGATGACGTCGATCTGCTCCGGCAGCAGATCCGCGTCCTTAAGCGCAAGCTTCATGGCGCGGGCCGCCCCGTTGCCGTCGGCAGGCGTTGCGACCATGTGGTAGGCATCCGAGGAGGCGCCGTAGCCGATGATCTCGCCGTATATGCGCGCACCGCGGCTCAGAGCGTGGGACAGCGACTCCAGGACGAGGATGCCTGAGCCTTCGCCCATGACAAACCCGTCGCGGGTGGCGTCGAACGGGCGGCTTGCTCCCTGCGGGTTGTCATTGCTTTTGGATAAGGCGGTCGAGTTGTTGAAGCTCGACAGGGAGACTGGATTGATCGCCGCTTCGGCTCCTCCCGCAATGATGATATCGGACCGGCCGGCCTGGATGTTGAAATAAGCTTCGCCGATCGACGTATTGCCTATGGAGCAGGCGGTTACAGGGGCCAGGGTTGAGCCCAGGGCCTTGAAATGAATGCTGATCATGGCGGCTGCCATATTGGCGATCATCATCGGCACCAGCGTTGGGCTGATCCGCTCTGGTCCGCGGGACAACAGCACCTTGTGCTGGTCAAGCAGCGACTCGATCCCGCCGATGCCGGAGCCGACATAGACGCCCATCCGTTCATGGTCGATCGCCTCGAGGTCCAGACCCGAATCTTCTACGGCCTGTATAGCGGCTGCCAAAGCGAATTGGCAGAAGCGGTCCATGCGGCGCGCTTCCTTGACGCCAAACAGCGCCTTTGGATCAAAGTCGTGCACGACGCCGGCTATTTTCACCTTGTAACCGGTGGTATCAAAAGAATCTATATAAGAGATGCCGGATTTCCCCTGCTGCATGTTGGACCAGAATTCCTCCACGCTGTTGCCAAGCGGGGAAACGATGCCCAGGCCTGTTACAACTACTCTTTCCATGGATTTCACTCTCCTGTTTTCGAAAAAATATATGACCAGGTACTAAATCTATCTTGTCACTAAAATAATCCTATTACAAGTTGTGGTTTATCCTAGTATAATAAGCACCATAATAACTATAATAAGCCTAATTTCTGGATTTGAAGGACGGAAGCTTGGGCTTCCTGTTCGGTTACTACAACAAATTGAAGGTGGCAAAAAAGATGTCTACCCAAGTGCGTTTACAGGCCTTATCCGCTTTTCTGAAGGCTCAGCGAGCCAAAATTTCGCCGGAGGAGGTAGGGCTGCCTGCCGGTACCCGCCGCAGAACTCCGGGACTTCGCCGGGAGGAGGTTGCCCATCTGGCCGGCGTCAGCACCACCTGGTATACCTGGCTGGAGCAGGGGCGTGACATCCAGGTGTCGGCTTCCGTGCTGGACAATGTGGCCAGCGCTTTAAAACTGACGGCGGATGAACGCAAATACTTATTTTCGCTGGCTTTTGAAGCCGGCAAAGGCAGCAGCCTCCCGGTCCGGGAAACGGCCCAAATTAGTCCTTCCCTGCAGAAGATCATCCGTGACCTGCGCAGCTGTCCCGTGATCATCTCTGATCCCCGCTGCCATATTGTCGGCTGGAATGAGGCGGCATCGCATATCTTTCTCAACTTCGACGAAATTCCGCCGGAGGAGCGCAATTTGATCTGGCTTCTGTTCACCCGCCGCGAATTCCAGCGCCTGGCCGTGAACTGGGAACAGTTCGCCTCCGATTACCTGTCCATGTTCCGCTCTTATTACGGACAGTATGTCGATGACGGCTGGTATGATCTGTTCCTGGAAGAGATGAAGCAGCAGCATCCGGATTTCAACCGGCTGTGGGAACAAAGCAAGGTAAGCTCGGCGCCCGATGTGCTGCTGGAATTTCGGCACGCCAAAGCCGGCAAAATGATGTTTCAGCTCACCTCGCTCCAGGTGCAGGGCGACGATGATCTTCGCTGCAGCGTCTATACCCCTGCCCAGCATACCAATACGGAAGCCAAGCTGATGAAGCTGATGAGCAGAGGGCTGTAAATGGGGACCGGGAATACGGTACAGCCTTTCTGTTCCCAAAATTCTGTTGACCCGGATTCCATAGCCGTCTAAAATAACGGTAGACTGCTACCAACACGATAGGCGATGGAGTTCGCCATAACCGCCCTTTGGGCTGATGACTCCTACCAGTTTATTTGTGCTGGTAGGAGTCTATTTTTTTGGAGAAAATAGAGATCAGGAAAAGGTAAGAGGTGAGGAGAAGCCATGATTTATTTATGGGTTGGATTAAGCGGAATTTTGGGTGCGCTGCTTCGTTATGAAATGGGGCGGTGGATCGTCCTGCCGGGAGTAGGCCTGTTCCCGTTCGGGACGTTGATCGTGAACCTGACGGGCTGTCTGGTGCTGGCTTTGTTCTACACGGCGGCAACAACCCGCTTTAAAGTAAGTCCACCCTTCAGGGTAGCCTTCGGGACTGGGTTTATCGGCTCCTATACGACGTTTTCCACGTTCTGCAAAGAAGGAATCATGCTGATGAAGGATGGCCATGCGGGCACGGCTTTGGCTTACATCCTGATCAGTCTGGTTGGCGGATATGTCTGCGCTTGGCTGGGCGTACGGCTCGGCAGCTTTAAGTCCGTCCAAACCGCAGGGGAGGGGCATTAGGATGGCGGATTGGATTTGGGTAGGCATCGGCGGGTTTGCCGGGGCTGTCTGCCGTTACGGCTCAGTGACTTATCTGGGAAAAAGATTCCCGTCCCTCATCATGCCCATAGGCACGCTATTTGTTAATCTGCTCGGCGCGTTCCTGCTGGGGCTGCTGACCGGGCTGGATGCAAACGTCCAGATGATCCTGCTGCTCGGCACGGGATTTATGGGCGCGTTCACTACGTTCTCTACGTTTCAGTATGAGCTGGTCCAGTTCAGCAAGCAGAAGCGCTTTGGCGCTGCAGGACAATATTTGCTGCTCAGCGTCGTGCTGGGGCTGGTGCTGGCTTATGCGGGTTTTGAGCTGGGAAAAGGGTTGTAGCCTTTGCCTGTAACAAAGAAATAGACCGTCCCCACACAAGGGCACGGTCTATTTTTGATCATTCTGTAAGTCGATTGATTGCTCTTACACGCTTATCTGTTTATACGCTTGTAATCCCCTAAAACGGATCGTTAACCGCCCCAATCCCTCCGCAGTGTAATCAGCTCGCGCAGATCCTCGGTGGACAGCTCGGTGATCCAGCCTTCGGTACTGGAGATCACATTGTCGCTGAGCTGCTGCTTGTTCTCCAGCATTTCGTCGATCCGTTCTTCCAGAGTGCCCAGACAAATAAATTTGTGCACCTGCACGTCTTTGGTTTGCCCCATCCGGTAAGCCCGGTCTGTCGCCTGGTTCTCCACCGCCGGATTCCACCAGCGGTCGAAGTGGAAGACATGGTTGGCCGCCGTCAGGTTCAAGCCTACTCCGCCTGCCTTCAGGGACAGAATAAACACGGCCGGAGATTTTGCGGCAGAAGCGGCAGCCGCAGCTTCAGCTGCCTTTTCATCCGCCGTCGCTTGGGTTTGATCCGCAGCCGCTGTCCGGGTTCCGCTGTCCGTAGCTTTCTCTGCCGCCGGTGCGGCTGTTCCTGTCTGGAACTGCTCGACCATCCGGTCGCGGACCGTTTTGGAGGTGCTGCCGTTCAGATACAGCACCGGCTCCTGCAGCTCATGCTCAAGCACGGTCTTCAGCATGTTGCCCATGCCGATGTATTGGGTGAAGATCAGACAGCGCTCGCCTTCCTCACGCAGCTCCTTCACCATCGCGAGCAGCCGCTCCAGCTTGGAGGAGCGCTCGACCAGCGCAGCGATGTCCGCATCCTCCACCGGTTCCCCGGCCATGCCCGGATACGGTTCTCCGCTGGACAACAGCGGGTGGTCGCACAGCTGCTTCAGCTGGGTCAAGGCGGACAGAATCGCGCCTTTGCGCTGGATGCCTTTGAGGCTTCCCATCTGTTTCATCAGCTGATTGACGGCCTGATCGTACAAGGCGCCCTGCTCGGCGGTCAGATGGACGTAGGTTTTCATCTCGTTTTTCTCGGGCAGATCAAGCTGAATGGCCGGGTCCTTTTTCTTCCGGCGCAGCAGGAAGGGATGAACCAGCTTTTTGAGATCGGCTGTGCGGCGTTCGTCATGTTCTTTTTCGATCGGCGTAGCGAACCGATGCTGGAAGGATCTCGCCGACCCCAGATAACCAGGCGCGATAAAATCATAAATCGACCACAGCTCGGCCAAGCGATTCTCGATCGGCGTACCGGTCAAAGCAATGCGGTGTTTGGCCGGGAAGCTGCGGACGGCAGTAGACTGTTTCGTCTGGGCGTTCTTGATATTCTGCGCTTCGTCGAGACAAATCGACTCCCAGGTCACCGTCTGCAGCAGCTCCTGATCAAGCGCTGCCGTGGCGTAGGAGGTCAGGACCACATCCGCCTGCAGCGTGTCCGCTTCAAAGGCTTCTCCGCTCTGCCGGCTGCTGCCGTAATGGAGCTTGACCGACAAGGAAGGCGCGAACCGCTGCAGCTCCTTCTGCCAGTTGCCGAGCACGGACGTCGGGCAGATGACGAGCGCCGGAGTATGGCGGCGGATTCGGGCGGCTCTGGCCGCAGATCCGGTCACCGTCTGCCGCTCTGCCGCAGCAGCTTCGCCCGTCCGGCTCTCCTTCACAAACAGCAGATAAGCGATCAGCTGCACCGTTTTCCCGAGGCCCATGTCATCGGCGAGAATACCGCCCAGGCCATAGCGGCGCAGGAAAGCAAGCCAGGCAAATCCCTCGTGCTGATAAGTGCGCAGCGTGGCCTGAAGGGCGTCCGGCACCGGCTCCAGCGGCCAGTCCTCTTTGCGGTTCAATTGGCTGAACAGGTGGGCAAGCTGCCCGTTTAATTCCACTTCGATCCGGACGCGGGCCTCGTCTTCCTCTTCCTCGGGCGCGTCTTCCGTGCCGCCTTGATCTTCTTCACCCTTGCTGTCTTGGATAGCCTGCAGGCGTTCCTGCTTCCGCTGCTCCAGCAAATGCAGTTGAAGCACATCCTGGAAGGATAGGCCCTGCTCCGGATCGATACTCTCCATCGCCCGGCGGATTTGGGTCAGGAAGGCGGGGTCCAGCGCCAGCCACTGCCCACGAAAGCGGACTAGCCGTTCATTCATGGCGATCAGCTCATGGAATTCGCTTTCGCTTAAATCGGCGTCGCCGATGGCGATCCGCCAGTCGAAATCGACCAGCGAATCGAAGCCGAAATAAGAAGGGCCTCGCGCTGCTTGCTCCTCTTCAGACACCGCGCGAACCTTGGCGCGCAGCCGCGGCTTGCGGCGGCTGGCGGATTCCCACCAGGCCGGCAGCAGCACAAGCCAGCCGGCCCGCAGCAGCAGCTCGCTGTCCTGGCGCAGGAACTGCCAGGCAGCGTCGTTGTCCAGCGCGCGTCCAAGCACGTCCGGGCCGTCCATCAGACGGCCGGGCGGCATTCCCGCGCGCAGCCGGTCCAGCCAGCCGGCGCTGCGCTCGCGGACATGGGCCGTCCATTCGGCCGGCCAGCTTCCCGCGGCTTCGCCGCTGTCTGCAAGCTGCACAGGATAAAGCGACGAGGCGTCGAGTTTATCCTGCAGTTGAAGCCGGAGCCGCCACCGGGGCTCCGCTTCCTCCGGTTCGAGCAGCTGAAGAACCGGCCTAAACGGCGCTGTATCGGCCCTCCAGCCGATCGCGACCAGCCAAGCCTGTTCATTCATGCCCGCGAACCGGGCGGCGCCGCGCTCGAACAGCCGCGGGAATTCGCTGCGCAGATCGGCCGCCTCTTCTTCGGAGTTGTAATAACGCTGGAACACCGAAGCCGAGAAGGCGGCCCGCAGCCCTTCCCGCAGCTCGCTGTCCTCTGCAGCCGCCTCAAGCGCCTCGCGAACATCGCTTGTCCGGGCGCCCGGCGGCAAATGTTCCGCTGCGCTCTCCCTTACAAAATCTTCATCCCATACCCACTGCAGCTTTCCCTGTCGGAAAGCCTCCAGGCTCGGATGGAATTTGCGCTGCCGGATGCAGGCGGCCAGGCCCGGGGCGAGCAGCTGCAGCGGGCGCGATTCTTCGTCCCAGGTCCATTCGACATGCTGCAGCATACCCGCCGAGTCGGCTATATAAGGGATAACCTGTTCGGCGGGCAGGACAATAATGTCGGCTCCGTCCGTCTGCTGGATCTCCAGCTCGGTGCCATAGAATGACTCTTCATGCCAGGCGAACAGCAGCTGTTTGAGATAAAGTCCCGGCTCGTAGCCATAAGCTTGTTTCTGTCCGAACAACAGCGCATCCCCATAGGGCGTCAGCCGGGCGTGAACTTGTATGCTTTGTAAATGCTTGCTCATGAAATCAGCTTTCCTTTCCGCAGCTCTTCCTGGAGGGCCCGCAGCCTGCTGTGACGCACGGCGAAAGCGGTGATAAACAGTTCCCACCGCTCAGACTGCTTCAGCTTGGCGTAGAGCTTGGCCAGCCGTTTGAGCAGCTTGACCGCCTTTTTATAGCTGTCCCTGTTCTTATGGGTGACATAACGCTCTACCGCCTGATGGTAGAAGGGCAGCAGCAGCCGCGGGTCGGCTTTCTCGATCATCTGCAGCTCCTTCACCTTGAAGTCGAGCGGTTCCGCGCCGGCCGACAGCTGATAATCCATCCATTCCCGAAAGCGGCCGTGCTCGAACAGCTTGCGTTCATAGAAACGCTGGGCTGCAGGGAGCAGCTCTTCCAGAATGCGCCACATCAAGGTTCCGGCAGACGGATCAAGTGCGGCAGCCGCCTCCCAGTATCCAAAATAAGATTCAAGCTGGCTGGTTCTGCTGTTCTTCAGCAGGGGAACAAGCCGCATCAGCCAGGAGGTCAGCCTTGCACCGCTTCCGCTCTGTTGCACGATGTCCAGCAGGGCGGACTGATCCTCCTGACGAAGTCCGGAAGGCGGGGAAGAGGCCGTCCGCAGCCGTTCCCAGGCCAACTCGTCTTCGCCAAGCAGCGCCAGGAGCCAGGCCCTGGAGACGCCAAGCGCATAGGGCTGGACGACTCGGGGCGGCAGCTGGGCCGCGGCGCCACCGCTTTTAACCGAAGCCTGACCAGCGGCTTCCCCGGCATCCAGCTTGGCCAGTTCTTCCCGCAGCCGCTCCGTTCCAGGGAAGAAGGGCATCAGCCATTGCTTCCAATAACGATAATAATAGTGAGAGAAATAATAACGTTCCCGCGGCTCGGCCAGCATCTCGCGGCGGAGCCAGTCCAAGGTTTGAAGCAGCAGGGGCTGCAGCTTTTCCTGTTCTTCCCCTGTTATACCGGACGGGACATCCTCCAGGGACAGGAGGACGGCTTTGTCCATCTCCCCTACGGCCAGATGGGTGAAATAGCCGAGGTGGGAGCTGTAGGCTGCCGCCGCCCCGGGGATTTTGACCGGCTGGAGCAGGGAACGCTGCACAAACAGATGGGCGTGCAGTCCATATAGCTGCTCGGCACCTCGGGAGAGCTTCCGCTTCGCTTGGAGAATCCGTTCCAGCGCTTGATCCGCATAAGTGGAGTTGCGGACCTCCCGGTCAAGTGGGGCCGTAACCTGCTGAAAGAGGGCATGCCATCCGGCAATGCCGCTGTCCATGGCGTCCCTGTTCGTTGTCCTGTCTGCAGGAGCCGCAGGCCCGGCACTGCTCGTCCGTTCCTGACTCATGGAGGGACCTTCTGCCCGTCTTTCCTCCGCAAACAGCCCTCTTCGGATCAGCGGAGGGGCCGGTTTAACGGAAGGCAGAGTGGAGGCCAACATTTGTTTGGCTTTGGCATTCGCCAGACTGTTCACCGACCGCCCCTGGGTTTCGGCCAGCTTCATCAGCGCGGCAGCGATATGCTTGCAGGGCACATCGACCGGGCAGGTGCAGCTTGCCAGGGACAAGGTGTCGAGCGGGATCTTGACCTTGTAAGGATCGGCAGCGCTCCCCTTGACCGACGCTTCCACCAGCTCCGGTTCGGGCATTTCCAGCCGCTCAACCCTTCCCTGCTTGAAATAAAGAAAGCCCCGGCTCAGCGTGACTTCGTCAAATTGACTGCCTGTATATTGAACCAGCCTGTTCCATTCGGCATCCCGGATCAGGCCGTCTGGTTTCATCGTCACGATAGGTTCTCCCTTTTCCTACTCAGTGGTATCTTCAGAATTAGTATAACATTTCAGAAACGTTTGTTCCCCATCAGCTCGAAAAATCTCCAGATTAATCCGCTCTCCCAATCCGAACTCCACGCCTTCCTGCTCTAGCATCATCCGCTGCATAAAACGGGACTCCTCATCCTGAAGTCCAATTTCGCCCTTTGCATTCACTACCCGGTGCCAGGGGAGCTGGTGCTTGCGGCTGGAGGAATGCAGAATCCGCACAACCTGTCTTGCGGCGCGGGGGCTTCCCGCCAGGGCGGCGATTTGGCCGTAAGTCATAACCCGTCCTTCGGGAATCTGCTTAATGATTGAAATCACTTGCTGTGTAAAAGGCAACATGATACCGCCCCTTCTATATTTTCAACCGGATGTACTGCTCCGGAGTAAGGCCGATAACGGCTTTGAAATCTTTAATAAAATGAGCCTGATCATGATAGCCCAGCTCCATCGAAAAGTCGGTCAGGCTGCTGCTTTGACCTTTGTCCATGGCCTCTGCGGCGTTCTGCAGGCGGTACAGCCGGATAACCGTCTTGGGGCTGAGTCCGACATACTGTCCGAAAGACCGCTGCAGAGTCCGGATATTGCAGTCAAATACTGTGCACAGCTGCTCAACCCGGGATAATTCCTTATGCTCGGCAATATAAGATACAATATCGCGGATAAAGGAAACCTGCGGGTCCTCGGCAGGCAGCACGTTCATAAACAGCCGGTCCGCAATCTGAGCCTTATCTTCATCCGAAATCTCCGGGCTAAGCAGCTGCTGCTCAAGGTCGGCTCCGGCCAAACCCAGAATAGGGGAGGAGGGCAGCGGCATTCCCTGCAATCCGGATACGGAGTCGCGCAGAAACGGATAAAATCCGCCGGGATGGAATTTGACGCCGAACACCGCTCCCGAGCCGTCCAGCCGGTGGGCGTATTTTTGGGCAGAGGGCGCGTAGAAGAACGTATTTCCCCGCTCCACAACCAGATTGACGCACGGATTCGGAACCACTTCCTGATCGTAGGCAGCTTGTCCGTCTAAGTTCCATTGCGCTATCCAATAATGTTTGATGAAAGGGGTTAACGCGGAAGCTGGCTGCAAGCGGGCAAGCCGGAACTTTTCATTTGCCTGCGTATGACGAAGTATACCCATGGCTGGCTGGATGGGTTTTTGACTCATGTTATCGTCCTCCCGGAATTCGAGAAATAGGATCAGGTTTGTCGCCTTTTTACAAGACATGCCATCGGTTCAGCTAATAAAATCATATTAACACAATCCAAATTTCGGAAGGAGAGATTGACATGGAATTGAAATATGAGTTTTATATCGGAGCGGAGCCGGAGCAGGTGTGGCAGACGCTGGTTTCGCCGGAGGGCACGCGCAGCACCTTCTTCGGTTCTCTCTTGAAATCCGACTTAACACCAGGGGCTTCTTTCGAATATGTGGGTCCGGGGGCAGACGGCGATGAGACGGTGCATGTATATGGGGTCATTTTGGAGGCTGAGCCGGGCAAAGTGCTGAGCTACCGCGAGCATCCCGGACCGTCCTACCGCGAGAATCATGCCGAGCTGGAATCGAGGGTGACTTTCCGGATGGACAAAATCGGCGGCTGCACGAAGCTGACGCTGGTCAACGATGAGTGGACACCGGGACATCCGGCGTTGGAACATACGGAGGGCCACTGGTGGATGATTCTCAGCAACATCAAGACCTACACGGAAACCGAAAGAACGCTGGACTTTGGCTGGTAATCAGACAGGAAATAGAAGAACCCGATTCGCCGACAGGCGGATCGGGTTCTTTCGGGTACGCTCATCCGGAATGCTTCAGGCTGCCATGGTTGTCGCTACAGTCAGATGGGGAACGGAAGTAGAAGTGGAGGTTGTGCCCGAATAGTCGTGCAGCTCCAGGTTCACCGGCGCCGGCCAAAGAGCAGCGGCATCCCGGTCCTCGTAGATACATTTTTTGCCGTTGGAGTCAGCAAGATAGTACATTAAGGATGTCGAAATGGAGGAGGAGCTCGGCGTTTCCGAGGAGGTCCATCGCGCTTCCGGCCGGACGCCCGGTTTGTACAGCGCCGAGATGCCCGTCGGGAGCGCTTTGATTTTGCCGGGGCTGATCGCCGTCTCACTCTTCTCACCACTTAAGATTAAAGAAGCCTTCTCCGCTTATGCGTATGAGATATTATTACGTGCTCTGAAAGGAAATGGAGGCGGCTTCTGACGAGGTTTGTCTGTGCGGAACCAGATTGTTCATATTCGGTTCATTTAACTGTTTTACAATGGGGTTAATGGATGAGGAAACGAAGTTTGGAGAGGTGATAGGTAATGACCCGAATTCTTGTTGTCGATGACGATCCCTATATTCAAGAGCTGATCGGCCATGTGCTGGTGAAGGAAGGGTTTGAGGTTTCGACCGCCGCCAACGGTCTGGAGGCGCTAAGTCTGCTTCAGGAGCTGAAAGCCGATTTGGTTATTCTGGATGTCATGATGCCTGAAATGGACGGATGGGAGCTGTGCCGGGAGCTTGAAGCCCATTACGATATGCCGCTGCTGATGCTGACGGCTAAAGGAGATACCGCCCAGAAGGTCAAAGGTTTCGAGCTGGGTACGGACGATTATATGGTGAAGCCGTTTGAAGCGCCGGAGCTGATTGCCCGGGTCAAAGCGCTGCTCAAGCGCTACCGGATTGCGGCTTCTCAGCAAATTCAGCAGGGCGAGCTGCTGCTGGACCGGAAAACCTATGAATGCCGAGTCCGGGGAGAAGCGGTTGCACTGCCGCTGAAGGAGTTTGAGCTGCTTTTTATGCTGGCCAGCTATCCGGGCCGGACCCTGCTGCGCGACCAGATCGTCGAACAGATCTGGGGTTACGATTATGAAGGCGATGAGCGGACCGTGGATGTCCACATCAAACGACTGCGGGAGCGTTTCCCCGAAGACAGCCATTCGTTTCGGATAGCAACCGTGCGCGGTCTTGGCTACCGGTTCGAGGTGACGGGATGACAGACAAACGCACGGGAGCAGACGGAGACAAGCCGGACCGCAGAGGAGACCGGGGAGGCGTCCGGGGCATCGGGCCGTCCGCGGCCGATATCGAGCGCCGGATCAACCGCCAGAAAGAATATCTGGAGCGGCACCTGGAGCAAAGAAAACGTCAGGTGGAACGCGGGCAGGAGCATATCCGGCGCCATTTGGAGCATGCGCAGCGCCAGATCGAGCGGAAGCAGGGACAGCTGGAGATGCGGATGGAACGGAAACAGCGGCAGATGGACCTGCGGCAGCGGCAGGTTATGCAGCGGGGGCAAGAACGGGAGGAGAGCAGATTCCGTGAAATCATGGAGCGTCTGGTGGCTTTCATTGGGATCACTTTGCTGCTCAGCTTGTGCTGGGTCGGCGCTTTTTATGCGGCAGATTATGTATATAACTGGATCGGCCGGCATCCGCATCCTTTGGTCGGACAATTAATAACCTCGGGGCTCGGCATGTTGTTCTGGGGAACTGTGATTTCACTCATATCAAGAATCCCGAGAAAAAAGCAAAATGATTACTTTGAGCAAACCATTGAAGCCCTGCGCAAAATTTCGCGCGGGGATTTCCAAGTTGATTTGAGAAATCTGGGCTTTGGATTCCGTAATCACCCGTTTAACGTGCTTGCCGATAGCGTCAACGAAATGGCGATTAATTTGAAGAATACCGAGGAGATGCGCCAGGAATTTATCTCCAACGTATCGCACGAAATCCAGTCGCCGCTGACCTCGATTGCCGGGTTCGCCCGGATCTTAAAGCAGGAGGAACTGAGCCGGGAGCAGAGCCTTCACTATTTGGATATTATTGAACGGGAAAGCGTCCGTCTATCCAAGCTCAGCGACAATATGCTCCGGCTGGCGTCGCTTGATTCCAAACATGTAAAGCTTCAAACCGAACGGTTCCGGCTCGATAAACAGCTTCAGCAGCATTTGCTTTCTTGCGAACCGCAGTGGCTGGAGAAGAATCTGGAGGTGGACGCCGAGCTTGTGCCGGTAGAGCTGGAAGCCGATCAGATTCTGCTGAGCCAGGTATGGGTGAACCTGCTGCATAATGCCATCAAATTCACTCCGGCAGGAGGGACGATCAAGATTTCCCTTGCGGTCGAGCACGATCATGCTCTGGTCTCCGTACAAGATACGGGAATCGGCATCTCGGAGGAGGATCTTCTTCATATCTTTGAACGATTTTACAAGGTAGACCGGTCCAGAACCCGTACGGAAGGCGGAAACGGACTGGGATTGTCAATCCTGCATAAAATTGTGGAGCTTCACAAAGGAGAAGTTTCCGTGCATAGCCGGGTTGGAGAAGGGACCGAATTTATCGTCCGCCTGCCGCTGCAGCAGAAGTCTGCTTGACTTGGTCAATCATGCTGTCTATAATGATTTTCATAATAGTTTGTATGTACTAATTATTAAATGATTTAAAAATTAGGTGGTACACAATATCACACGGGAGGGATTGGGTTTGGACATCCAGGATCAGTCGGCGGTAGGCAGGCTGATGGAGGTGATGAGACAGCTGCGCAGAAGCCAGATTCACAAGGTTTCTTTTGAAGGCTATAACCCCAGCATGGTCAGAGTCTTGTTCCTGTTAGGGAGAAGAGGCAGTCCGCTTGCCGGGTTGACCGTTTCCGAGATCAGCAGCTTGATGGAGGTAACGCCGCCTACGGTCACCCCGCTCATCAAAACGCTTGAGGCCGATGGCCTTGTTCTGCGGATCAATGATCAGGAGGACCGGCGGGTGGTGCGGGTGCGGCTGACCGAGAAGGGACGGGCGCTTTACCAGCGGGCTAGGGAAATGAATTTTGCTTTTATGAAGCGGATCAGCGAGCATTTGGGCGAGGAGAAAACCGAACAGCTTGCGGATCTACTGGAGGAAGTCGTCGATTACATGAGAACCCGGACTCCTGAAGAATAGGCGACCCGGAGCTGAAAGACGAGCCGGAAAGGAATGCCTGAAGAAATTGCGGGAATTTGGCAGAGATTAAAGTTGGCAAGAGATCCGTTTTCTGGAACAACACTCCAGCAAGCCATAAACGTAGAAAGCATTTTATTAACAAGTGGAGATGATAGAGCAATGCTCAAGCTGTTCAGGCTCTTGAAGCCATACCGGATTCCCGTGATCATTACGCTCATATTGGTATTCATCCAGTCACTGGCGGAATTATACCTTCCAACCCTGATGGCCGATATCGTGGACAATGGGGTCGTTAAAGGGGATACGGCATACATTTGGCGTTTTGGATTCTATATGCTGCTGGTCGCGATGGGCAGTATGATTTGTTCCATTGCGGCCAGTTATTTTTCTTCCATGTCGGCAACCGGCTTTGGCAAGCTGCTGCGCGGACGGGTATTCAAGCACGTTACCAACTTTTCGCTTGAAGAATTTGACAAGATCGGTACGGCTTCGCTGATTACCCGGACCACCAACGATATCAACCAGGTCCAGCAGGTGCTGGTCATGATGCTCCGCATCATGGTCATGGCACCGATGATGGCGATTGGCGGCCTGATTATGGCGCTGTCCAAAGACCGGGAGCTGACGCTGATCTTTGTTGTGGTCATCCCGGTGATGGCGCTGGTGATTGCGGCGGTTGCCAGCAGAGGACTGCCTTTGTTCAAGGCGATCCAGAAGAAGATCGACAAGCTGAACCTGGTGCTCCGCGAAGCCTTGACGGGCATCCGGGTTATCCGTTCCTTCAACCGGATTGAATTCGAGAAGCAGAAGTTCGATGAGGCTAACCGTGATCTGACCGAAACCTCGATCAAGGTTAACAAGATTTTTGCGATTATGATGCCGGCAATGATGATTATTATGAATTTCACGCAAATCGCCATCGTCTGGTTCGGGGGTCACCGGATTGATGCTGATGAAATGCAGGTCGGCGATTTGATGGCCTTTATCCAATATGCGATGCAGATCATGTTCTCCATCCTGATGGTGACGATGATTTTCGTTATGATTCCCCGGGCCTCCGCCTCGGCGGAGCGCATTAATGAAGTCCTGAATGTCGAGCCTGCTATTAAGGACTGGACCGAGCAGGATGAACAGGCTGCCCGTGAAGCAGCTGCGGGTGCCGGGCAAGCAGATGCCGGAGACGAGTCTGGCGCAGATGTTTGGTCCGCTGACGAAATGGCTGAGACGAAGCCGCTTCGAGGTTATCTGGAGTTCCGGGATGTGACCTTCAGTTATCCGGGTGCCGAGCAGCCGGCCATTAAGGACGTCTCCTTTGCAGCCAAACCAGGAGAAATCACCGCGATTATCGGCGGTACGGGCGCGGGCAAATCGACTTTGGTCAGCCTGATTCCCCGGTTCTATGATGTGGACAGCGGGGAGATTTTGATTGATGGCGTGGATATTCGAAAAATGACTCAAGCCGAGCTGCGCAGCAAAATCGGCTTTGTGCCTCAGAAAGCGGTCCTCTTCACAGGTACGGTGGCGGACAACATCCGTTACGGCAAAGAAGAGGCAACGGATGAGGAAGTGCGGCATGCGGCGAAAATCGCCCAGGCGGACGAATTTATTTCCAAGATGGAAGAGGGCTATAACGCTCCGATTTCGCAAGGCGGCTCCAACGTCTCCGGCGGTCAGAAGCAGCGTTTGTCCATTGCCCGCGCGCTGGTGCGCAGAGCCGAGCTGCTGATCTTCGACGACAGCTTCTCCGCACTCGACTTTAAGACCGATGCCAAGCTCCGCGCCGCACTGAAGCAGGAAGCGTCCGACTCCACCATGCTGATCGTCGCTCAGCGGGTCAGCACGGTTATGGATGCTGACCGGATTATCGTACTGAATGAAAGCGAGGTAGCGGGAATCGGTACTCACCGCGAACTCATGGAAACCTGCGACGTATACCGCGAAATTGTCAGCTCCCAGCTGTCGGAGGAGGAGATCGCATGAGTCAGGCTAACGGAAACGGAAAATCGGCCGGAATGCCGCGCGGAGGGCGCGGACCGATGGGTCCTGGCGGAGGCGGCCGGGGAATGGGCATGCCCGTCCAGAAAGCAAAGGATTTTAAAGGCACGCTCCTGCGGCTGATGAAATATTTGAAACCCTACCGTTTCAAATTATCGATTGTTTTTATTACGGCTATCTTGAGTACGGTCTTCAGCATTTATGGTCCGAAAGTGCTCGGCCATGCGACGACCAAGCTTTTTGAAGGTCTGATAGGCAAGGCGCAGGGCGTTCCGGGGGCCCATATTGATTTTGAGGGCATCTGGCGTATCGTCCTGGAACTGGTCGGTTTGTACCTGTTAAGCGCCATCTTTAGTTACATCCAGCAGTATCTGATGGCAGGCGTTGCCCAGCGTACGGTATTCCAGCTGCGCCGGGACGTGAACGAGAAGCTGAACAAGCTTCCGCTGAAATATTTTGATTCCCGGACCAACGGGGAAATTTTGAGCCGTGTTACCAACGACGTGGACAATATCAGCACAACGCTGCAGCAAAGTTTGACGCAGCTGATCACATCCGTGGTTACGATCATTGGTGTATTGATTATGATGCTGACGATCAGCCCGTGGATGACCTTGATTGCTTTGGTTACGCTGCCGGTCAGCGTGCTGGCCATTACCCAGGTCGCCAAGCGTTCGCAGAAGCAGTTTGCCGAGCAGCAGAAGGAACTCGGGATGCTGAACGGCCATGTAGAGGAAATGTATACCGGTCACAAAATCGTTAAGGTCTTCGGCCGTGAACAGGAATCGTTGAATAAATTCGATGAAGTCAACGACCGTCTGTTCCATGCCGGGCGCAAAGCACAATTCCTGTCCGGCGTGATCATGCCGATCATGAACTTTATCGGCAACATCGGTTATGTGCTGATTTCAGTCGTGGGCGGCTTGTTCGTGACCAAAAACATGATCACGATCGGTGAGGTCCAGGCTTTTATCCAGTACATGCGTCAATTCACGCAGCCGATTACGCAAACCGCCAACATAGCCAACATCATTCAATCGACCGTAGCTTCGGCAGAACGTGTCTTTGAAGTGCTGGATGAAGAAGAAGAGGTGCCGGAGGTATCCGTTCCGAAGAAACTGGCATCGCCGCGGGGCGACGTGGCCTTCGAGCATGTCCAGTTTGGGTATGACGGCAAACCTACGCTGATTGAGGATATGAACATCGAAGCCAAGCAGGGACAGACGATTGCGATTGTCGGGCCGACTGGTGCCGGTAAAACAACGCTGATCAACCTGCTGATGCGTTTCTACGAGCTGCGGGGCGGCCGGATTACTGTCGACGGCATGGACATCAAAGACATGAAGCGTGGCGATCTGCACAAGCTCTTCGGCATGGTGCTGCAGGATACCTGGCTGTTTAACGGCACGATCCGGGATAATATCGCTTATGGCCGTGAAGGGGCTTCGGAGGCCGAGGTGGTGCGCGCAGCCAAAATGGCGCATGCAGACCACTTTATCCGCACGCTGCCGCACGGTTACGATACGGTGCTGAATGAAGAAGCATCCAACATCTCGCAGGGACAGAAGCAGCTGCTGACGATTGCCCGTGCCATTCTGGCCGATCCGGCGATTCTGATTCTTGATGAGGCGACAAGCAGTGTGGATACGCGGACCGAGGTTTATATTCAGAATGCTATGAATGAACTGATGAAGGGCCGGACCAGCTTTGTTATCGCTCACCGCTTGTCGACCATCAAAGGCGCCGATCTGATATTGGTCATGAATCAGGGTACGGTGATCGAGCAGGGCACACACGATGAACTGATGGCTCAGAACGGCTTCTATGCCGATTTGTACAACAGCCAGTTCAGCGACGATGCCGAGCCAAGTGCCGGTTGAATAACAGGATGAGGGGATGCTCTTTGCGAATAGCAAAGGGCATCTTTTTGTTGTTGGGTGAAAAAAATCCGCATCCGTCCTTTCCATTCGGCAGCCAAGCCTGCCGGGAAGGGACCGGTGCGGATAGGTTAAGGTCAGGATCGGCTTCAGACGGTTAATTCGTCCAGGGTTTGGCCGGAATCCACCAGCCCCTGATTGATAGCTTCCCACAGGTACAGACAAACGTAAGAGCCATAGGATGGCCAAAGGTGGGCGACCTGCTGCAAATATTTTTTATCCTGTCTGGGCTCCAGGCCGTACAGCCAAAGCGCAGCCCGCTGTAGGCCGGCATCGCCGAACGAAATGACGTTCTCGCGGCCGAGCACGAACATCAGGAACATTTCGGCGGTCCACCGCCCAATGCCCTTCACCGAGGTCAACGCGGCAATGACCTGCTCGTCGTCCATTTGCGGGAAGGCTGCAAAATCCAGCTCCCCCGATAATACCTTGCTGCTCAAGTCGCGGAGATAAGCGGTTTTGGAGGCTGACAATCCGGCGCCGCGCAAAGATTCGTCCTCAAGCGCATGCAGCGCCTGGGGCGTAAAGGCTCCGGCAAGCTGTCTAACGCGCTCGCGGATGGTGGCCGCAGCTTTCACGGAAATCTGCTGGCTGATGATGGAGCGGACCAGCGATTCAAACGGGTCCCGCTCCAGAGAAATCGTAAGGGCCCCAAGCCGGGCGATCAGCGCGCCGAGCCGGGGATCGAGGCGGCATAGCTCCTTGATTCGCGGCTCCTCCGGGTGGAGAACAATCGGTTGCTGGGTTTCGATGACGGTAACCTCCTCTAATCCTTGATTTTGAGTTATTCCTCAAGCATAACAAAATATCGTTCATAAAAAGCGTCCAGCCTGCTTTGCAGAGGCTCGCGTTCTGCTTGCAGCCTCTGAAGCTTCTCGGCGTCACAGGCGTTTGCCGGCTCCAGCATGGCGGCATCCAAACGGGCCAGGGCGGACTCTGTCTCGGCAATGTCCCGTTCCAGCCGGGCGATCGAGGCGGGATTGGCTGCCGCTGGCTGTTTAGAGCCGCCGGACGGTTTGACCGGCGGGGCCAAGGGCAGTGGAGCGGGAGCAGACGGAGCCTCGGCCTCAGCCTTCAGGACCCCGCCAGAGAAGTCCCGTCTGCCTGCCCGCTGCTCCAGATAATCGTCGTAATTGCCGGCGTAATCATACAGCTGCCCTGCTTCCAGGCTCCAGATCCGGCTGGCAATCCGGTTGATGAAGTAGCGGTCATGAGAGACCGCAAGCACCGAGCCGGCGAACTCCTCCAGCGCCTCCTCCAGCGCTTCGCGGGAGTCGATATCGAGGTGGTTCGTCGGTTCGTCGAGCAGCAGCAGGTTTGGCTGCTGCCGCATCAGGATGGCGAGCCGCAGCCGCGTCCACTCGCCGCCTGACAGGTCGCTGACGCGTTTGAACACGTCGGCGCCGTAGAACAGGAAGCGCGCCAGCTGGCCGCGCGCTTCTCCGGTCTCCATTCCGGCTTCGCGCCGGTAATAGTCCAGCACCGTGTCTTTGCCCGCGTCCGGCACGCTCTCTTGGGCGAGGTATCCAAGCTCCGCCCGGGAACCGAGGCGGGCTTCGCCTTCGTCCAGCGTCTCCTGGCCGATTGCGCACTTCAGCAGGGTGCTTTTGCCTGTCCCGTTGCCGCCGATCAGGACGGCGCAGTCGCCGTACATGAGGGTCGCGTTCAGACCCGCGAACAGCCGGCGCCCGCCGAAGCTTTTGCCGGCCTGGTCGAGGACCATCGCCCGTTTGCCGGAGCGGTCCTGCTGCGTCAGCTGCAGGTCGATCGCCTTGCGCTCCAGCACCGGCCGCTTCAGCTTGACCATGCGATCCAGCGCCTTCTGCATCGAGGCCGCCCGGCGGTGGAAGCCGGCATTCGGCGGGTTGGAGCGGTTGCCCCATTCAATGAGCTGCTTGATCGTCTCCTGCATCTTCCTGATCTTCTTCTGCTGCTCCTGGTAATCGGCGAACTGCCGCATTAGCAGGGCTTCTTTTTCCGTTTTGTAGCAGCTGTAGTTCCCATGATAAGTGAAGGCTTCTCCGTCTTCAATTTCGATCGTTTTGACTGTGACGGCATCCAGAAAATAGCGGTCATGAGAAATCACGATAACGGCCGCCTTAAGCGCACGAAGATACTCCTCCAGCCATCGCACGGCCTCCAGGTCGAGGTGATTGGTCGGCTCATCAAGAATCAGCAGGTCAGGGTCCTGCAGCAAAATGACGGCCAGACCGATCTTCGTCTTCTCCCCGCCCGACAGCGAGGCGAAAGGCCGTTCAAGCTGCTCTTCGGGGATGCCCAGACCTCGGGTAACCCGCTCGATACGGGCATCCATTTCATAACCCCCGCCGGCCTCGAACTTCTCCAGCAGCTGACCATATTTGGCCAATGCGGCCTCGTGATTCGCGGCTTCTTGTCCTGCGCCTCCGCTGCTGCCAAGCTCCAAAGCCAGCCGCTCCATTTCGGCCTGGCAGTCCAGCAGCTCTTTAAAGGCCTCCTGAAGCTTGCCATAGACCGTCTGGCCCTCCAGGCCCTGCGGAATTTGCGCCAGCACGCCGATCCGTGTGCCTTTCTGGACAGCAAGCTGTCCGCCGTCCGGCTTCTCCAGTCCGGACAGGACGCGCAGCAGCGTCGTTTTGCCGGCACCGTTACGGCCAATCAGACCGACTTTCTCCCCGGCGCCGATTTCGAGCGAGACATCGCTGAGCACCAGCTCGGCACCGTAATATTTTTGAATATGTTGTGTTTGCAGAATCATGATTAAGTTCTCCTTGTTCCCGTGCCGTCCTCCGAACCCTGGCAGACCTCTTAAAGAGAACAAAAAGAGGCTGCAGGAAATCCTGCAGCCTCTGAACCACGAATCGTGACGGGATCAACCAATCGTGATCCCAAATAATGTCCGTGAGGTCAAGGTAGGAGCGGCATTTCGCAATTTTGGCGGTACATGAGATTGTTGAAAAAGGGCAGACTGATCCCGTTCAACGAACCTCTGTAAAAAATGCCGGACAAAATCATAGGAAGCTGATCGATCCGGCTCCACGCCAATTTGCGGTCCATAACCTACCTTCACCACCTTTGCATCAGATAGTTTCATTTTATAGGACAGGGCGGCTGGTGGCAAGCCCGAGTTCATGGCAGGGCCAGAGGGCGAGTTTAATGGCCGCAGGCAAGCAGGCAACCCTCTTGAACAATTAACGTCAATTTGTTGTTTGAGGTGTATTTTCTGCGGGTAATAAACAGGTTTGGGTTTAAATGCCAGAACCGATAGGTTATAATGGGCTTTAGACTCTTAACAGAAATCAGGGGATTACATTTTGAACAAGACAGCAGCTAGACTTGTAGTTGAGCCATTATTGGAGCGCTCGGGCAGCACGGTTTCGCTGAAGCTGAAATCGCGTTTTCCCGGCGGCCGCAATGTGGGCGGCAAATATACAATGAAGGATCATTCCGTTACGTTATATTTGGAGGAAATCGGCATCCAGGCCAGACAGATTTTTGGTACGGAGGAATATGCCGAAGATGTGCTTAAGATCGTTGCGGCTCATGAGCTGGGACACGCCGAGGATGCGGAGCTGCCTTTGCTTTCAGAGCAGCTGGATGAATGCCAGTCGGAGCCGGAATACAATCGGTTGGCTTTACGGATCGAGGAGAATGCTTGGGATTTCGCCCGCAGACTGCTGACCGAGGTGGATTCGGGACTGCTCGATACCATGATTTATTTCTCCCTTAAAGCTTACCGGGAAGCGGTAGCCGAGGGTATTGCCTAAGAGCATAGAGGCTGGAAGCGGCGTTACGTCCGGATAGACAGACAGTTGAGGTTTGAATGCCAAAGAAGAATAACGCCTGGCGCGCGTACGCGAATGCGCGCCAGGCCGCAACGCAAAGCCCGCCGGGAATTCCGGCGGGCTTTGCTGCTGGTAAAGCTTATCGGATGGTAATATTGCCCGACCGGGTCCGGACCTCGATCACATCGTGGGTTTGTCCGGGCGAATCGGGCGCGTGAATGCTGCCTGAGCTAGTCCGAAGATTGTATATTCCCCGGAAAGCGTCGTCTTTGGACAGCTTAACGTTCCCTGAACGAGCTGTAATATTCAGCGAGTCAGAGCGCTGGCCGCTGAGCGTAATGCTGCCTGAGCTGGAAGCGATTTGCCCGCTGCCGCTGAATTGACTCAGCGTAACGTCCCCTGATGAGGTCTGGATGGCGACATGGCCGGTTATCCCGGTTCCGTTCAAATGGCCGGAGCTTAAGGTATACGTCCCGTCTCCGGAAATCCTGGTTAAAGACATGCCGCCGGAGCTTGTTGCTGCCGTTAGGGTGCCTTCCAGCTGTTCGGCCGTTATTTTGCCGGAAGAGGAGTGAAGGTTGATCTGAGCCGCTTTGACGTCCGAGACGACCAGACGGCCGGAGGAAGTCTTCAAATCGGCTTGGCCGGCTCTCACTCCACGGACGCTGCCGCCGCCGGATTTGAGATCAAGCTGGAAGCGTCCGAGTTCCAGTCCTTCCGGAAGAGCAACCGTGATTTGAGATTTGGTTGACCTGAAGTCGAAGGAGAAGATAGAGAAGGAATCAGAACTCAAGTCGAGCTGAAGTCCATCCGAGGCCGGTTCGGTCTGGCTGAGCTTCCGGACGATTTCAGACTTGAGCTTGCCGCTCAGCTGGACGTAGCCGCTGCCTTCCTTAGCGGGGATGAAATTAATGTCGGAGGGAACGTCGCTCACAATGGACAGGTTGTGCAGCTGAGCGGCAGTTAGATTCCAGCGCCGCTCGAAATCCTTCCGCTCTTCGCCGAATTTGAAATGCTGATAAGCCATGCCGGCCAGCCCGATGGCCAGAAGCACGATCACCGCCACCGGCCAGTTTCTCGATTTATTCATGTTCAGGGTTCACGCTGCCTTTCCCGGCAGAACAGTCCGCTCCATTTACAGCGTAGGTTTAAGGACGCGGGGAGGGAATTTCTGCCGATAGGTCTGCCGGCGGGTTGGATTCAAGAATTCAATCCATGCCTTCGCAGAAACAGACCTTTCTTTCTTCCAAAGATAACACAACTTTTTGCAGCCGAAATCGGGCTGCAGAAGGAGGTCCGCACCAGCTCCAAGCCGGATGGGACCGCCGAGTCCGCTTGATTCTCTTCGGCTGAATCTGCTTGCAAGCCAAACACCCCGGCCTGGTTGTTTCAGGTGAGCCGGGGTGTTCCGCTTTTTATTGGGCGGCGATCCTAATCAGCCTTCATGCTGGTGCTGGGTCAGCGGCGTAAGCGGCTGGGTCGCCGGACCTTCGATAACCTCGCCTTTGTAATTGAACCGCGAACCGTGGCACGGGCAGTCCCAGGAGCGTTCGCCTTCGTTCCAGTCGACTTCGCAGCCCATATGGGTGCAGGTGGCATCAAGCAGGTACAGCTGGCCTTTTTCATCTCTGTAGGCCCCGGCCCGTTTGCCGAGATGTTTGACGATAGCGCCTTCGTCGTTCTTGAGCTCGTCCACTTTGCGGTGGACAAGCCCTATTTTTCCGGCTACGAGATCTTTGGCAACGCCGGCATTTTGCACAATGAAATTTTTGAGGCCCGGATCAGCCTTGAAGCGCTGCGGCGTGAACACTTCCTCGTACCGGTTATCCCGTTTCATGATCCGGTCGCGGAACATCAGGGCGGCCAGCGTCCCGGTAGACATGCCCCATTTGGCGAAGCCTGTGGCAACCAGGATATGCGGGTCATCGTTTGTGGCCTGGCCGATATAAGGCACCTGGTCGAGCGTGATCAAGTCTTGGGCGGACCAGCGGAACGGGATGTTTTTTGCTCCAAGCAGTGAAGCGCCGTAAAGCTCCAACGTTTCGTAATTGCGGATCGTACAGAGGGCTTTGCCCGTTTTGTGGCCCTCTCCACCGACTAGAACCAGCTGTTTGCCGTTCCACTCCGCCGCTCTGAGCGAACGTTTCGGATTGCCGCAATTGATATACATGCCGCCGGGGAATGAGGTCTCAGGTTCGATGGCTACGATATAGGAACGTTCGGCGTGCAGCCGGGAGAAATACATCGCGCCTCCGTCATAGAAAGGGAAATGGGAAGCGGAAACGGCATAATTACAGGTGATGGAGGAGGCTCCATCTTCCGTATGCAGGTTCAGCCGGCCGTTCGCCTTGTCCACTTTCTCGGCAATGGTAGTATGCTCGTAAATGGCAGCACCGCCCTTTTGCAGCTCCTGCACCATGAAATGGAGATACTGCAGCGGATGGAAACGGGCCTGCCCGGGCAGCTTGATGGCCCCTTTAACCAGGAGGGGCAGCGGAAGGGATTCCTGCCACTCGCCCGGAATGCCGAGCTTCTGATAAGCTGTCCACTCTTTCTTCAGATCCTTCAGCTCATCGTCCGACTCGGCGAATAAATAGGCATCCTCTTCGACCATGCCGCAGTCAATTCCATGCTCTTTGGCAAAGTTCTGCATGAAACGGACAGCTTCCTCATTGGCTTCATAATATAATCTGGCTTTCTCTTCTCCGAAGTGACCGATCAGCTGATCATAAATAAGTCCGTGCTGAGCCGTGATTTTGGCCGTTGTATGCCCGGTTGTGCCGTGGAGCAGGCTGCCCATTTCAACAAGCGCAACCTGCAGCCCCTCCTTCATCAGCAGATAGGCTGTCGTAAGTCCGGTGATGCCGCCGCCCACCACGACAACATCCGCATTGGTTTCGCCCTGAAGCCGCGGGAAACGGGGGAACTCGGTGGTACGCTCCCACAGGGATTCGGGAAATTGGGGCAGTTCGCTGGTGCTTGGAATTTCGCTGCTTGCCATGCGCATCTTCCTCCTTGGGTTTGAAAGTTATTGGCCCTGCTATTGCTGTACAGTCCTTGACGGACGAAATCGTGAACTCTAAAAGCGAAGACTTGCATCTTTTCAATTATTACCACCCGGTTCGGAAAAGAAACTAGCCCCTATATTCAGCCCCGCAGCCATACCGGCTTTCGTGGTGATTATTCCATGAATGGGAAATTGACGTTTTCTAAAATAGGATTTATACTTATTCTAAAATCAAATTGAAGGATGAACAGCTATGAAACCCCTGAACCTAACGACCCAACGGAAAGCCGTATATGATATTGTAAGAAATTCGGATGACCACCCCACCGCAGCCGAGGTGATGAACCGGCTTGTTGAGCAGGGCTTTAATTTTGCCTATGGTACGGTATATAACTCTTTGCGTTACTTGACCGATAAAGAATTAATACGCGAGCTGAAGCTCGGCGAAGCAGCCAGCCGCTACGATGCCAAGATGGATGAACATCAGCATATTATCTGCGAATCCTGCGGCCGTGTAGATGAAGTCATGACGTCGGTTCCGGAAGATTGGAAGAAAGCAGTAGCAATAGAAACGGGTTACGACGTGCACCATGCACACGTAGTCTTCGGAGGGATGTGTCCGCAGTGTTTGAAGGAGAGAAGCAACGGATGAATGCAGTTTATATGGAAAATGAAGCGATGCCCTTCGTTGAGGCCTGCCCGGTTACGCAGCGAGTGATCGTGGTCAGTCCTTTTCCGGGCGGCATCTATGAACTGGTTCGCGACTTGTCGGAGGGCTGCTTTGACGTCATGGTATTCCACCACCGCGAGGAAGGCATTCGCAATGCCTTGTCGGCTGATCTGCTGATCTTTGACCTGACCCGCTACCGGGAACAGGATGCTGCGCTCGTCCGATCGCTTGGTTCGGTGGATACGGGCGGCGTGCCGATCCTGTATTTGATCCGCGAAGATATGCTCGGCAGCATGGACGAGGATTTCAAACGCAAGGAGCTGCTGGTTTGGCCTTGCCGTCCGCAGGAGCTTGTCTATCACGCCCAGCGGATTATCCGCAGCTCGGAGGGCAAACGTCCCGTGGCTTCGCGGCTGCTGGCGGGCACTTCTCCGGCAATCTTCAAGGACCTTTGGATTGACCGCAAGAAGATGGCGGTCTATCGCAAAGGCGAGCAGATAGATCTGACCAAAACGGAATATGATTTGTTCATTCAACTGCTGGAAAGCGAAGGCAGCGTCATGACCCGTGAGGATCTGCTGGCTTCCGTGTGGGGGACTACGTTCCTTGGCGGCAGCAATGTCGTCGATGTGCACATCAAAAGCTTGCGCAAGAAGCTTGGAGACCGCGCCGCTTCCCCTGACTATATTGCCACGGTTCGCGGCGTAGGCTACCGGCTGGCGGATTAAACGGCAGGTTAGGGTTCGTTAGAGTTCGGATAGGGATTCGGATATACCTGAACAAGCGGGCGTGAGCCGCTGGAGTGGGAGGAAGGTATGGCAGACGGAACGGAAAGACCAGAAAGATCAGAAAGATCAGAAAGACCAGGCAGGCTTGCGGGGAAAAAAGTGGCCTTAACTGGTCCAAGGCGTTCGGAAGAGCTGGCCAGGCTGGTGGAGAACATGGGCGGGCAGGCGCTGCTGCGCCCCGCGCAGGGAACGGTTTTTCTGGATGACGAGTCCTTGAAGGAGGGAATTCGGGCGTGGTTGTCGAGCCGGCCCGAGTGGGCGGTGTTCACGACCGGTGTAGGGCTTGAGGCGTTGTTTGCGGCTGCGGAAGAGATCGGCCAGGCCGGGGAGCTGCAGCAGCTTCTGGAGAATTCGCGGATTGCGGCCCGAGGCTATAAGACGGTTAATGCGCTCCGGCGCAGAAACCTGAACCCCGTCATCCGCGACGATGATGGCAGCACAGAAGGACTGGTTCGCGCCTGGGCGGCCTTAAGACAGCCGCTGGCAGGCCGGAAGGTGATGGTCCAGCTGCATGGCGATTCGGCACCGCTCCTGGTGGAGTGGCTGGAGCGGGAAGGCGCAGAGATCATGCAGCTGCTGCCCTACCGCCATATTGCCCCGCCGGAAGAGCAGCTGGAGCAGCTCTTAAGCGACGTGCTGAGCGGAGAAGTGGATGCCGTTACTTTCACCAGTGCGCCGCAGGTTCGCTTCCTGCTGGACTATGCGGAGCGTTCAGGCCGGCTGGAGGCGCTGCTCTCTGCGTTTGAAGGCCCGGTTGTTGCGGTGTCGGTCGGCAGAATTACAGCTCAAGGCCTTAAGGAAGCAGGACTCAGCCGGGTTATTGCCCCGCAGGAGGAACGGATGGGCAGCATGATGGTCGAGCTGGCGAAATTTTATGCAAGCGGGAATGGCACGGCTAAATCTTGAATTTCGGAAATACATAGGATGAACGGAGCAGCTTGTCCGGGTGGGGAATCCGGGCGGGCTTTTTTTTGCGGGATAGAGCTTGTCATTTTCGAAAATGTTTACAAGCTGGATACAAGTCGATGCAAAATAGAAACATCCGCCGGTTAGAGTAGATGATGTTGAGGGTTTGTGCATGTCAATTGACAGTCGTTGGCGGGCTTTACTTTAGATTTGCGCCATTCCTTGTTACAATGTCCGTACGGGCCTGAAGGTCCAGTCCACAATGAGGTGAACGTATTGGCGACATTTGAGCAATTTGGGCTGACGCCCGAAATGAATGAAATATTAAAAAAGCAGGGAATCGGGGTTCCGACTCCGGTTCAGGAGCAGGCGCTTCCGGTGCTGCTGGCCGGGGAGGATGTCATTGCCCAGGCACAGACGGGTACAGGAAAAACGCTGGCTTTTCTGCTTCCGATCATAGAGAAAATCGATCTGCGTAAAAATCATCCGCAGGCACTGGTTATTCTGCCGACGCGCGAGCTGGCGATCCAGGTGACGGCCGAAGCGCGCAAGCTTGCAGCGGCCAAGCCGGGCCTGCAGCTGCTGGCCGCATACGGCGGGCAGGATGTGGAGCGGCAGCTCCGCAAGCTGGAGGGCGGCAGCCATCTGGTCATCGGCACGCCGGGACGGCTGCTGGATCATATGCGCCGGGAGTCTTTGTCGCTAGGCGGCGTGAACATGCTGGTGCTGGACGAGGCCGATCAGATGCTGCATATGGGATTTCTGCAGGAAGTGGAGGCCATTATCCGCTCCATCCCGCGCAGACGTCAAAGCATGTTGTTCTCGGCAACGATGCCGGACGGCGTACGCCGCCTGGCCAAAAATATGATGAACAGCCCGCGCGACATCCGGATCTCTTCGGATTCGGACATCCCGCTGGACAACATCCGCCAGCTCGCGATCGAGTGTACGGACCGCTCGAAGCAGGATGCGCTGGTGTCGATGATTGAACGGGACCGCCCTTATCTGGCGGTGATCTTCTGCCGGACGAAACGCCGGGCGAAGACGCTGAATGAAGCGCTGCAGGAGAAAGGGTATGCTTCGGACGAGCTGCACGGCGATTTGTCCCAGGCCAAACGCGAGCAGGTGATGCGGTCGTTCCGCAGCGCCAAGCTGCAGCTGCTGGTCGCCACCGACGTGGCGGCCCGCGGAATCGACGTGGAAGGTGTAACCCACGTCTACAACTATGATATTCCGCAGGAAGTGGAATATTATGTGCACCGGATCGGCCGGACGGGCCGCGCAGGCGGCAAAGGGTTGGCCGTCACGTTTGTGGCGCCGAAGGATCTGCCGGAGCTGCGCGATATCGAGCGCTTCCTCGGGCTCCGTATTCCGCGCCAGCGCTACGAGGCCTCAACCGGCCTCGTAGAGAAAGCCGGCACGGCCAGCCAGGCTGGCCAAGCCGGTGAAACCGGGCGCGGAGCACGCGCCGAGAGCCGCCAGGGCAAAGGCGGCTCTGGAGGTCGCTCCGCGAAGCCGGGCGGCCGCCGCGGGGCGGGCCGCCAAGGTGCGGGCGCCGGCCGCGGCAGCGGCACCGGCGCAAACGGCAGCCGCAGCGGCGGCAAGCGCGGCGGCGAGGGCAGACCGTCCGCCGGCGGGCGCGGCGGGCGGCAGGATTCCCGCGGCGGCTCCAAGGGAGGCCGCGGGTCGTCTTCCGGCGGCCGCGGAGGTGGCCGCCGGGGTTAGGCGGCTGGCGGGCTGAGCCAGCCCGAATGCAGATGGCCTTGGCAGGAGAGAACCACGGCATGAGGACAATTCTTAAAGCCGCAAGAAACTTTTTTCGGGGCTGCTTCGTCTTTTTTAGAGAGTAGGCGTACGGTTTGGATAGGCATGCCGGGCCTTTCAGATCTCTGCAGGCTCGGCATCGGGACAGTCAGATACAGAGAGATACAGCGATGAAGGTATGCTTGGAGGAGGAACACAACGATGAAATCAACGGGATTCAAGAAGGGAACGGCCGCTGCCGCGGTGCTGCTGCTCGGAGCCGTTCTACTAACCGCATGTGGTGGCGGGAATGACGACACGGCAAGTGAAGAGCCGGCATCCAACGGGACTGGAATTTTGGAGCCCGCTACCGCTTCTGGAAATGATGCGGCCACTGACACGGAAGGCGCAGCAGGGCAAAGCGATGCTAATACAAGTACGCCGGATTCCGATGCTGCTGCAAATACCGGCTCCGGGGACTCGGGTGCAACCGATCCGGGCGTAGCTAGTCCGGATGCTCCGGGGGACAGCGGTTCCAGCGAACCCCATCAGCCTGTCGTAGACTCCGGCCAGAAGGATCAATCTGTCGTGGCCAATCCGGACAGCGTTGCCGTATTGGTGAATAAGCAGTTTGGTCTTCCTGAGAACTTTGAACCTGAGGATCTGGTTTATCCGAATGTGCCTTTTACGTTCAAGGAGAAAATCGAGAAACGCAAAATGCGCAAAGTAGCCGCAGATGCGCTTGAGGAGATGTTCGCCGGAGCCAAGAAGGACGGCATCTATCTGGCTGGCGTTTCGGCTTATCGTTCTTATGAACGGCAGAAGGTTATTTTCGAGAACTATGTGAAGAGAGACGGCGAAGAGAAAGCGAGAACGTACAGCGCTTATCCGGGCTACAGCGAGCATGAAACGGGACTTGCCATCGACGTTTCCGGCAGCGACGGCAAATGTGCGGCCGAAGACTGCTTTGGCGGAACGCCGGAGGCAGAATGGATTGCCAAACACGCGGCGGAATATGGATTTATTCTCCGCTATCCGGAAGGCAAAGAAGATATCACCGGCTACAAATATGAGCCATGGCATATCCGTTATGTCGGCAAAGACATCGCTAAGGAAATTGCAGATCGCGGCATTACCCTTGAGGAGTATTACAATGCGATTCCGGTCAGCAAATAAATAGGCTTTTGCAGGGAAACGCTACAGTCAACACTTAAATTAGCCGTACATTTCGGGCATCAGTCCCGGATGTGCGGCTTTTTTGATGGCTTCCGTTTATCTTATGAGATGGGTAATGCCAGCTTATTGCCAATACATTAGATGATCGAATTAAGCGGTGAAACCAAGACTTGTTTTGATTATCGTCAGACAGGTTTATGCCGTTTGCAGACCGGGTAAGGAACCTATGGAGGAGCCGTACCGCACTCCGGTACAGCACTTTAGGGTTCATACTCAAGGAGGTATTGTCCATGTCTGAACATAATCATGTAGTCAACAAGGAAGGCGAATTGGCGCTGAACAAAGTCGATGATGCGCTGAACCGGATCGATGAAGGACGCAAGGATGAAATCCTGGGCAGCTTTAACGAATTTAAATCCTATTTGAGCAAAAGAATCGAGCTGGCGCAGAACATCGGCTTGAACGACGAAGCCATCGCTGTTGCCGCAGAGAAAGTGGCCGCTTATCTGGCCAAGCAGGAGGAGCCCCGCAATGCCGAAGAGAAGCTGCTGCGCGAGCTCTGGCAGGCCGGGAACAAAGAACAGCAGCATGCGCTGGCGCATATGCTGGTGGGCATGGCTAAATCCTGAGCGGATTAGCTTGAGGCAAAACCTTCGGATAACGGAACCTCCGGGTTCTTGAATCCGGAGGTTTTTTTGTGAATCCAGTTTGTGAATCCAGTTTGTGAATCCCGTCTGAATCTCATCAAATCTTCATAAAATCATCATCAAATCGCAAAAATTTATTGACACTGATAATGATTATCAGTATGGTTATACATATAAAATGATAATCATTATCAACGAACTTAATCGGATGTTCATATATCACTTATCAGGGGAAAGGAAGTTATGGCCATGGTATCATTGCAAACGGCTCATTTGGATATCGCGTATGAGGAGCGGCTGATCGTTGAGGACTTGAATATCAAGATTCCTGACGGCAAAATTACAGCGCTTGTAGGAGCTAACGGTTCCGGCAAGTCTACGATCTTAAAGACCATGGCGCGGATTCATGGACCTAAGAACGGGAGTGTACTGCTCAATGGGAAATCCATACATAAGCAGTCCACGCGCGAAGTAGCGAAGCAGCTGGCTATTCTGCCGCAGAACCCGACTGCTCCGGACGGTTTGACCGTGTATGAGCTGGTATCCTATGGCCGCTTCCCTTACCAGAAGGGCTTTGGCAGCATGAGCGCCCAGGACCGCCAAGTGATCGAGTGGGCTATCGAGGTTACGGGGATGTCCGCTTTTGCGGAGCGTCCGATCGAGCAGCTCTCGGGCGGCCAGCGCCAGCGGGCCTGGATTGCCATGGCTCTTGCTCAAGAGACAGGAATCCTGTTCCTTGACGAACCAACCACTTTCCTGGATATGGCGCATCAGCTCGAGGTGCTGGAGCTCCTGGAGGAGCTGAATGCAGAGCAGAACCGGACCATCGTGATGGTGGTGCATGATCTTAATCATGCTTCCCGGTATGCCCAGCACATGATTGCCATTAAGTCGGGTAAAGCAGTTGCTGAAGGAGCACCTACCGAGGTTATGACTCCTGAAGTGCTGCAGGAAGTATTCGGGATCGAAGCTGATATTATTATCGACCCCCGCAGCGGTGTTCCTCTTTGCCTGCCTTACGGACTGTGCGGACGCAAGGCCTCTGCTCGTGTGAAAGCAGCCGAGAAGGAAGTCGCGCCGGCTGCGCAGATGGCGGCAGCCTTCCGGTAATTGTGAATTGCGAATTCTCGAACGGGCTTTGATAAGAAGACTTTTAAACGCAGTTCCTCCTGTGGGGAACTGCGTTTTTTGCTGTGCTTTTCAGCTGAACTGAGCAGAATCTATTAAATTCCATTAAATCACCGAAGTTTCGCTCAAAGATACTAAATTTGGAATTCAACCCTGAATTAAGTATACTAGGAAGAGTTGATAGATTCATAGTTTACTAGTCATGACAGATTTATAGGAATTGATCAGAATGAAAGGGGCGTTTACGTTGAAATCTCGCCAACTCAAGAAATATTTCATGTCGTCAGTGGCGGCCGCTCTTCTCTTGGCCGGCATTGGTGTTCCTGCCGGGAAAGCTCCGTCAGCATCGGCCGCCGCGGCTCAGTCGGCTGCTGCGCCTGCTATTCTGCTGGACGGATACCATTTGCCATTCCCTGCTCCTCCCGTGGTCAAGTCGGGAACCACGATGGTTCCGTTCCGGGCGGTGGCCGAAGCTCTGCATATAACGGTGCAATGGGACGCGAAAGCCCGGACGATTACCGCAACCAAGGCTGCAAACGGGGGACAGACCCGTAAAGTAGTTCTCAAACAGGGCAGCAAGCAAGCCTCGGTGGATGGCCGCGCTGTTGCGCTGGCTATTGCTCCTTATGCTCAAAATGGGAGCGTGCTTGTGCCGCTCAGCTTCTTCAGCAGTCAATTCGGCGCGACTGTAAGCTGGAACGGAGCGACCAAGACGGTGTCGATCCAGTCCCCGGCTGAGGATCTGTACACTTCTGTCTTTTATGCGCTGAATTCGTTTGCCAAACGCAGCTACATGCCGCTGTTTGATGGCGTCTCCTTCGGCTGGACCCGGATTGGTGAAGACGGCAAAGTGATCCTGGACGGCAAGGATTATTACTGGCCGGAAGCCGCCGGCGACATTACTCCGGAATCGCTGGTAGAAGGAGCTGAACCCGCTGGACAGGATGCACAGCTTATGGTGGTAGGCACCGACGGCAAAGGGGAGCTGACCAGGCTGCTTGGCGATCCTTCGCTGCGTGCTTCAGCCATAACGGATATAGTGAGTTTGGCATCGGACAAACATTTTACGGGCATTACTCTGGATTTTGAAGGACTGGGACTGACGGGGGACGCGCAGGTAGTACAGCAGTCATTGAATACCTTTGTTAAAGATATAGCGGCGGCAGCCCATCAGGCTGGACTCAAGCTGTCTCTGGCCCTGCATCCTTTAAACGGCTCTTATAAAGGTTATGATTACAAAACGCTGGGCTCTTATGCGGATGAATTGATCATTATGGCTTATGATTTTAAACAGGAATCCGGACCGGAGCCGCTGAGCAGCATAGATACTGCGATCAAGCTGGCCCTGCAGCAGGTGGACAAAAGCAAGCTTGTGCTCGGCATTTCCCTTGGCAGCGAGAATGCCCAGTCTCTAAGGGGCCCTGTCGGGCTGGCCAAGCGATATGACTTGAAGGGAATTGCGATCTGGAGATTGACTTTAGTCAGCGACGATATTGTGAATGCTCTTAAACAAAACGTCATTTTGAATTAAAGGCAGGACCCGAACTGTTTATTGCAGGGAGGGTCTTTTTTTTACTCCGCCACTCTATGCAAAATAAAGGCGGCAGCCAACGCAAGCACTCCGGCCAGGAACAACCAGCCCGTCCATTTCAGCCGGGTTCTTCGTCCCATTCCATCCTGATCATTCATGCTTTCATAAGCCTGATTGGCACGCATCCGATCGCCGCCGACGGCCGAGCCGCTTAGCAGAATGGCGGTGGCCAGCAGGGCATATCCCAGGTAAGACAGCCAGCGAACGAAGTCAGACATAAGCGAAATCCTCCTTGGAAGTCGTTCCTTTTTAACTTTATTTTACATGGATTGAAGGCAGCCGATACAGGGAAATCTAACATTCAGGTATTAGGATCAAGGCGGCCGTGCTTGAATTCTACAGTCCTTTAATTGTGAACAAATCATGAAAGTGAAAAAAATCACTTGATATGTGAAAAAAGTCACACTATAATAAAACTCATAAACAAGGTGAACATTTTCACAAACCAAAAAGCAAATATACAGATTGAATTTAGCGAGCGTCCCATCCGCCGGAATGTCCATTTTCGAATCTATTTTCAACCCTGAGGAGGAATTTTGAGATGAAGATTGCTGTGATTGGATGTACTCATGCAGGTACGGCAGCTATTGTGAATGCGGCGAAACTGTATCCGGAAGCCCAGATTACCGTCTACGAACGGAATGATAATATTTCTTTCCTTTCCTGCGGCATTGCGCTTTATGTAGGAGGAATGGTCAAGGATCCGGCCGGACTGTTTTATTCCTCGCCTGAGCAGCTCAAAGAGCTGGGTGTTGAAACCCGGATGCTGCATGAAGTGACCGCTGTTGATACGGCGGGCAAAACATTAACCGCAAGAAATCTGGCAACCGGGGAAGTGATGCAGGATTCTTTCGACAAGCTGATTGTTACAACCGGCTCCTGGCCGATTGTTCCCAAATTTGAAGGCGGCGATCTGGACAACATCCTGTTATCCAAGAATTATAACCATTCTAATACGATCATTGAGAAGGCGAAGCAGGCCACCAGCATTGTTGTTGTAGGCGCCGGTTACATCGGCGTTGAGCTCGTAGAAGCTTTTCAGCTTAACGGTAAGCAGGTCACGTTGATCGACGCGGAAGAACGGATCCTGAGCAAATACCTCGATTCCGAATACACGGACAAAATCGAAATGTCCCTGCAGGAGCATGGCATTCAGCTGGCGCTCGGCGAGAAGGTGACCCGCTTTGAAGGTGAAGATGGAAAGGTAAACAAGGTCATGACGGATAAAGGACAATACGAAGCCGATCTGGTAATTCTGTGTATCGGCTTCCGTCCGAATACGGAACTGCTCAAAGGCCAGGTAGATATGCTGGAGAACGGAGCGATCATCGTCGATAACTATATGCAGACCAGCTGCCCGGATGTGTACGCGGCCGGTGACAGCTGTGCGGTCTACTACAACCCTACCCGGAAGCATGCCTACATTCCGCTGGCCACCAACGCTGTCCGCATGGGAACCTTGATTGCCCGGAACCTGATCAAACCTACGGTATCCTACATGGGGACACAAGGAACCTCGGGCATCAAAATTTATGAAGACAACATCGCAGCCACGGGGCTTACGGAGATCGGAGCTAAAGAAGCTGGTCTCGATACAGACAGTGTAGTCATCCGCGAGCATTACCGGCCGGAATTTATGCCTACGCACGAGGAAGTGATGCTGAAGGTCGTGTTTGAGAAGGTGTCCCGCCGTATTGTCGGAGCCCAGCTCATGTCGAAAGCCAACTTGACCCAATCGATCAATACCCTTTCAGTTTGCATTCAGAATCAGATGACGATGGAAGAGCTGGCGTTTGTCGATTTCTTCTTCCAGCCGCATTACAACAAACCGTGGAACTTCCTGAATACCGCAGGGCTTGCGGCTTTGCCTGAGGTTCCGTCCCTGGAGCTTACCCGTTAATAGTAAAAAAATAAAGGCAGTGCTCGGTCAGGACCATGGTCCTTGCCGGCGCTGCCTTTTATTTTTTTCGTTGCCACAGCTTTAAAATGACGATAAAGTGGACAATGTATGTTTACATGGGATAGAAAGGTTTAAGGAGAATGAAGGACGAAAATTTAAACAAAGGTTTATCTTTGGCATTCCTAATCAGCCTGCTCTGTGCTATTCTGTTTGTTGTGTTAGCGCTGTCTATTCGGCGTGAGTGGATTGTATCCTTTGACCAGACGATCATTCAAGAGGTTCAGGGATGGGAAACTCCTGGTCTGACCCGTTTCATGGAAGCACTAAGCTGGATCGGAACAACCAAGGTGGTCATCACCATTATTGTCGTAATCATGCTGCTGCTGTACTTTGGGTTTGGACACCGGAGGGAACTGATTTTTTTTGTATGGGTATGTTTAGGCGCTTGTCTGCTGAACATTGTGATCAAGTCCATGTTCAAGCGTGAGCGTCCGGATCTGCACCGCATCATTGAAGAAACGGGTTACAGCTTCCCCAGTGGTCATTCCATGGTTTCTTTCGCTTTATATGGTTCGCTGGCTTATTTGCTGTGGAAGCATATTTCCTCCCGGGCTGGACGAACCGCACTTCTGGTATTGAACGGTTCCATGATAGCAGGCATTGGCTTAAGCCGAATTTATCTCGGCGTCCATTATCCAAGCGACGTTCTTGGCGGCTATATCGCCAGCGGGTGTTGGCTGACGCTCGCGATTTGGCTCGGAGGCAAATGGATCAGGCAAGGCAAAGCCAATTTAAAAGCCTAATGTAAGCGATGCCGTGACGAATGTTACTTTTTGGTCGTTTGGGCAAAGGTACAATAAGAACAAATTTTCCACAAGGGAAACAAAAGGAGATTTTGCAATGGCTTATTACAAACCGAATGAAATTGCCGATCTTGTTGTAGACGTCGGGATCAAGAAAGCACGCCTCAGCCTTCTGACGATGCTGGTATTGGGATTCCTCGGAGGCGCTTTTATTTCGTTAGGATTCCTGCTGGATATTCGAGTTACAGCGGGAATGCCCGCACAGTGGGGAGGACTTTCCAGCTTTATAGGGGCAGCAGTCTTTCCAGTGGGCCTGATTTTGGTCGTCGTAGCGGGCGCTGAGCTGCTCACGGGCAATATGATGGCTGTGCCGATTTCCCGCTTTGCCGGCAAGATCAGAACAAGTGAACTTATCGGCAATCTGGTGCTGATTACGATCTCCAACTTCGTGGGGGCCCTCTTTATTGCTTATTTTTTCGGCCATGTGGTGGGTTTGACGCACAGCGGCGTTTATCTGGACAAACTGGTCGATATGGCGGGGCATAAGCTGGATGACAGCTTCGTTCAGGCTTTCTTCTCCGGTATCGGCTGTAACTGGCTGGTTGCGCTGGCGATTTGGGGTTCCTACGGGGCTGACAATATCAGCGGCAAAATTCTGGCCGTCTGGTTCCCGGTTATGGCGTTTGTCGCCATCGGCTTCCAGCACGTTGTGGCCAACATGTTCCTGATCCCGGCAGCGATCTTCGAAGGCCACTACACTTGGGGGCAATACTTCGAGAACTTTGTTCCGGTCTGGCTCGGCAACCTTGTCGGCGGTGCCCTGTTCGTCGCCACGGCTTACTACCTGGCCTACCTTAAGCAAGCTCCGGTAGCGGGTAAACCGGTTGCCAAACAGGCGTCCTCCAAAGGCGGAGCCCGCAAATAACCATTTTTTATCCGGCAGTACAAAATAACCAAGATCTTTAAGGCAGCAAGCTTTGGCGCGCGCAGGTGCGTCAAAGCTTGTTTTTTTGCTGCGGCCTATTCTCCAGACAAAAAAAGAGCAGGAACAACGCTGCTGTTCGCAGCGGTTGTTCCTGCCTGTGCCGGGTGCACAAAGATTCCATGAATATCGCTTAAGGGGAAGTCACAAATTCACGGGTTTGCTATCCAACTGGTTATTACCCTGCGGATTTAAGATTGAAACACCTGCCGGATGAAGTAATAATAGATTTATAGATATTACAGCTGAAAGAGACAGACAGATCGGAGGAGCACCCTTTATGCCTACACAGTCTGGGGATAAGGACTTTACCCGTTCTTCCCTATCTATGGCGGAGCAGCCGGACGGCCTGTTTCCCGCCGTATGTCCGCTGGATTGCCCGGATACGTGCGGTTTGCTTGTGCATAAGCGTGGCGGCAGAATCGTAAAAGTCGAAGGCAACCCCGAACATCCGATTACGGCGGGAGCCATCTGCAATAAGGTTCGGAATATGACGGAACGGATCTATCATTCAGAGCGTATCTTGTACCCGATGAAGCGGGTTGGCCGAAAGGGAGAAGGCCGATTCAAGCGGATTACCTGGGAGGAAGCCCTTCAGGAAATTGCGGACCGTTACCGCCACTTGAGCCGGGAATATGGGCCGGAATCCATTTTGCCCTATAATTTCTACGGGAATATGGGATATTTGAGCGTACAGGGCATGGACCGCCGTTTCTTTAACCGGCTCGGGGCTTCCAGGCTTCAGCGCAGCATCTGCAATTCGGCCGGAACGGTCGGCTGGAATTACACGATGGGCTTCGGGGGCGGCGTGCCTCCCGAGGACGCGGCGAAAGCCAAGCTGTTTATCGTATGGGGCGGCAATATCGTCAGCACTTCGATGCACAAGTTCATGCTGATTGAGAAAGCCCGCAAGCAGGGGGCCAAGCTGGTTGTGATTGACGTCCACAAAAATAAAACCGGTGAACGAGCCGACTGGTTCATTCCCGTTCACCCCGGTACAGACGCTGCGCTTGCCCTTGGCTTGATGCATGTGCTGTTCGAACGCGGCTGGACGGATGAAGTGTTCCTCTCGGCTTATACGGTCGGTCATGAACAGCTGCGCGAACAGGTTAAGACTTACACGCCGGAGCTGGTGGCTGAGATCACGGGTGTGCCTGCAGAGGACATCATCAAGCTGGCACAGCTGTATGCCGAAACCTCCCCGGCTTACATCCACATCGGGAACGGGCTGCAGCATCATGACAACGGCGGGATGGCTGTCCGCACCATCGCCTGCCTGCCGGCTTTGACCGGCGCCTGGAAGATAAAGGGCGGCGGGGCGTTCAAATCGAATATGGCCTATGGCTCGATTAATGGGGAAGCCTTGGAGCAGCCAGGATTGAGAGCCGATCCGCAGACCCGCACGGTTAACATGGTCCGGATCGGCGAAGCTCTCCTTGAGCTGAAGCCCAAGATCCGTTCCTTGTTCGTCTACTGCGCGAACCCGGCCGTTGTAGCGCCGGATACGGAGCGGGTGCTGGCCGGATTGATGAGGGAGGATTTGTTCACCGTTGTTCATGATCTCTTCCTGACCGATACGGCTAAATACGCGGACATTTTGCTCCCGGCGACCTCTACCTTTGAGAATACGGATCTCTACGGCTCCTATTGGCATCTGTACATGCAGCTTCAGGAGCCGGTCATCCCGGCTGAAGGGGAAAGCAAAAGCAATTTTGAGCTGTTCAGGCTGCTGGCCGAAGCGATGGGGTTTGATGAGCCGGATTTCCGGGACTCTGAGGCGGACCTGATCCGCCAGGCGCTGGATTATGCTGCGAATCCGTACTTGGACGGCGTAACGCTGGACAAGCTGAAGGAGAAGCGTTTCGTCAAGCTGAACATGGAGCCGTTTGAGCATCGCCATTATTTAGATCAGCTGACCACCCCCTCCGGGAAAATAGAGCTGTATTCACAGCGCATGGAGGAAGCCGGCCTGCCGCCTCTGCCTACCTATATTCCGCTGACAGAAGGTTATGATGGACGCCGGCGGCCTGGCGTCGGCGAGCTTTACCCGCTGATGTTTATCAGCCCGCCGAATCACAGCTTCCTGAACTCTACTTTCGCTAACGTAGAGAAGCTGGCGAAGCTGGAGAAGGGGCCTGTCCTGCAGATTCACCCCGAAGATGCGCTTCCACGAGCGATCCGGAATGGAGACCGGGTCAGTGTCCGGAATGACCGCGGACAATTGGAGGCCGCGGCGGTTGTGACCGAGCGGATGCTGCCGGGAACGGTCGTCAGCCAGGGCTTGTGTTGGGGCGAAGACGGCAGGCAGACGCGGGTCAATGCCTTGACCTCCGGCCGGCTGGCGGACATGGGCGGCGGAGCAACATTTTTCTCAACGGCAGTAGAGGTTGAACGGTTGAAGGAATAGCTGGAGACAGGAAGATTATTTGCTTGCCGCTGCCGATCAATTGCGCCATACTGGAAGCTGGATGACATTGGCATCTGAGATGGAAGAAGACGATGACAACATGAATATAGGAGCTTTATGCAGATGAAAGGGTTACAGAATTATCCGCGGGAAGTCAAAGTCTTTCTGGTGGCAAGCTTGATCAATTCCGCCGGCGGTTCGCTGATGTGGCCGCTGATCACGATGTTTATCTTCAAGGAGATGGGCCGGAGCATGACCGATGCCGGTCTGGTGATTCTGGTGCAGAATATCGGCGGCATTGCAGGCCAAATCCTTGGGGGTGCGCTTTACCACCGGGTAGGCGTGAAACGGCTGATCGTCGGGTCGCTTGTGTTCAATGCGGCGGGCCTGCTGTTCCTTCCTTACGGGGCGGCAGACTGGCATGTCTTTATGGGGCTTATGCTGATCATCGGCTTTACCAATGCGATGTCCATGCCGGCCATTCAGGCCTTTATCGGATTCAGATTTACGCAGAAGAGGGCCGAGATGTTCAACGTAGTCTACGTGGCGAACAATATCGGGGTGGCGCTGGGCACGGCGTTAAGCGGCGTGCTGGCGCGAATTTCTTATCATTTGAGCTTTATGGCTAACGGGGCGACCTCGCTGGTATTCGCGTTGTTCTTCTTTGCTTATCTCAGCCGCGTCGAGCGGGAGCAGGGCGATCTCAAGGTCGGAAGACGCAGCAAATCGACCAGTGGTCACCGCCCGCTGGAGCTGCTTTCCGATTACCGGGTTTATTTGTTTATGGGAGTCGGTTCGCTGTTTCTGTGGCTGGCCAACAGCATCTGGAACAATGGCGTATCGCCTTATACGATCACCATGGGCATGCCGGAGTGGCGGTACAGCATTTTGTGGACTTTAAACGGTGTATTGATCTTTGCAGCGCAGCCGCTGGTCTCCTGGATCCGGCGTCTGTGCGCCGAAACGCCGCAGCGGCAGATGCTGGCGAGCGGGGTTTTCTACCTGCTGGCGTATATTTGCATCTTGGCGTTCCACAGCTATTCGGCCATGGCTTTCGCCATGGTGCTGGCAACGATAGGTGAAATGCTGATTTCGCCTGCGATCCCTGCGTTTATCTCGGAGCATACCGGGAAGACGGCTCCTTTTTATCTGGGGCTCGTAGGGGGCATGGGATTTGCGGGAAGGGTTGTCGGTCCTTATGCAATGGGGGTCTTGTATGATTGGGGAGGACTGACGCCGGTAGCCTGGCTGGCTGTTGTCATAGCGGTGCTGACGATCGCCGGTTTTGCGGTCCATGCTTCGATCAACCGGGACAGGCAGGCGCTCGAGGATCAATATGCTTTTGGAGGCGAATAGAACGTGTCAGAGCCAATAGAAATCCGGTTATCCGAGCTTCGTGATGCCGGTGATTTGATGGAGATTGATGATCTTGTATGGACGCCGGATATTACGCCCGGGCCTATGGTTAGAAAGACCAGAGAGCAGTTTTTGCAGCAGTGTCCGCCGGGACGTCAACTGGTGGCCTGTCTGGGTCCTAAGCTGGTTGGTTACCTTGGCTTCGATCATCCGACGGGTCTGGCGAGCAACCGCCATGTTTATGAATTAAATATTGCGATTCATCCAGACTATCAGCACAGAGGCATTGGAAGAAAGCTGATGGAGGCTATGAAGCAGCAGGCCAAAGCGGACGGTGTGAGAAAGCTATCGCTGCGCGTGCTGAGCACGAACCAGACGGCCCAGGCCTTCTATGAACGCTGCGGCTTCCGTGTTCAGGGCGTGCTGCCTGAAGAGTTCTGGCTGGACGGGCGTTATGTGGACGATATTTTGATGTGGTGTCCGGTTTGAGTGATAGTTCATGCGTGACGAGACGGAAGGGAGAGGGATGGAATGGATCTGGATTTACGCGGAAAAAAAGCACTTGTCATAGGCTCCAGCCAGGGCCTGGGCAAGGCGATCGCCAGCGAACTGGCGCTTGAGGGAGCGGATGTCATGCTGGCCAGCCGAAGCGAAGACAAGCTGCGCCGGGTACAGCAGGAGCTTCGTGATCTTGCTGCCGGCGGGCAGGTGGAATACACCACGGTGGATGTGACGGATCAATTGCAGATTGAACATCTGATTGAGCGGACTTCCGAGGTGTTCGGAGGCCGGATCGATATTCTGGTCAATAATGCGGGCGGACCTCCTCCGGCCTCTTTCGAGGAATTGGAGGATGAGGCCTGGCTCCAGGCTTTTCAGCTTAACCTGCTCAGTTATGTCCGCATGATCCGCAGCGTCCTGCCGCTGATGAAGACGGACGGCGGGCGGATCGTCAACATAGCCTCCAGCTCGGTCAAACAGCCGATTCCCGGGCTGATCCTGTCCAATACGATGCGCATGGGCGTGCTGGGCATGACCAAGACATTATCGCAAGAGCTGGCGCCTTACGGGATTCTTATCAACACGGCAGCCCCGGGGAAAATCGAAACCGACCGGATTATGCAGCTGAATCAAAAACGGGCTGATCAGCACGGCATATCGGTCCAGGAAGCGGCCCGGCAGGAGATGCAAGGCATTCCGCTCGGGCGTTTCGGAACTCCCGAGGAATTTGCAAAGGCGGTTGTCTTCCTGCTCTCCGGGGCCAATACCTATATCACCGGTACGCTTCAGGTGATCGACGGCGGGGCTATGAACGCAGTTTAAGTTGGGTTTATCGCAAAATGGATATAGGGGCAGGACGGCAGCTCTCTGGAGAGAGACTGCCATCCTGCCTATTGCCTTTTGGCCGGGGGATTGTCTAGCGGGACAGTTTTACTTTCTGTTCCAGCGCATAAATATCTTCTTCCAGGGAAACCATACGCTGTCCAACCAGGTTGCGGCAATCGGCCAGCGCCTGGTTGTAAACATACGGGCTGAGGCGGGTCATGAAGAAATCGAGCACGCCGTCTGCGGCCAGATCTCCCAGCGTTTCGCCCCGTTCCTCTTCGAAGAACTGCTGAATGAGCCTGATCATCTGATCGCGCTGTTCTTTGGGCAATTTGACCGGTTTGGTGGGCATAATGGGAATAACCCCTTTCTTAAGTCTATTTCGAATTGTCATTTTCAACATAAAGCTAATGCCATGCTAAGGCATCCGGGCGGCCTGTGTCAAAGGCCCAAGGCATTGAACTCTTGCCCGGATATCGGTATATTTATATAAACGAAACGGATCCTATTCGGACAGAAAGGTTGATTCGCGTGACACACGGCACAACACCTCCAAATTTTATTAAAAACATCATTACCGAAGACCTGAAGAGCGGCAAATTGAACAAGGTTATTACCCGTTTTCCGCCAGAGCCGAACGGCTACCTGCATATCGGACATGCCAAGGCCATTTGGGTGAACTTCACCCTTGCAGACGAGTTCGGCGGACGGACGAACCTCCGCTTTGATGATACAAATCCGACTAAAGAAGACGTGGAATACGTTAATTCCATTAAAGAGGATGTCAAATGGCTGGGCTTTGAGTGGGAGGAGCTGCATTTTGCCTCCGACTATTTTGAAGAGATGTACAACCGGGCTGTGCTCCTGATCAAGAAGGGCAAAGCGTATGTGGACGATCAAACCGCCGAGCAAATCCGCGAAACCCGCGGTACGCTGACCGAGCCGGGCGCCAACAGCCCGTTCCGGGACCGCTCGGTTGAAGAGAATCTGGATCTGTTCACCCGCATGAGAGCTGGCGAGTTCAAGAACGGGGAGAAGGTGCTGCGCGCCAAGATTGATATGGCTTCCCCTAACATTAACTTGCGGGACCCGGTTATTTACCGGATTTCCCACGCTAAACATCATAATACGGGCGATGCCTGGTGCATCTATCCGATGTATGCATACGCCCATCCGCTGGAGGATGCTATCGAGGGCGTAACCCACTCGCTTTGTACGATCGAGTTTGAAGATCAACGTCCGTTCTATGATTGGGTCATTGCCGAGACGGAAGTGGAAGCCGAACCTCATCAATATGAATTTGGCCGCCTGAACGTTGAAACAATGGTCACCAGCAAACGGAAGCTGAAGCTACTAGTGGACGAAGGTTATGTGGATGGCTGGGATGATCCGCGGATGCCGACGATTTCGGGCCTGCGCCGCAGGGGTTACACGCCGGAAGCGATCAAGAACTTTGTGTTCGAGGCCGGAATTTCCAAAGCCCAAGGCACGGTGGATCTGGCGATGCTGGAGCATTTTATCCGTGAGGATTTGAAAATGAAAGCTCCGCGCACCATGGCCGTGCTTGATCCGCTGAAGGTGGTCATCACCAACTATCCGGAGGGCCAGTCGGAAATGCTGGAGGCCGAGAACAACTCCGAGAATCCGGAGATGGGCAGCCGCCAAATTCCGTTCTCCCGCGAAATCTATATTGAGCGCGAAGACTTCATGGAGAATCCTCCGAGCAAATATTTCCGTTTGTTCCCGAGCAACGAAGTCCGCTTGAAGCATGCTTATTTCATTAAATGCAACGAAGTCATCAAGGATGCTGAAGGGAATGTCGTGGAGATCCACTGCACCTACGATCCGGAGACGAAGAGCGGCACCGGCTTTACCGGCCGCAAAGTGAAAGGCACAATACACTGGGTGGATGCCGCCAGCGCGGTTCCGGCCGAATTTCGCCTGTATGAGCCGCTGATTTCATCGGCGGATGACGAAGAAGAAGGGGAAGCGGAAGAATCGGAGAAGGTGGAAGTGAAGAGCTTCCTCGATCAAGTGAATCCGAATTCGCTGGAGATTGTCAAAGGATTCGTGGAGCCGCAGCTGGCGGAAGCGAAGCCGCATGACAAATTCCAATTTTTCCGTCACGGCTATTTCAATGTGGATCCGAAGGTATCCAAGCCCGGGGCGCCGGTATTCAACCGGATTGTATCGCTGAAGAGCTCGTTTCAGCTTCCCAAACAATAAGAGACAGACAGAAGAACGGGGGAATGGAGATGCGGGAAATTCGCTTGCCGCAGCCGGTTGGACTCAAGACCGAAATGGCCAAAGCGCTTGGCAAGACAGCCGAAGAGCTGATTGAGATCGTGGAGACGAAGAATTGGGCGGCATTGCCGGCTTTGCCCGAGGGACGGGGAACCTGGGAAGGCTGGATTGACTTTGCCGCGAACCAGCCGGATATGCTTCTGGCGGCATTGAAAGAAGGCTACCGCTTTAATTTCGCAACCATCGGCGGGGTAAGAACGCTGCTGGAGGTGAAATGGGGGCTGGTGATCGGCCAGGACTATCAGGATGGCGGACAATCCGCAGAGGAGGTTCCACTGCAAGACGAGGCGGTCCAGGAGCTGGGACGACTGGTAACGGTGCCTTGGGAGATCACGCGGACCGGGCAGACGGCACCTTCGGGACAGCCTTTATACCGGATTGCCCATCGTTCCTGAACGGGACAAAAGCCGTTTGGACTTGAGCATAATACACAAACACAGACAGACTAAGGAACGCGGGACTGATATCCCGCGTTTTTTGGTCATATACAGGTATTGAGGCCGCCGATAAAGGCCTGGGCCCATTTCATGGTTAGCCTTAAAGATCAAGAGAGGAGGAATAAAGATGATTATTGGCATTGTATCGGACACTCATCTGCGGGGAGGGAAAGTGAAGCTGCCGGACAAGCTGACAGAAGCGTTTAAAGAGGTCGATTATATTCTTCATTTGGGTGATTGGACAAGCCTGGAGGTGTATGACCAGCTGGCTGCTTTAGCCCCGGTTGACGGAATTGCCGGAAATAATGACGGGTACGAAATCATAGAACGTTTTGGCGAGAAAAAGATTGTTTCTTTTGAAGGCGTGCGCATCGGGCTGGTTCATGGTCATGAGCCTTATTCTTCAAGGCTCGCAACGCCGCAGAAGGCCCGCAAAGCTTTTGAGGGCGACTCGGTGTCCTGCGTTCTATTCGGTCATTCCCATCAGCCTTATTTGCAGAAGGAAGACGGGGTGCTGCTGTTCAATCCCGGTTCTCCGACGGACAAGCGGCGGGAGAAGCAATATTCCTTTGGCCTGCTCGAGATCGACCAGGGTCAAATCTCGGCCCGTCATGTGTTTTATGCGGATAAAAGCTGACTGGCTTTGGAAGGGGGACTGCTGCGCAATAAACAAAAAGCCCGGCCGACCGGCCGGGCTTCAGAAGCATCAGGAATAATATTTACTTGGCGCGTAGCCGTTGCGGTGGATATAGGCCCAAAGCAGTCCTAATCCAATAGTTCCGCACAATGCCATCGAGACCAGCGTCTTATATAAGATCACCGAGCCGAAGTTCTGGAACAGCCAGCCGCCCATCAGTCCTGCTATGACCGCTGACATGCCGCTCCAGCAGAGGACGCATAACGTTTGTCCGGCAGAGCGGAAAGGCTTGGGCAGAAACAGGGAGGTCAGACGGGTACCCACCAGGAAAAATCCCCCCAGAGTGGCCGCGTTCAGCAGTCCGATCAGAATTACGTGAACGGGCAGTGTAGCGCCGGCCATCAGATTCCAGCGCAGGGTCGACAACAAGGAGACCGCGGTCAGCACCAGCAGCAATCTGGACATCTGCCGTTTGATCCACCGGGCCAGACCGTAGAAGATAACGGCTTCAAGGATAGTTGCCGCAAAAATCGCGAGTGACACATCCAGAACGCTGCCGCCCAAATCGGTCATAAACAGCGGCATAAACAGCTGGTTGACGGCAAATGGGATCGTGATCAGCATCCCCAGCAGCAGAAAGGCCATAAAATATTTGTTCAACAGCACCCCGGTAATTTGCCGGCCAGTCAGAGGCGGTGTGGGGTCCAGCTGCCTAACGGACGGAAAAGATAAACCGAACACGATGGCCGCGGCCGCAAACAGCGTTACAAGAATGATAATCGGAAGTCGGTGAAAGATGCCGTCGTTAAGGGTGTAGCTTAAGGAGAAGGGCAGAATAGCCCAGCCCAGAGAGGCCCAAAGACGGCTTGCAGGATAACTTTGTTTAAGCTCGCGGGAGGATTCCCCCAATTTCTCAAGTGTAAAGGTATGATTCATGGTCAATAACGGGGACAGGAAGAAAAATAAAATCAGGCTGCCCCAAACAATCCAACGATAGGTTTCAACCCACAGCAGCAGTTGAACTGACAAGAGAATCCCGATGAGAAGCAGGATCAGCGTGTTCCTGGTGCTGAGCTGTCTGCTCCGGCAGTAGTTCCAGAAGGCATGTGCTGCCACCGAAACCAGGGGGCCGGCCGCCAGCAGTTCTCCGATCTGGAGCTTGTCCAGTCCTGCGGACATATAATAGATCTGAAGATAGGACGTAAAGATTGAAGCAATTCCGTAGACGAAGAAGTTCAACAGATGTAAGGAAAGGGAAGCTTGGCTTCCGGAATCTTTGTGCACCAATCTGCGCCATTCCTTTCTAATAGGTAGAAACAACGCCTTTTATACAAAAGGAGGCGTTTGCATTAATGTAACATGGCTTTTAGGTTGTTACAAACCAATTTTTGCTTGATATATAACTTTATGGTTAAAGGGTGTGAAAGGATGAACGGACTGGGAGTTATTTTAGCTGGCGGGCAGTCTCAGCGGATGGGCCGGAATAAAGCGCTCCTGCAAATCGGAGGCAGGACGGTGATCGGTGCCATTATCGAAGCCATGTCTCCGGTATGCGGACAGCTGGTGGTCTCTTCGATGCAGCCGGACCTGTACGCGTTCACCGGACTGCCGGTTATACCGGACAGCTATGAGGGTGCCGGCCCGCTCGCCGGAATTCATGCCGCTCTGGATTATTCTGAGCAAAGATGGAATTTGGTATGCTCCTGCGACCATCCTTTTGCCAGCCGGATGCTCTTCGAGCAGCTGATGGACATAGCAGAGCAGGCGGATGAAACCGTAGACGCGGTGATTCCCGTTTATGAGGGACGAGGCCAGCCTTTGGTTGCCGCCTATCGCAAACGGACGTTTGCCCAGCTGGATTACTGCCTTCAGCAGGGCGAGCGCCGGGTCCGGGATTGGACCGACAAACTGAATGTGAAGCCGATTGAGGTCGGTGAATGGCCGGACAGCAGGGGATTTGAAGCGGGTTTGGCCTTGTTTAATATGAACCGTCCCGAAGACTACGCGGAGGCGCTCCGGCTGGCTGCCGAGCTGGGGCACCGCTCGCGGCCCCAATAGAAATCCGGATTCGGACGGGGATGGGATGAGGAAAATAGCGAAAGGGAAGCCCAAAGCGTTTGACTTCGGGCTTCCCTTTATTTGATTGGCCATTTATACCGCCAAAGGCTTCCTTAGACTGCAAGAGGATGGAAATTAATCCTCCTGATCAGCCAGGCTGCGGCGGCGGAACTTGGCCAGGAATTCGTATACGACCGGTACGATGACCAGCGTCAGCAGGGTGGAACTGATGAGACCGCCGATAACGGTCACGCCAAGTCCTTTGGAGATGACGCCCGCGCTGTTCTCCCAGCCGAAGACGAGCGGCAGCAATGCGCCGATGGTCGCAATCGCCGTCATCAGGATCGGACGAAGACGGGTAGCGCCGGCTTCGAGCAGGGCTTCCCGGGTCGATAGGCCATCACGCTCTTTGTGAATGACGCGGTCGATCAGCACGATAGCATTCGTAACGACGATACCGATCAGCATGAGTGCCCCCATCAGGGACGAAACGTTCAGGGTATCGCCGGAAATCAGCAGCGCTAGCAGCGCTCCGATCACGGTGAATGGCAGCGAGAACAGAATCGCAAACGGTGCAAGCGCGCCGTGGAAGGTTACGACGAGAACAAAATACACGATCGCAACCGCTGCGGCCATCGCCAGACCGAGCTGGGTGAAGGTATCGTTAATTTGCTCGGTAACGCCGCCGAATTTGACGGAGATGCCATCCGGTTTGGTTAAGCCGTTGATCTTGGACTCCAGGTCCTTCGAAACGCCGCTGACATCGCTGGCCAGAATGTTGGCCGTAATTTCAACGACCGTTTTGCCGTCGATGCTGGAGATGGCGTCCGGAGACGTTCCTTTGACAACCTGGGCAACATCTTTAATCGGAACCTGCATGCCAAGCGGCGATGCGATGGTTTGATTTTCGATATCGGTAATGCTGTTGTAGGTTTTATTGTCAGTTTTGATATGAACCTCATATTGTTTGCCGTCGATATCTACGCTGGTCAGCACAGGTTCGGTTGTAACCGGAGCCAGCGTCATGGCGAGCTGACCGGCTGTAAGTCCAAGCGAGCTCAGTTTAGCTTGATCGGCTTTCAGCGTGTATTGGTCGTAAGCGTCGGACAAGCTGGATTCCGCTTTAGCGAAATTAGCGGTATCGTCCTGAACAAGCTTGAGCACTTGATCTGCAAAAGGTTTGATCTGTTCGATGTTGTCTCCGAACACCTGAACGGTCAGCTGGCTGCCACCAAGACCGCCGCCGCCCGCGCTGAGCTCGGACCAGGTTCCGTAAGGAACTTTTTTGGTTAATTCGGCAATCAGGTCTTCTTTCACTTTGCTGAAGTTCTTCGTGTCGCTCTTATAGTTGGCGAAGAACAATCCCGACTTGGAAGGCCCCGGGCTAAGCGGGTTGCTGCCTCCGACGGAATACTGCATGCTTTCTACATCAGGCTGATCGAGGAAAATCTTCTCGGCTTCCAGCGCATGCTCTTTCACTTCGTCCAGGGTAAGTCCAGGCTCGGGCGAGAAGGTCACCATCACGGATTTATCCTCCTGGTCCGGCAGGAAGCTGCTGCCGATGAACGGCGTAAGGAACAAGCTGCCGATCAGCAGAATAACGGCAAGGCCGAAAGTAACCAGCTTGTGGGACAAGGTCCAGTTCAGAATCCGCTTGTAGCCGTTAGCCAGCGCACCTGGTTTCTCTTCATGATCATGGGTTTTCTTCAAGCCTTTGCGGAACAGGGTATGAGCCAGCGCCGGCACAAGCGTAATCGCCACGAGCAGGGAAGCCAGCAGGGCAAATACCATCGTCAGGGCAAAAGGCGTAAACAGTTCGCCAACCATGCCGCTGACGAAAGCGAGCGGCAGGAACACCGCAATAGTTACGACGGTTGACGAGAAGATCGGAACAAACATTTCGCGGGTCGATTCGAGAATCAGACGGCGGCCCTTAAGCTGTTCGCCCTTCAGGGACAAACGCCGGTAGATATTCTCGATAACGACAATCGAGTCGTCGACAACCCGGCCGATGGCGACTGTCATGGCGCCCAGCGACATCATATTCAGCGTAATATCCATTTGGCGCAGCGCCAAGATGGCGATCAGCAGCGACAAAGGAATGGAGATAATGGCAATAATCGTGGAACGGAGGTTGCGCAGGAAGATCAGAATGATCAGCACCGCGAACAACGCGCCGAACAAGGCTTTGAACAGCATCGTGTTGACGGAGTCTTCAATCGGCTTGCCTTGGTCCAGCAGTATAGTCAAGTCAAGATCCGGATAATCCTTCTTCAATTGTTTGACCGTATCTTTCACTTCGTTGACCACGTCAACGGTGTTGGCGTCATTGGATTTAACGATTTGGATGCCAAGCGATTCTCTGCCGTTGGTGCGGGAGATGGATTCGGCTTGGCCGGTTACCTCGATTTTGGCGATCTGGTCCAGACGGACGGTTGGCAATCCTGCTGCCGAACCAGCCTGGCCGGAGCCGGAAGCCCCATTGGCAGCCCCTGCTCCAGCTGCTCCTGCAGCAGCGCCTTGACCTGCAGCAGCACCGCCTTGACCCCCGGCTGCGGAAGGAACCAGCGGAATTTCAAGCTTCTTCAAATCATCCAACGTGGTGATGTTGCCATCGACAACAACCGCTGTCTGGGATTTGTCCAGTTCAAACAGTCCAAGAGGCGCATGGACGGCAGAGGCCTGAATAATCTGCTTGACGGTGTCCTCCGTCAAACCCAGCTCAGCCATTTTGGCTTTGTCGTAAGTAAGCTCGACGTTCTTGGTGTATTGTCCGGCGATTTGCACGGAAGCAACGCCGTCCAGATCTTCGAGCATCGGCTGAATATCGGCTTCGGCCAGATGAGTCAGCTGTTCGAGATCGTTGGCGCCGTTTGAAGCAAGGCTTAAGGAGATAACGGGAAGAGAGCTCAGGCTGAATCTGGAAATTTGCGGCTTCTGGGCGTCGTCAGGCAGCGTTACGCTGTTCAAGGACTCGCGCAGGGCGGCAGAGGCGTTGTCCAGATTGGCGCCATAATCAAATTCGACCTGAATGGAAGAGGCGTTCTCCATGGAGGTTGACGTAATCGTCTTTACGCCGTCTAGATTATGAAGCTTCTGTTCCAGTGGAACGGTGACTTCCTTTTGCACGCCTTCCGGCGCGGCTCCAGGATAAACGGTGGTAACGGTCAGAAACGGGATGTTGATATTGGGAATCGTCTCCTGTTTCATGGTTAGGCCGCTGTACAATCCGCCGAATACAACGATGATCGTCAGGAACCAGATGGCGAATTTGTTTCTCAGCGAGAAATTAATGATGCCTTTCATAGCAGGTTTCTTCACTCCTTATAACTTTCTCTTGTTTGGGCGGTTATTCCTTAGGCAGGACCGCAGCATAAGCTCCGAGGGAAGCCTGGATAAGCAGCTTCAGCTCCCGGTAGGTATCGCCGGCTTGGTCATGTTCTTCTAAAAAGGCGAGGTTATGCAGCATGCCGGTCAAAACAGCCCTGCGGGGCTCCGCTCTTAGAAATTCCTCTTCCAGTATGGATAAGGTTTCATACGCAGCTTCCTGCTCCCGGGTTTCAGACAAGTTGTCGTCCGTCAGCTCCTGACGAAGCTGCTGAATGATCAGAAGCGGATGGCGCGGGGCTTCGGGCAGCCCGTCCTTCTCTCTTTGGATCCATTCCTCCATCGTTTGGGGAGGGATGAGGGGCGCCGCCCCACCTTTCATATATAGGTTGGCGGTATGGTCGAACAGCTCCATCAGATGTCCGGCCATCCTTTCCAGAGAGAACGGCAATGAAGAATATAAGAGCATCAACTGGATGCAGGAGCTGATCATGCCGTGCATCATCAGCAGCATATCTCCGATATAAGGTGAGACAGCCGGCCCGTAGATATCCAGCAGCTTTTTTTGCAATAGAAGCAGTAGTCTCAAGTTGTTGCGGCGGATATGATCGTGCTCGAGAGGCAGCTTGCCGTTTCGAGAATGGTCCATAAACTGCATTTTCAAATATTCCCGCAGCTCAACCACCTGCTGAAGCAGAACGAGGATTTGCTTGTAAAGCCGTTCCCGCGGACTTAACCCCGCTTCATGCTCCACCAGCAGCAGCAGGTCCTCCAGCTTCTTCAGACAGTAATGCGATATAGCCGTCTCCAGCTCTTCTTTCGATTTGAAATGGAGATACAGGCTGCCTTTCGAGATTCCGCAGGCATCAGCAATGTCCTGCATGGAGGTGGTGCGGGCACCTTGAGTGGAGAACAGCTTGAGCGCCATCTGTAAAATAAGTTGTTTCTTATCTGCCGACCGATCCGACAAAACGCAAGAGCACTCCTTTCTGACTTTCGGGTTCTATTGGTGACTATGTAGTCAAAATCGATTATAGTATAAAAAAAAGCCCATTACAAATTTCATGTAATGAGCTTTAATCCTATGGCCGAAGCCAGAATGACAGCGATGCACAGCATACGCGTCCAGCTGCGGGATTCGCCGTACAGGAACATGCCTACCAGTGCGCTGCCTACCGTCCCTATACCAGTCCAGACCGCATAAGCGGTACCCATCGGCAGCGAACCCATAGCCGAGCTCAGCAGCGAGAAGCTGCCGGCGAAGGAGGCGAGGATCAACAGATAGGCGGAGGGGGTTTTCCTCCGGACAATCCGGTTCATGGCGATGACCCCCAGCACCTCGCAGCAGCCGGCTAACACCAGAAATACCCAAGCCATCAGTGCTCAGCCTCCTTCTGCTTATCGGTAATCAGCTTCAGCCCCAGTACGCCGCAGAGCAGCAGGGCGATCAGCAGCATTTTAACCGGCGAGAAGGGTTCATGAAAGAACACCATTTCAGCCAGCACGGTGCCGGCCGTACCCAGTCCGGTGAAGACGGCATAAACCGTCCCGACGGGCAGCCGTTTAGAGGCTTCTATGATCAAATAGAAGCTTGCGGCAATCGCCAGCACGGTGCCAAGCCATGCCCACCAGCTGGATGCATGTTTCAGGCCGGACACCCAGACGACTTCAATCAAGCCGCCGATGAGAACGTACAGCCAGTTTCGGTTCATTTTATCCAAAGCCCCTTTGTGGTTCATGATGAATTCTTGAAATCCGGAACGGTCCTCATACGGGTCTTCGAGGTGGCCGCCCTGCAGCGGCTTATCCGCGGATTCCCCGCCAGTACACCGGCCAGGCCAGTTCCAGTCTCCGCTCGGAGCGCTCGGGGTAATCGTAGAGCATATCAACAAGCACGCCGTCCGCCATGGTCATATAGGCAGCGGCGGCTTGGACCGGATCAATGGTCTTAAGGTCGGACTCTGCAGGAGCGCTGTCAGCCTCGGACTGAAAGACCCGGGTCAGCCGCTGTTCCATTTCATCCAGAAACGGGTACGCAACAGCCAGCACCTCGGCATGCAGGGAATGCGGAGGGAAATAACAGGTCCGAAGCAGAAATTTGAGATCCTGGTTATTCCGGTATTGCTCCAGAAGCAGGGAGAGCAGTCCTTTCAGCCGCCGCTCCAGGGGCTGTCTACGATGGACAGCGTAATATCGGCTCATGCTGCGCCGCGCCTGTCTGGCGGAACGTTCCAGCACCTGCAGGAACAAATCCTCCTTGCCCCGGAAATGGGCGTAGATCGAAGGTTTCTTAATGCCGCACAGCTCGGCGATGTCGCGCAGAGAAGCTCCGTCGAAGCCTTGGGCGGCGAAACAATCCCTGGAGGCGTCCAGCAACTTTGTTTTTCCACTGCTCATGATGATCCGCTCACCTACCTAACGTTCGTTAGGTATATTCTTTCACGGACCGAACGTTTTGTCAACCGGACCTGAAAAAACCTGACATTTCATGATGAATTTTGTTAGGAAGAATTTGTTTGTTCGTGTAATATAGACTAAGGCATATCTTCAGCAAAATTTTTGCGATATAGACAGATCAAGGGGAATGATATGAGAAAAGGGATACAGATATTTTTCATAACGGTCATATTGATTATTTTCTATCTGTTCGGCTTTAATTTCTTCGGGAAGTTCGGCGGTACGCTGCTGAGTATCTTCCAAACGCTGACGGTAATTACGATCGGACTTGCCATCTTTATGGAGAACCGCAACCCGTCCAGTACGCTGGCCTGGATTCTGGTCCTGGCCCTGCTGCCTGTCGTAGGCCTGGTCCTGTATTTCCTCATCGGACAAAACTATTTCCGAAGAAAGAAATACGACAAGAAGGCTTTGGAGGATCAAGAGGCATATGAGCGGATCGACCATAATGGCCTGATCATCAAAGGCGAGGATACCCGTTTCTCCCATGATCAGCAGAAGCTGCTGCGCCTCTCGCAGAAAATGGCCCGTACTCCCGTTTCTCTGGCCAGCCGCACCTGGGTGCTGACGAACGGTGAAGAAACCTTCTCTTCGCTGCTCCTGGAGCTGAAGAAGGCGACTCACCATATCCATATGGAATATTATATTTACCGCGCGGATGCGATCGGCCGGGAAATCCAGCAGACGTTGATCGAGAAAGCGAAGGAAGGCGTCGAGGTCCGCTTTATGTATGACGCGGTGGGGAGCATCGGCCTGCCCAAATCCTTTCTGAAGGAAATGAGAGATGCCGGTATTGAAATCGGTATTTTTGGTGCTGTCCGCTTTCTGGCTTTGTCCAGCCGCGTGAATTACCGCAATCACCGCAAGATTGTAGTTATTGACGGCAAGACGGCCTTCATGGGAGGCCTGAACGTCGGCGACGAATATTTGAGCCGCAGCAAGACTTACGGCTTCTGGCGCGATACGCATATGCTCGTCAAAGGCGAAGCCGTGCGGACGCTGCAAATTATTTTTCTCCAGGACTGGAAATACGTCACCGGTCAAACCCTCATGGGGCTGGAGTATTTATCGCCCGAGCTTGAACGCAACTGTACGGGAGCTGTACAGATTATTCCCAACGGTCCGGATAACGAGAACGACTCGCTCAAAAATATCATCTTCAGCATGATCGTATCCGCCGAGAAATCGGTTTGGCTGGCGACGCCTTATTTCATCCCGGACGACGACATCCTGACCGCACTGCAGGTAGCGGCCCTTGCCGGGCTAGACGTGCGCATCCTGTTCCCGGCCAAACCGGACAAATGGCTGCCTTTCCTGGCTTCCCACTCCTATTTCCCGTCCCTGCTTGAAGCAGGGGTCAAGATTTACGAATATGAGAAGGGGTTCCTGCACTCCAAGCTGCTGATCGCAGACGGCAAGGTAGCGACGGTCGGCACCGCCAACATGGACATGCGCAGCTTTCATTTGAATTTTGAGGTCAATGCGCTGCTTGTCGGCACGGAAAGCGTGGACAAGATGGTTGCCGATTTCGAACGCGATTTGTTATCCACCCACCTGATCGAACTAAATGCCTTTATGCGGAAAAAGATCGTGGTACGGTTCATGGAATCGGCTGCCCGCCTGATGTCTCCGCTCCTCTAATTTCAATAAACCTTCCAGCTTGTCAAACAGGAAGACCCTCCGGCCGCAGGCCGGAGGGTCTTTCCTTATATCCGCTCCCAAAGGCGACGGATTCGGCTGTAACACCTCAATAAGTCGTGAAGCCAAGCCAGTTCTGCAGGTTAAAAACGATCTCCTTAAACCACACGCTTTTCTGCCGGTAGGCCTCGTAATCAAGCGAGTAGGAGGCCCCTTCATTGCTCCAAAGCCGGTGGAAATACCGGCCGACTTCGCTCACGACCTCGCTGCTTCGCGGAGCTTTGATCCTGAGTGCATTCTCCAGGTTATAGTCCCTGAGATTGCGCGGCGTCAGGTTAGCCGATCCTCCGATCAGGAGGCTTTCACCCGAAGCTTTGGCGGCATAGACCAGCTTGGTGTGATATTGCTCCCGGGTAGTGTTGTACCAGCGGATTTCGATCCGTCCTCCTGAACGCTGGAACAGCTTCTCCGCGGCCGGACGGTTCGGTATGCCCGCCTTGTCGCGGCCGAAGGCATTTTCATTGGGGTCAAGCAGCAGCTTGACCGCCGCTCCCCGCTTGGAGGCGTTCAGCACGGCTTTGATCACTTTGGGATCGCCCAGATAGAACATGCCCATCCACAGCGTATCGCCTTGCTTGAGCTGGCCGATTGTCTCCAGGACGCGGCTGTTAATTTTTCCTTCGGTCACGTACCGGATGTGTACTTCGTCTCCGTTCGCCGGAGCGGCTGCTTGCGGCGTTGGCGGCATGCTTGGAGCCGGTGCCGATAGGGATGAGGGTACGGATGCCAACGCGGATGCCGACGCGGATGCCGGTGGAGTGGCGGAGCTTTCGTCGCCCAGCCCGGGAAGCCTTCCCCCGCCCGAGAAGCGCAGCACATCCTGCTCGGTCTGCAGAATGTCTGCGGCCAGGGGCTCCGACTTCACCTCGAAAGCAATATTCGAATGATAAGCGCTGGCGTTATGGACGTTCCCGGAGGAGATCAGCGCGCTGTTCTCCGTGACGAGCACTTTCCGGTGATTGGCTTTCACGTTCAGCAGCTTCAAATAAGAACGCAAGGTAATGTCGGGACCGTCCGAGGCCATCAGGTTCGGAATCCACCCGCTGCCGCTCTGACCGAACCACTGGAGGAAGGTCCGCCACACGGCTGAATAAGCGGGTGTCGGGTCGCGAAGCGGGTTCAAGTCCGTAATGGCGACGCGGATGCCGGCCTGCTTGAGCTGTTCAAATAACTTATTCGGCGCAGAACCGTAGTTGGTGTTGATTTCATCGGTTATGACAAGCGCCTGAAGCATGGGATATTTCTTTTTCTGGTCAATAAGCTTACGCGCCAATTCCCCGCTCACATCCGGAAAAACAGCGCCTTTATGTACATAATCATTAAAAAGGAACATGTCCAGGACGATATACTGCCTGGCTTCTCCAACCATTTCGTACATTCGGTCCACGATATTCCGTTCCTGAAGAATTCCGCCGTCCCCGTCCGGGTAAGTCAGATCATATAAGAACCGAACGCCGGATACGGTGTATTCGGGGCTTTCATAAGATACGCCATGGGCCAGCGGTTTGTGGGTCTGATAAATCATGACGCCTGCCACCCACAGCACCAGGAGGACGGCCAATCCGGCGAGGGACAGCGCGGTAAGGCGCCTGCGCCGGTGGGCGGCGGTTTCAAGCGGCCGGCCCGGCCTATGAGCTCCGGGCTTCGGTTCTTTGCGGCTGTTCATGTCCTTCTCCTCCTTGAGGGTAAGCTTGTGGTTTCTGTGCCATTTATATACCTTGAACCGTCATTTTTGAAGCAAGGGCTCCTGGACGGATCGTTCGATCGAGGCAGGCAGGATGCGCGGCCCCTCTTGCATTCGGCATCAAAAATGATTACTGTTTACCCTATGGCGGCCCAAAGCTGGTTCTGAACGGCTGGTTCGGTTCGGCAAGTGGACGATGAACGTTTGAAGGAAGAAAGGAAGAAATCGAAGTGAAGCAGCGGCAGAGGCACGGGAATGTTTACAGAGGCCGGAGACGGCAGCAAGGGCGGCAGGATATAGGCGGGGAAATTCGGTCGGAGGTCCTGCGGGAAGGAAAGAAGGAAATCCGGACGGAGGAGGCGCAGAGAGGTTCAGACAGGCAAAAGGCTGCTCATACAGCCGCGGGAAAACTTGAAGCGCTGCTTTCGTCCTCTTCTGCAGCCCTGACGGATACCTCCGGACGGAAGACGGAGCATATCCGGATTGTTCTGGAGGAAGACGTGGAAGGTGCCGGGATTACAACGGGGCTGGAGCGTTACCGCTTCCAGCACAACGCCCTGCCGGAGCTGGACTTTGATGCGATTTCCCTGGACACGGAATTTCTCGGCCATAAGCTGCGGGCTCCGCTGCTGATCAGCTCGATGACAGGAGGCAGCGCGGTGGGCGGCTCGATTAACGAGCGGCTGGCCGAAGCGGCCGAACACCGAGGCTGGGCGATGGGCGTGGGGTCGGTACGGGCTGCGGTAGAACGTGCTGAATTGGCATCTACCTTCGCTGTCCGCCGGTTTGCGCCGACGATTCCCGTCATTGCGAATTTGGGAGCGGTGCAGCTTAACTACGGTTTCGGCACGGCTGACGTGCGCCGGGCTGTGGAGATCGCCGAAGCGGACATGCTGGTGCTGCATTTGAACAGCCTGCAGGAGGTGTTCCAGCCGGAAGGGAACACGGCCTTCGGCGGTCTGCTGAAACGGATTGAGCAGCTGTGCCGGGAGCTGGAGGTTCCGGTCGGCGTCAAAGAGGTTGGCTGGGGCATCGACGGCGAGACAGCGCAGCGCCTCTATTCGGCGGGGGCAGCTTTTATTGATGTGGCGGGCGCGGGGGGCACCTCCTGGAGTCAGGTGGAAAAATACCGCAGCGCAGATAGGCTCCGCCGCATGGCCGCGGACACCTTCGCCGGCTGGGGCAATCCGACCGCCGAATGCGTCCGCGATGTGCGCGGACGGCTGCCGGAGGCGGCGCTTATTGCCAGCGGCGGCCTGGCCAGCGGGCTGGACGCGGCCAAAGCTATTGCGCTCGGCGCCGATCTGGCCGGCTTCGGGCGGGCGCTGCTCGCTCCGGCGGTGACGTCGGAGGCGTCGGTGGACGAGCAGCTCGCCCTCACCGAGCTGGAGCTGCGGGTGGCGATGTTTGGCATCGGCGCGGGCACGATCCGCGAGCTGCGGGAGACGCAGCGGCTTGTCCGCCTGCCTCTGCCATGAGCGTGGAGAAGGAAGAGACCGCACCGCAGGGGCAGGCGGTTCCCGGTTGTTTGTGCCAGGCAGAAACAAGGGTTCTTCAAGCCTTGCCCCCGTATTTGATCTAATATATAATAAGTAGGATTGTTTGATAGTAGGTTTTGACATTAGGTCTAAAGAAGAATGAGATAAAGAAGAATGAAATCCATTTTACGTATTATGAGGAGTTGTCATATAAATGGCTTTGAAAGCAGGAATCGTGGGTCTGCCGAACGTGGGTAAGTCCACACTGTTTAACGCGATTACACAAGCGGGTGCGGAATCCGCCAACTATCCGTTTTGTACGATTGATCCCAACGTGGGGGTCGTAGAGGTTCCGGATGAACGTCTGGACAAATTGACGGAGCTGGTAGTACCGAATAAGACCGTGCCAACAGCGTTCGAATTTGTGGATATTGCGGGTCTGGTGCGCGGAGCGAGCAAAGGCGAAGGTCTGGGCAACAAATTCCTCGCGCATATCCGCGAAGTGGATGCGATTGTTCACGTGGTGCGCTGCTTTGAAGACGAGAACATTACGCATGTTGACGGCAAAGTGAACCCGGTCAGCGACATTCAGACGATCAACCTGGAGCTGATTCTGGCCGATCTGGAGAGCGTGGACAAACGGATCGACCGCGCCAAGAAGAACATGAAAGGCGGCAACAAGCAATACGCGCAGGAAGTGGAAGTGCTGGAGCGTCTGAAAGAAGCGCTGTACAACGATCAGGCTGCGCGCAGCGTGGAGCTGTCCGATGAAGAGAAGCTGCTGATCCGCGATCTTCATCTGCTGACGATGAAGCCGGTGCTGTATGCGGCGAATGTCAGCGAAGACGGCGTAGCTGATGCTGATACCAATCCGTATGTCCAGCAGGTCCGCGAATTTGCAGCGGCCGAGAATGCGGCTGTGGTGCCGATCAGCGCCAAAGTGGAAGCGGAAATTGCCGAGCTTGAAGGCGAAGACAAAGCGATGTTCCTGGAAGAGCTGGGCCTGGAGGAATCCGGTTTGAACCGTTTGATCAAAGCGGCTTACAGCCTGCTTGGCTTGTATACCTATTTTACGGCCGGCGTGCAGGAGGTTCGTGCCTGGACCATCCGCAAAGGGACCAAAGCTCCTGGCGCAGCAGGCGTGATTCACAGCGATTTCGAGCGCGGCTTTATCCGTGCGGAGGTTGTCTCTTATGAGGATTTGATTGCTGCGGGTTCGATGAACGCCGCCAAAGAGCGCGGCCAGCTTCGTCTCGAAGGCAAAGATTATGTCGTGCAGGACGGAGACGTCATGCATTTCCGGTTTAACGTATAAAACAACTCATTCAAGCGAGCTTGGCAGAGCAGGGTCGGAGGTAAACCGGTCGGCTGGCGTCCGTCGCATCTTCAAAGTCCCGCGGGGTTCCCTGACGGGGCTTTTTTGTAATGGAATGAAGGCAAACCGGCCACAATTCCTTGACCACTGCTGGAAATCTGAATACTATGAAGCTATCCATAATCTCGACAAATCGATCACGATCATAAAATAAACTTGTCTCGAAAGAGGACAAGGAACAAGACTGGAAGAACTGGGGGAGCAAGATTGGCAGACAGAACCATTCAAACGGCAATCGAACATTACCTCAAGACACATCAATTGTCGATCACCCAGTTTGCTGAACGGTCCGGACTTAATTCCGGCACGGTCAGCAATATTTTAAAAGGTCACCGGTTTTTGTCCGTTGGCCAGATGGACCGGATTACGGCAGCAATGGGGCTGCCGGAAGGTTATTTCTACGACCAGTATGGCAAAGCATGTATGGAGACGGCGCCGGATTGGCGGCGATATTCCCCTTTCCTCCGCCGCTCTGCCGAGCTTGGCAAAACAGAAGGAATGGTGCTTGTCGTTCGGAGCATGCTGGAGAATCCGTCCTACGGTCCGCTGCTGTTTGAGCTCGCGGAGCAGTTTCTTGGCGAAGGGCGCATGGAGGCGGCTTCCATTCTTTATCAGAACGTGGCGGAAAGCGAGAAATATCAGCACTCGGAACGACTGGCTTTATGTGAATACCGGCTGTTTCAAATCGCCAGGTTCAGCCTGGAGGATAAAGATACGCTTTTAAGATCGGCCACGAGATTCGAAGGTTTTCTGGAGCGGCTGGACGAAGCCGATCAGGTGGAAGCGCTGCTGGATCTGGCGGATACGTATGCCTTTTTGCGTAAATGGGAGAGAGTAGAGCAGCTGGCGGAAGAGCTTGAACGAAAAACGTCAGCCGAATCTCCTTTGTTGCATAAGAGGGGAAAAAAGGCGCCCGAACAGCTTGCCCAACCGGCCGGATTTGACCAGGGGGACCCGTTCAGGCCCCAGCTGAGTTATATCCTGCACAGTTACCGGCTGCGGGCAATCGTATTTGAGAAACGTGGAGAATATGACCGGGCGCTTCATTACCTTTCCTTATGCAGGGACACAAGCAGAGTACAGGCGTCTGCCGGGGGGATGCAGGGAAGCTTGAAGCCGTTCGAGGATTGGGTGGAGGCCGAAACCCTTGCCTGCCGGATGCTGGCCGGAGAACCGGAAGCGCTGCAGGCTTATGCTGACCGGAATCTGCTGTCCGAGGGGGCAGACAAGCCTGGAGCAGTCTTCCGGATGGTTCAGGCCGCTAACGAACACGGCTATGACCTGGACGTTATTCTGGAGCGCTGCCAGCCGATCATCGACGGGATCGCCGCTCCGCTTGGCGAAATACCAGCTGCTGATGGAGGAGTCTTGTCCGGGCTGCAGCGACACCTGGCGGATTCTCCGAAGTTCGTGAGCAGCCCGTTTGCCCGCGAGTGGGGCGTGCATTTCTTTGGTGAACTGGCGGTGTACGAGTTAAAAAAGCAGCGGTTTGCCCCGGCTATGGCTCATCTGCTGCGGAGCCTGGCGTGGGGAATTGCTGCCAGGAATAATGCCGGCATCATTCGCTGTGCCGCTTTGTTCGAGCAGTACCGCGAGCATGCGGGCCCCCAGGATCTTGCCATGTTTCGCGAGCTGATCGAGGTCCTGCATGAGCAGACAGAGAATAAGCGCCGTACTCCTGCGGACGGCGCTTAGACAAAAACGTATTTATAGTTATATTGTGAAATGGCGAAAGGACCTAGCGAAAAGAGTTTATGCCCAAAGGACCTGTCGGAATTGTTGCCTCAACGGATTTTGGCTTTGGTGTATCCCGGTATCCGGTTACCTCTTCGCTCCACTCCCAGAAGCGGTGGGCCAATTCAGGAGAAGAAGCCTTCGCCGATATTTTTGCCGGTTTGCGCTTGTAGAAATAAAGGCCGGACATTTCGGCGACCTCCGGGGAGGAGGCCAAATAAACAGCCGTGTCCACGCCCTGCTCGGGCGTCAGGAAAAAAGGCTTCAGCATCCGGTGTACAAAGGCTCCGAAGCCGGTGCTGCGATTGACGCCGATCTGTGTCGATACTGCCCCGGGATGGACGGCATTGACCGTCACCCGGCTGTCCTTGAGCCGGTCATTGAGTTCCTTCATAAACCACAAATTAGCCAGCTTGGATCGGCCATAAGCGCCCCATGCCGTATAATGCCGCTTCATGTGCGGATCATTGTAATTCATTCTGCCGATCTTGTGAACGGCCGAAGAGACGATGACAATCCGTCCTTGAGGGCTTTCCGCGAGCAAGGGGAGCAGCTCCCGGGTTAGAACAAAATGTCCAAGATGGTTAACGCCCAGCTGGCGTTCAAATCCATCTTCGGTTTCTTCCCTCTTCAGGGTTAGGACACCGGCATTGTTCACCAGGACGTCGATATGTCCACAGCGGGACCTGATTTCTTCAGCGGCCCGCCGGACTTGCTCCATGGAGCCGAGATCACACAGGATCAGCTCCGGATCATCCCGTTTGCTGCAGCGTTTGATATTCTCCAGGGCTGCGGTTCCCCGCTCCAGGCTCCGGGCCAGCAGGTATACCTTCATGCCGTGCTCAGAGGCGAGCAGCCTGGCTGTGGCGAGTCCCATCCCTCCGCTTGCACCGGTTACGACGGCGATTTTTGGCCGTCCGTCGGCCTTGCTGCTATCTGGATTGGACATTGTGCTTCACCTTCCGTTGAAATCGTAATAGTTAAACACCAATGAAACGGTTCTGATTTCAGTCTAAAAGTTCTGGAAACAAAAATCAAGAAACCCTATCTGTTCAAATTTAAAGCTTCATGATATAATAAAAAGTCGTTTACCAACCCGAAATTTCGAGAATAAATATATATTATGTCTATATTTCATGACCTTATGAGAGGTGAACTCCTTTGCTGGATAAACTTGAAGCCCTGATCGACCGTTACGAGAAGCTGAGTGAGCTGCTTTGCGATCCGGATGTGGCAAGCGATCCGAAGAAGCTGCGAGATTATTCCAAAGAACAATCCGATTTGCAGCCCACTTACGAAGCTTATAATGAATACAAGCAAGTTGTTGAAGAACTCGAAGCTGCCAAAGAGATGCAGAACGAGAAGCTTGACGATGAGATGAAAGAAATGGTCAAAGGCGAAATCGACAATTTGACTGCCCGCAAGACGGAGCTCGAAGAGCAGATTCGTGTTTTGCTGCTGCCTAAAGACCCGAATGACGACAAGAACGTGATCGTCGAAATTCGCGGCGCTGCCGGCGGAGACGAAGCAGCTTTGTTTGCTGCCGACCTCTACCGCATGTATACCCGTTATGCAGATGCCCAAGGCTGGCGCGTAGAGCTGATGGACGTGAATGAAAGCGACCTCGGCGGTTTCAAAGAGGTTATCTTTATGATTAACGGGCGCGGCGCTTACAGCAAAATGAAATACGAAAGCGGCGCTCACCGCGTGCAGCGGATTCCGGCCACAGAGTCTGGCGGACGGATTCATACCTCGACTTCAACGGTGGCGGTCATGCCGGAAGCGGAAGAAGTCGATATCGAGATCAACGATAAAGACATCCGCGTCGATACATTCTGCTCCAGCGGAGCAGGCGGACAGTCGGTCAATACAACCAAATCCGCAGTACGGGTGACTCACATTCCTACCGGAATCGTCGCTACGTGCCAGGACGGCAAGTCGCAGAACTCCAACAAGGAGAAAGCGCTGCAGGTGCTGCGCACCCGGATTTACGATATGATGCGTCAGGAAGAAGAAGCAAAATACGCCGGAGAACGCAAAAGCAAAGTCGGCACCGGTGACCGCAGTGAACGCATCCGGACCTACAACTTCCCGCAAAGCCGCGTAACCGATCACCGCATCGGTCTTACGCTGCACAAGCTGGATCAGGTTATGAACGGGGAGATCGAAGAAATTCTTTCCGCCTTGACCATTGCCGAGCAGTCCGAATTGCTGGAAAAAGGAGAATAACGCTTTGAACAGAGACAGGTTTGTCATGTCTTCAGCGATCCATATCAGAGAAGCCCTTCAGGAGGCTTCTTCTTTTTTGACGGCGGCCGGCATCAGCGAGCCGGATGCCAATGCCAGGCTGCTGCTGGGCCATGTGCTGGGCTTATCGCCGGCCTCCCTGCTGGCCTCGCAGAGAGAACCTTTTCCGGAAGACCGGAAGGTGCAGTGGGAGCAGGCGATCACCCGCAAAGCCGAGGGAGAACCTGCCCAATATATTACGGGCGAACAGGAATTTTACGGGTTAACGTTTAAGGTGAACCCCGCCGTGCTGATCCCCCGGCCGGAAACGGAGCTGCTGGTGGAGCGCATCGTCCAGCTCGGCAGCGAGCTTTGGCCGCAGGAGAGACGGGGCAGCGCTGGCCCTTCCGCAGGCGGAGGGACAGCGCTGGCTGCGGAAGCGAAACCTTGTGCAGCAAGAGATTCAGCTGCGGCGGCGGGTGCGGCCATCCCGAGTTATCCTCAGCCGCTGGCGGCTGACATTGGTACGGGCAGCGGAGCTATCGCCGCAGCTCTGAAGCAGCTTCGGCCGGAGTGGCGTGTAATGGCCAGTGATATCTCCCCGGCTGCCCTGGAGACGGCCAAAAGCAATGCAGCCGAATTAGGCCTTGAGATTGCTTTTCGCGAAGGCAATCTGCTGGAGCCTTTCCAGGGCATGAAGCTGGATATTCTCGTCTCCAATCCGCCTTATATCCCGGCGGCGGTTATTGAAGGCTTGCAGCCGGAAGTCAAGGACTTTGAGCCCCGGTCTGCACTGGATGGCGGGGAAGACGGCCTTGACCCGTACCGGATCATGATGCGGCAGTTGGTTTTGCTTGCGGCCCCGCCCCGATTGATCGGATTTGAGCTGGGGATGGGCCAGGCCGGAGATGTTGCCGGGCTGCTTCGCCAGGCCGGACACTGGACAAGGATCGAAACCATCCGGGATTATGCGGGCATTGAACGCCATGTAATCGGAATTGCTGAGAGCGAATAAGATTTGTTCTGACGGGCAGGGATAGTGTAACATTAAGGGGAGTTTGAACGTAGTTCATATGTCAGTATGTCAGTCACTAAGAACTTTGCGATAAGACAGAGTTCAGGCTAAAAGGACTCTGGGGGGATCCGGGTTGATAATCATCAACAAATTAAAAAAGATGGACTGGGTAATAGTAGTCATTCTCGGGCTCTTGATGGTGCTCAGCATCATCTTGATCCACAGCGGGATTGCGGGCTGGAAGGATTTTAAGGGTGCCGATAAAAGAATGGCGCTTTATTATATCCCCGGCTTTATCGCTTTTTTCGGAATTGCGCTGCTTGATTACAAGCTGCTGGTCAAATATTATATGTACATTTTGGGTTTGGGCCTGGCGCTGCTGCTGCTGGTTCTGTTTATCGGAAGCAGCGTGAACGGGGCCCAAGGCTGGCTTAAAGTTCCGGGCGGGCTGAGTCTGCAGCCGGCGGAGCTGTTCAAGCTGGTGCTGATTATTACGCTTACGGCGCTGCTGGTGAGGAAACATAAAGCCAAGCTCTCTTTTTGGAAAAATGTTGTACCTCTCACCCTGGTGACCCTGGTCCCGTTTGGCCTGGTTATGGCCCAGAATGACATCGGCAACGGGCTAAGCTACCTGGTTATTCTGCTGGGTCTGCTGTGGATTGGCAATCTGAAGTATTCGCATGCGCTGATTATCATCGTTGTGTTTGCAGTAGCTGTGGTTGTCGGCATCAAATCTTATATTTCTTTCCACGACCAAATTGAAGCTTCTTTGGCAGGCACAAGCAAAGCGCACTGGCTTGACCGGATCGACCCTTGGCTGATGCCGGACGAGGCGAGCAAAGACGCCTCCTACCATACCCGTAATGCGAAGATCGCCATAGCTTCGGGAGGCATGTTCGGCAAAGGGTATATGCAGGGCGATTTTGTGCAGAGCAGCCGGGTGCCTTACACGTATTCCGACTCTATTTTTGTGGTGGTGGCTGAAGAGTTCGGGTTTGTCGGATGTTCGGTACTGCTGCTGCTCTACTTCATCCTGATTCACCGCATGATTCTGATCTCGCTTGAGGCAAGGGAGAGGAGCGGGCCGTATCTCATTGTGGGCGTCGTGGCCATGCTGCTCTACCAAATCTTTGAGAACATCGGCATGTTCATCGGCATTATGCCGCTGACCGGGATTACGCTGCCTTTTATCAGTTTCGGGGGCACGTCGCTCCTCATCAACATGGCCAGCTTGGGCGTTGTCATGAGCGTCCGGCTGCACGGGCGGGAGAAAGAAGATCCTCTTGTCCAAAAGCAGGGTTCCTGAGAAGAAGGAACGTTGAAAAGCATAGAAAAGCCGCTTGCCTTAAGGGATAAGCGGCTTTTTGTTGTGCATTCGGCCCTTTGAGGAGAGCCTTAAGGACTGTTAAATTGGTCAAGCAACGTAATAAATTGCTCCAGCTTGTTGTCCTCCCATTTCGCAATGCTGCCGTAAAAGACGGTTTCTTTAAGTTTCAGTGCTTCTTCAGCCTGTTTTCTTCCAGAGTCCGTTAAGGATAAGCGGACTCCGCGACGGTCGTTCGGATCGGGTTCGCTGTACACGTAACCCCGTTCTTTTAATGGATTGATCAGTCTTGTGACGGAGCTTCGATCCATGGCTGTTGCCTCTGCAAGTGCCGTTGCGCTTGCAGGACCGTGGGAAAGCAGCCAGCGGACCAGAAGGAAAGCCGCAGGCTGAAGCTCGGGATCGAAACGTGCTGCGGACTTTACATTCAGTGCGTGAGCAGCGCTGATCAGGATATTAAGCTGTTCTCCCAGCTCTAACTCCAGCTTCAGCCTGGATGATGAACGATTATTGGTTGGGTTCATAGTAAAACAGCTCCATTCTGGATTGGAATTGAAAATTATTTGACATATATCAAACAAAATTGTATATTGGCTACATTGTTGATATATATCAAATATAAAATCGAGGAGCAGGAAAGTCAAAACAATAAGGGAGAGGCGGCGTTGAAATGGGAAAAAGAACTAAAAAAATAGCAGTGATCACAGGAGCAACCAGCGGAATTGGGGAATTGGCCGCTATAGAACTTGCCAAACAGGGGATTCAGCTTGTCTTGACAGCGAGAAGTGAGGAGAGAGCGGAGGCAACCCTTCGCAGGATCAGAGAAGTTTCTCCGGAGGCAGAGGTGAAAGTTTATTATGGTAATCTTTCGGTTCTGAAAGAGGTTCAACGAATGGGAGAGGAAATTTCTAAGGATCATCCGGTAATTAATATTCTAATCAATAATGCTGGGCTTCATGCTTTTGAACAGCGGATCACTGCTGAAGGTTATCCTGAAATGATTGCAGTGAATTATTTTGCTCCGTGGTGCCTGACGCAGCAGCTAAAATCTTCCCTTCAGGCATCCGGACAAGCAAGAGTTATTAATGTGGCATCGGAGGCATCAAGAAATTATGGAAAGTTTAAGCTCCCCGGCGATTTGACGGATACCACTCCATTTTCAGCGAGAGGGTCCTCTGCCATTTATGGAAAAACCAAATTGTATAACATCATGTTTACCAAAGAGCTGGCCCGCCGATGGGCGGGAACGGGCATCGAAGCTTTTGCTTTGAATCCGGGATTTAATGTCACAGGTCTGGGGAGAGAACTTCGTTTTGCCGCATTGCTTGAGAAAATTTTAAAATTTCTGCGTTTAGGGGATCCGCGGTATGGTGCGGAAATTATTGTGCGTTTGGCAACAGCCGCTGAATATAAAGGCCACTCGGGAGGGTACTATAACGTAAAAACCGGAACCGAATTGGTGCCTGTATCTTTGGCTGACGACCCTTTCATGCAAAAAAAGCTTTGGGAGGAAACTGAGAAACTGCTGAAAAACCAAGTGGGATCGGATTTGTCGCTTCAGGTTTGATTTTTACTACCGCACATGCGTCAGGAGGAGAGACAATTGGATTTTAACCTAATTTGGAGATCGCTACTTTTGGCTTTGATTGCTCTGTTATTATTCCGATTAAGCGGACGGAAATCCATTTCCCAGATGACGATTCCACAGGTGGCGATTCTGTTGATGGTGGGAACTGTTTTGGGCTCGGGGGTCTCTGGGAAATTAGGCAATGCCTTGGTTTCCGGAGCCATTTTGTTAGGCATACTGGTGCTGGTCGAATGGATCACCTTGAAATGGAACGGAGGCGAAAAGGTGTTAAAGGGCGGCTCGGTTGTAGTTATTCAGAACGGCCGGCTGGTTCAGTCCCATTTAAAAAAGCTCCGGATTAAAGTAGACGATCTTGAGAAACGCATGCGGACTACGGGCATTTTCGGATTGAATCTGTCAAATTCGGAACGATTGAACATAACGGTTTGTTTGGTTATGAACTTGTGCCCGAAGCCAAGTCGGTAACGATGGGAGATCTGGAAAGGCTCCTGAAGCAAAACTTCCCCCAGCTGAATCTCTCCGCTCCGGCTGGCCAGGCGCCTACCCTTTTTTCAGAGCTTGAGGGCGGGCATAACGAGGATATTCCTTCCAGATTACACTAATTAATCCTGCTTTATTTGTTTTGGAGTTCTTTAATCAAATCTTTCATTTCGCTGATTTCCTGAGTTTGGGACTCGCTGATGCTGTTGGCAAGCTCTTGAACCCTTGGGTCAGACAAGTGAGCCCGTTCGCTGGTTAAAATGGCTATGGAGTGATGGGGGATCATAGCTTTCATCCAGGTCACATCTTCTACCGTTGACTGACTGCGTACCAGCCATAAGGATACGCCAAATACAACAACGCTTACGCCAAGGATGACTGCATTCAACTTCCGGCTGGTATACATTTTCCACATAAAAAGCAGCATGACAATCGTCATAGAGGCTCCCATGATAAGGGCCATGTACACCCGGGTTTCACTGAAGAAAATATGATCGAGCTTAAAAACATTCAAATACATAAGCCCGTACATAATGAAGGTCGAGACTACGATCATTAGTCCAAATTTTCCGTAGTTCCTCATAAAAGTACCCTCCTCTTTTAAAATGTGATCTCCCTAGGCTTTTAACACAACCTTTTGTTTTGAATCATATTTAATAGGTTTATAGATTTGGAATTGCGGGCATACTGGCTGATAGAAAGAGATCAGCGAGGAGGACGATTTCAAATGGGGAACGGGATGAAACGGGGCAGTAAAGGAAATAACTCGAAAACGGCGGTGCTTCTGATTTTCAGTTTGATGATTCTGCTGATGTCGTGGGACAATCAGAAGACCGATGCTGCGGCTGTGCAGACCGAAATCCCCCAGGAATCGATCCGGCTGCGGATTCTGGCGGACTCGGATAGCCCTACCGATCAGCTGGTCAAACGGAAGGTCCGCGATGCGGTAGTGGAACAGATGAACGGATGGGTGCAGACGCTGGATAATCCGCAAAGCCTGGAGCAGGCCCGCACGGTGATCCGGGAGCATCTGCCGGAGGTAGAGCGTCAGGTGGCAGTTACCCTGAAGGCTAACGGGGAAAGCTACGGCTATAAGGTTGAGCTGGGCGTTGTTCCTTTCCCAGCCAAAATGTACGGAGGCGAGGTTTATCCGGCCGGCAATTATGAAGCGCTGCGCATCACGCTGGGCTCCGGACAAGGTCAGAACTGGTGGTGCGTGCTGTTCCCGCCCCTTTGCTTTATTGACGGGGGAAGCGGCGATGCTCTGGCGAAAAGCACAGCAGATACGAAGACGGCTTCGGCGGCTGCGGCCAAGAGCGGAGACAGCGAGCCCAATCACGATGCGGCTAACGGACAAACGGGGCAGGAGGCAGGCCAGGCTGAGGCGCCGGAGGTGCATTTCTTCATTTGGGATATGCTGCAGGAGTTCTGGGGCTGGGTGACTAGTATTTTTGCCTAAACGATGGTGGATTCAGCTGGTGACGGTAACAAAAAATGCACTTATTCGAATACTAGAGCGGCTGCCTTATCGGGCAGCCCTTTTTGGCTCGGATTTACGGATATTGCGATTCGGACTACAATAGAGATTGATTGCTATTCACAGGCCGATTTGCGGTCTATCATATAAAGAAAGAATGAGTTGACGGACTGATGACAAACGAATTTCAACCTAAAAAAGGGAATCAACCGGAAGGTGTGGAGGATTGTCGTTCTTCCATGCCGAAGGTGGAGTCGAATACAGGCAGAGGAAACAGCAGCGAAAGTACTTCTACGCGGTATTGGGAGGTCAGCAGCCTGCTGGAGCCGGTAAAAGGCGGGCAACAGCAGGACAGACGGGAAGCGGAGGCGGCAATTGAAGAAGCCGCAGCCGTTCTCGCTGCCGGAGGGACGGTGGCGTTCCCGACGGAGACGGTCTATGGCCTTGGCGCGGATGCGCGTTCCACGGAAGCGGTGGAACGGATTTTTGCCGCCAAGGGACGTCCGTCCGACAATCCGCTCATCGTGCATATTGCCGATGAAAGCCAGCTTGCGGAGCTGGTGTCGGACGTGCCGGAGGCCGCCAGAAAGCTGATGGCGGCCTTTTGGCCCGGGCCGCTCACGATAGTGCTGCCCGTGCGCGAAGGCGCCGTCAGCCCGAAGGTGACGGCGGGCTTGTTCACCGTGGGCGTGCGCATGCCCGCCCACGACATTGCGCTGCGGCTCATCGCCGCAGCGGGCTGCCCGGTGGCGGCGCCGAGCGCCAACCGGTCAGGCCGGCCGAGCCCCACGCTGGCAAGCCACGTGGGCGAGGATCTCGCCGGCGCCATCGACGGCATCGTTGACGGCGGGCCCACGGGGGTGGGCCTGGAGTCAACGGTGGTCGAATGCGGCGCAGGCGGCGAAGTGACCGTGCTCCGCCCAGGCGGGATCACGGCCGAAGCGCTCGCCGCCGTGGCGGCATGCGTCTCGCTGGACCCCGCCCTGCAAGGCGGCGGGGTCGCCCATGTCCCGGCGCAGCCGCGCTCGCCGGGCATGAAGTACACGCACTACGCCCCGAAGGGACGGTTGTGCGTGGTCAAGGGCGCCGCGCCCCAGGTTGCGGCCCGCATCCAGGCGGAGCTGGATGCTGCCGCCGCGCGCGGCGAACGGACCGGGGTGCTCGCGTTTGACGAGCACCTGCAGCTGTACCGGGCTGACGCGGTACAGTCGCTCGGCAGCCTTGCCGAGCTGGCCGAAGCGGCGCACCGGCTGTACGCTGCGCTGCGCCGCTTCGACGAGGAGGGCGTCGGCTTCATGATGGCCGAGGCCTGCCCTGAGGAAGGGCTCGGCGCCGCCGTCATGAACCGCCTGCTTAAAGCGGCGGGCCATGAGGTTATATACGTATAAAGGAGGGAACGCCATGATCCGAATTGGACTCGGGGGCTGGGGGGATCATGATGTGTTGTATCCTCCCCGGACGCCGGCCAGCCAGAAGCTGACGGTTTATGCCCGTCATTTTCCGGTGGTGGAGGTCGACAGCTCCTTCTATGCCGTATTGGCTGAAGCCACTTATCAGAAATGGGTGGAGCAGACGCCGCCTTCCTTTGCTTTTATTCTTAAGGCTTATCAGGGGATGACCGGCCATTCCCGGGGGAACATCCCCTTTAACGACGCGGGCGAGATGTATGATGCTTATTTGAAGTCGATTAGCCCGGTGGTGAAATCAGGCAAGCTGAGGGCTATCCTGTTTCAGTTCCCGCCCTGGTTTGACTGCAGCCCGGACCATGTCCGGCAGCTGCGCGCCGTCCGGAAGCGGATGGGAGAGCTGCCGGTCGCCCTTGAATTCCGGCACCGCAGCTGGTTCCTTGGCGAGTATAAAGAGCGTACGCTGGATTTCATGCGGGAAGAGGGATGGATCCATATTATCTGCGACGAACCGCAGGCCGGAGAAGGTTCCGTGCCGACGGTGCTTGAGTCCACTGATCCCGAGCTTGCTATCGTGCGCATGCACGGACGAAATACATCGGCCTGGAATCAAAGCGGAGCGCCGAATTGGCGGGAAGTCCGCTATTTGTACCATTACAGCCGGGAAGAGTTGGCCGAGTGGGCGGGGAAGCTGGAGGTTTTATCCGCTCAAGGCGTGAAGGACATCTGCATGATCTTTAACAACAACTCGGGCGGAGACGCAGCGCCTAACGGCCGGACGATGATGGAGCTGCTGGGCCAGCAGGCCTCCGAGCTGCCTCCGGAGCAAATCGATTTGTTTTAGATTTTATTTAGGCAGCTGTCTTCCCGAGGATCTTCTAGTCCTACCTTCGCAAGGCATGATTGCCGCCTTGTCCGCATATGGTTGTACAACACAACCTAATGTAGACTTGGAGGCGCACACGCATGGATTATGCTACTACCCAGTTTGGGCAGCTCGTAACGATAACAGTGATGTCCGTAGCGCTTGGCATGGATGCCTTTTCGCTCAGCGTAGGCATTGGCATGAAAGGCGTACGGCGCTTCGATATAGCCCGGATCAGCGGCTTGATTGCGATTTTTCATATTTTGATGCCGCTGCTCGGAATGTTTACCGGCCTTTATGTGGGACACCTGCTCGGGGCGATTGCCCGTTACGTTTCCGGCGGTTTGCTTGTTCTGCTTGGCGCTCATATGGTTTGGGCGTCGTTTCGCGAGGAGGGGGCCAGACCGATTGATCATACCCGCCTCTGGGGTGTTGTTTTGTTTGCGCTCAGCGTCAGCGTGGATTCATTTTCGGTAGGCGTATCGCTTGGCATGTTCCGCAGCAGCCTGCTGCTGACGGTGTTGACCTTCGGCTTCTTCGGCGGACTGATGTCCGTCGTGGGGCTTTGGCTGGGAAGCCGGGTAGGGCGCAATCTCGGCGATTATGGAGAGGCGCTGGGCGGAGCGATTCTGCTGGCGTTTGGTCTGATGTTTATCTTTTGATACAATAAGGTTCAACCACGGTAGTTAAGCCTAGAGGCTTTATTTAGATCATTCAACTAAGATGGAAAATGGGGGGAGAACATATGCGCATCCTGTTTGTTTGCACGGGCAACACTTGCCGCAGTCCGATGGCGGAAGGCATGTTCAGACAAATGGCGCTTGAGGCGGGTCTGTCGGCAGAGGTCAAATCTGCGGGCGTGGCGGCGATCCCCGGGATGTCCATTTCCAGACATGCGGAAGCCGTACTCAGAGATCATCAAATTACGGATCGTCTGACTTCAACCGCTGTAAGCGAAGAGCTGGTGAACTGGGCCGACATGATCCTGACGCTGACGCAGGGTCATAAAAGGCAGCTGCTGTACGCTTTTCCGGATGCAGCCTCTAAAACCTATGTGCTGAAAGAGTATGTAGATGAACGGGAGAATGCGGAAGGAGAACTGCAGGAGCTGGACGGACTGCTCGCTGAACGAGCCTTGCAGGCCGCTTTAGGCGGCAGGCTGACGGAAGAGGACTCCCGGAGAATTACCGAGCTGCAGCAGCGTATCCCTGTGTATGATATTTCGGACCCTTTTGGCGGAAGCCGGGAGGATTATGAGAAGACGGCGGCTGAAATCCGGGAAGCTTTGGAGAAGCTGCTGCACAAACTTTTGAAGGAGCGGGAGCAGGAAGGGTAACCGGCGCTGTTAAAAGCTTGTTAAACGTTTAAATTTGAATTTTTCCAAGTTGCAATTCTGACCGGTATGCTATATGCTAAAGGCAACAAGATCAGTTCCGGTGTAACTGGCGACGATGTGGATGAAACCACGGTGGAGCATCGGAATATACGGCCGGTCGCCTGGGCAAGAGCATGACGCACGAGTGTGCGTTTTGCTCTTTTTTGCATTTTTACCGGCGGTCAATTGCTGACCGGGCGGGACTTCGGAGAAATTTGGCGCGCGGGAAGCGGAATCCGGCCTCTCGCATGGAAGTTGGTCTGCTCTCATTATATAATGGGTTCAAGTATGGCTTGTCTTTTGTCTCAGGAGCCATGAACGGCGGAATCCGCCGGAATTCTAGGGGGGATCATCGTGGAACCAACCTTTCAGCTGGATCAATTGGCTGGTCAGGCCGCCGAGGTTTTGAAGGAGCTTGCCGAAACGGCTAATCTTGGGCCGGGAAAAATCGTCGTGATCGGCACCAGCACAAGCGAAATTGCCGGTCAGCGCATCGGAACCGCCGGCGCCCAGCAAATTGCTGCCGAGCTTTACCGGGGGTTTGAACAAATCCGCGCGAAGTACGGCTTTGAGCTGGTTTTCCAGTGCTGCGAGCATTTGAACCGGGCGCTGGTGATGGAACGTGCTGTATTGGAACGATTAAATTTGACGGAAGTAAGCGCGGTCCCAGTGCGGACGGCAGGAGGATCGATGGCCGCTGAAGCTTATCTGCGGTTTGCCGAGCCTTGTTTGGCCGAAAGTATTGAAGCCCATGCCGGGCTCGATATCGGCGAGACGCTGATAGGCATGCATCTCCGCCGGGTAGCGGTTCCGCTCCGGTTGTCCCGGCGGTATGTCGGACAAGCGAGAGTTAACGCGGCGATGACCCGTCCGAAGCTGATCGGCGGGGAGCGGGCGGTTTACCGGCTGCCGCAGACGGAGGGCGGGGAGCTCTGCGATTAATCCCCGTCTGACGATAAGATATTTTTGGGATTCACCGAACCAGGAAGTTATTCAATTTTATATACAGGGAGGATTTTTGGCATGATGGAGTATTTGAGAAAGCAAGATCCGGCGGTTATGGAAGCGATGAATCTGGAACTGAAGCGCCAGCGCAACAACATTGAGCTGATCGCGTCCGAGAACATTGTCAGCGAAGCGGTTATGGAAGCTATGGGCTCAGTTCTGACGAACAAATACGCAGAAGGTTATCCGGGCAAAAGATACTACGGCGGCTGCGAACATGTGGACATCGTCGAGGATTTGGCCCGCGACCGTGCCAAAGAGCTGTTTGGTGCCGAGCATGCCAACGTGCAGCCGCATTCCGGCGCACAGGCCAACCTGGCTGTCTACCTGGCAGCCCTGAAACCTGGAGATACCGTGCTCGGCATGAACCTGGCCCATGGGGGCCACTTGACGCACGGCAGCCCGGTTAACGCCTCCGGTTTGCTGTACAACTTCGTCGCTTACGGCGTACAGGAAGATACGTTTACGATTGATTATGAAGAAGTGCGCAAAGCGGCATTCAAACATCGTCCCCGCCTGATCGTGGCCGGCGCCAGCGCTTATCCGCGCACGATTGATTTTGAAGCTTTCGCCTCCATCGCAAATGATGTCGGCGCTCTGTTTATGGTGGATATGGCGCATATTGCCGGTCTTGTGGCCGCGGGCCTTCATCCCAATCCTGTACCGCATGCGCATTTTGTTACGACAACGACACACAAGACGCTCCGCGGTCCGCGCGGCGGCATGATTCTGTGCAAGAAGCCTTGGGCGCAGGCGATCGACAAAGCGATCTTCCCGGGCATTCAAGGCGGTCCTCTGATGCACGTCATCGCCTCCAAAGCGGTTGCTTTGGGCGAAGCTCTCGAGCCTTCTTTCAAAACCTATGCCGAGAACGTTGTGAAGAATGCGAAAAAGCTGGCCGAAACGCTGCTTGAAGAAGGTTTGAACCTGGTATCCGGCGGTACGGACAACCACCTGATGCTGATTGACACCCGCAACCTGAACATCACCGGCAAAGAGGCCGAGCATGTGCTGGATTCTATCGGTATTACCGTTAACAAAAACGCGATTCCGTTTGATCCGACCAGCCCGTTTGTCACCAGCGGCATCCGGATCGGTACGCCTGCGGCTACCTCCCGCGGCATGGACGAAGAAGCGATGGTCGAAATCGGCCAAATCATCGCGGCTGCCCTTAAAGCGCCGAAGGACGCTGCTGCACTTGAGAAAGCTAAAGCACGCGTGACAGCGCTGACCGACCGGTTCCCGCTGTATCCGGAAATGAAATATTAAGAAATGCCCGTACTAGGTCCCGGCTGATCTGCGCAGCCGGCCTGACAGGCCGCCCGCCCGCTCCCCGAGGAGCAGGCGGGCTTTTTTGTTTTTAGGCTTCAGCCTGTTGAGCGCGTGAAACGCGCGAAATATAAAACCACCCGCTATGCGGGTGGAGGGATCTAGGGTTACACCAATAAGACCATCCCGATAAAATTGAGATGTTCAGGCTCAATTCGAAAGGATGGTCTTAAATGGCAAATAAAAACTTTAGTTTAGCGCACACAAAGTGGATGTGTAAGTATCACATTGTGTTCACCCCGAAGTATAGACGTAAAGAGATCTACAATCAAGTGAGACGAGATCTAATTGAAATCATGAAGCGTCTATGTAAATACAAGGGAGTCGAGATATTAGAAGGACATATGATGCCGGATCATGTGCACATGCTGGTGGCGATTCCACCGAAAATATCTGTGTCTTCCTTTATGGGCTATTTAAAAGGGAAAAGCGCACTCATGATCTTTGAGAAGCATGCCAATTTGAAGTATAAGTATGGGAATCGTAAATTCTGGGCGGAAGGCTACTACGTAAGTACAGTGGGGCTAAATGAAGCCACCGTCGCCAAATACATTCGAGAGCAAGAGGCACATGACCAGGCAGTGGATAAGCTGAGTGTAAAAGAGTATGAAGATCCATTCAGCAGCAACAAGAGCAAGAAAAAGTAAAACCAGTTTAACTGGTAAGTGAAAGAGACAAATAACACTGAGCCTGAACGCTTTGTGGTCAGGCTAGCGTCTTTAGGCGCAGTTTGGCAACAAGGGGTTATACCCCTAGTGCAAACCACCCGTTGGACGGGTGGTTCTGATTTATGCCGAGACCTTGGATAGTGCGAAAGCGACTAAAGGACTGTTTTTTTCCCGAAAAGCTGACAGCACTAGATGAAAACGAGTTCGCCAAGTGATATAATGAACAAGATTTACGGACATGCATAGGAAATATTAGACGCAAGCTGTGAATAATGGGATTTGTACGGAGGGAATATAATGGGAAAATTGATCGTTTGCGACCATCCCCTGATTCAGCACAAACTGACGTTTATCCGCGATATGCGGACAAGCACCAAGGAGTTTCGGGAATTAGTGGATGAGGTAGCCACCTTGATGGCTTATGAAATTACAAGAAATCTGCCGCTTCAAACCATAACGGTTCAAACACCGGTGGCTGAGACGGAGACCCAGGTCATTTCCGGACGGATGCTCGGACTGGTTCCGATTCTCCGTGCGGGTTTGGGTATGGTAGACGGCGTATTGAAGCTGATTCCCGGCGCCAAGGTGGGGCATGTGGGTCTCTTCCGTGATCCGGAGACGCTCCAGCCGGTCGAATATTATACCAAGCTGCCTACGGACGTGCAGGAACGTGAGCTGATCGTTATTGATCCTATGCTGGCAACGGGCGGATCGGCGATTGCGGCTATCGACGTCTTGAAGAAACGCGGCTGCAGCCAAATCAAAATGATGAACCTGATTGCGGCGCCTGAAGGCGTTAAGGCCGTACAGGAGGCTCATCCGGATGTGGATATCTACGTGGCCGCCCTGGACAGCCATCTGAATGATCACGGTTATATTATTCCAGGACTGGGCGATGCCGGAGACCGTCTATACGGAACTAAATAATCCGTTTGTTCCGTACGGAGTGGATACAGTCATGAGGGAAATAGAAACGGGGGATTTGAGTGTCTAAGATTAAAGTGATGACCATTTTTGGCGTCAGACCGGAAGCGATCAAGATGGCTCCGCTGATTCTGGAGCTTGAGAAACATCCGGAGCAGATCGAGTCGATCGTATGCGTAACGGCCCAGCACCGCGAAATGCTGGATCAGGTTCTGGAAGTATTCCGGATCCAGCCGGATTATGACCTGAACGTGATGAAACATCAGCAGAGCCTGAACGAAATTACGATTCGTGTTCTGGAAGGGCTGGAGGGCGTTCTGAAAGAGGCCAAGCCGGATATCGTCCTGGTTCACGGCGATACGCTGACGACCTTCCTGGCCAGCTATGCGTCGTTCCTGCAGCAGATCAAGATTGGTCATGTCGAAGCCGGACTGCGGACCTGGAACAAAATGTCCCCTTATCCGGAGGAGATGAACCGTCAGCTGACTGGTGTGCTGGCCGATCTGCATTTCGCGCCGACTGACTGGTCAGCAGGCAATTTGCGCAAAGAGAACAAGGCGGAGTCAAGTATTTATATCACAGGCAACACTGTTACGGATGTGTTTCAATATACGGTAAAAGATGATTATACCCATCCTGTACTTGACTGGGCTAGCGGCAAACGCCTGGTTCTGATGACGGCGCACCGCCGTGAATCGCAAGGGGAGCCGCACCGCAATATTTTCCGCGCCGTGAAACGGATTGCCGATGAGTTTGAAGATATCGCCATCTGTTATCCGGTGCATCCAAGCCCGGCCGTATCCGGACCTGCGCATGAGATTCTGGGCAATCACCCGCGCATCAAGCTGATTGATCCGCTGGATGTCGTTGATTTGCACAACTTCTATCCGCATACGCATCTGATCCTGACGGATTCGGGCGGCCTGCAGGAGGAAGCTCCTTCCTTTGGTGTTCCGGTGCTTGTTCTGCGCGATACGACGGAACGTCCGGAAGGAATTGAGGCGGGAACGCTTGAGCTGGTCGGTACGGATGAAGAGAAGGTGTATGCACGGACAAAAGCGCTGCTCAGCGATACCGAGACTTATCAGGCCATGAGCCGGGCCGCCAACCCGTACGGAGATGGAAAAGCATCGCAAAGAATTGTCAATGCGATACTTCACAATTTCGGCGTGATAAGCGAGCGTCCTGAACAATTTCACAGAAAGTTCACAAATGAAAACAGCCAAGTGTTGTAAAAGAAAAACGTACAGCATACAGTTAAACTGTACGGTTTTCAGGGGTTTGCAGAGTTGAAAATGAAAATAGGGTTTCAAAAGCGCTTTCTTGCAGGCTCTGTCAGCAATTCCCCTCAATTGACAAAGTTTATTTTGTATTAGTAAAATGAACTAGAATTCCGAGGGTGGGACAGAAAATGGACAAACCTGAAAGGGGCGGTTCCGCCTGGAAAATGGCTAGTATAGTCAGTTTGATAGGTGTGGATTTTGCTGTCTGCACGATGGCCGGGTTTTATGCCGGGTCATGGCTGGGCAATCTGCTCGGCAATCGTGGAATCGGAGTCGGAATTGGGGTGCTCGCCGGCATGGCAGCTGGAGCGTTTGGCGCTGTGGCCGTAATTAGAAGGATAATGAGGGAAAACGATGAATGAACTAACCAAATATCGGGTACTCGTTGTCCGGATTGTTCTGATTTTTGCTGCTTTATGCCTGCTCATTTCCGTGATTCTTCCGGAGCATCGGGCTATTGCTCACGGTTTGATTTTAGGTTCCATTGTAAGCTGTATTAATGTCATTCATATGGCTTACAAAGTTCGTTTGATTATTGAGGCAGCGGTACTGGCTGCGGAAGGTAAAGGCACCAAGAGGCGCGTAGGACTGGGATTTGGCTTCCGTTTGGCGACATCGATCCTTGCGATCGTAATTCCTCTTGAGTTTCCTCATTATTTTAGTGAGCTTGCCGTCTTGGCCAGTCTGGTATTCGCCCATTTCTTGCTTCAAATTCTGGGAATCATTTTCTCTATTAAAGAGGAAAGATTAAGAGATGAACTGGCCCGGAAAGAGAAAGCTAAACAACAACAGAACTAGAACTCCCGACTGGGAAAGGGGTGAGAATTATGCTGCATAAGTCACCGATTATTGAATGGCATGGGCTCCACATCGATCTGTCCGTTATTCTGATGCTCGTCGTTTCCTGTCTGGTTGTGTTCCTGCTGGCTTTCATCGCTACGCGGAATTTGTCAGTCGAGAACCCTGGCAAACTTCAGAGCTTCATGGAATGGGTCGTTGATTTCGTCAAAGGGCTGATCTCAAGCACAATGGATATGAAGAAAGGCAGACCATTCCTTTCGCTTGGGTTAACGCTCATTATGTTTATCTTTGTAAGTAATATGCTGGGCTTGCCGTTCGGGATCGTAACGGAATATGACCACAAAGAAGCGGCTCATATTTTCGGCAAACCGATTATTTCGGTTACGGAGGAGTTTGATAAACTTCAGGCTGAACAAGCAACTACCGGTGAACATGAAGAAATCGAGGTGGGTGTCGCCTGGTGGAAATCGCCTACGGCCGATGCCGGGGTATCCATGGGACTTGCGATCATGGTCTTCCTGATGGTTCACTTCCTGGGCATGACGCGAAACACCAAAGGTTATTTCAAACACTATATTCAACCTTACGTATTTTTCCTGCCGATTAACTTGATTGAGCAATTCTCGAAGCTGCTAACACACGGCATGCGTCTATACGGGAATATCTTTGCGGGTGAGGTGCTGATCTCCGTGCTCCTGAAGCTTACCGTTTTGGGATGGGGCGGATGGATCGCTTCCGTTGCAGGTCTCGTAGTATGGCAGGGCTTCAGTATCTTTGTAGGCTCCATCCAAGCGTTTGTCTTTACGATTCTGACGTTTGTGTATATCTCGCAAGCTATGGAAACGCACGACGAGCACTAGGGTGATTCGAGATTCAGGTTGTTGCGGCTGGGCATAACCCTTGGTCCATGCTCAGTTTTATAATAGTTTTATAAAAACGATATCTTTAAGGAGGATTTTTCAAAATGGGAGTTATGGCATTTATCGCCGCTGCGATTGCAGTAGGTTTGGGCGCGCTTGGCGCAGGTATTGGTAACGGTCTGATCGTAAGTAAAACAGTAGAAGGTATTGCTCGCCAACCGGAAGCAAAATCCACGCTGCAAACTACGATGTTTATCGGTGTAGGTTTGGTCGAAGCCCTTCCAATCATCGGGGTAGTCCTTGCGTTCATTTTCTACGCAGCTGCTTAATAGACGGACAAGAAGAGATATGGCGGGGAAGGCGTGGCCGTCCGCGCCATATCTCTTTCACCTGATTTCACCATTAAGCTCTCGGGAACCGGGAGCCAGAATGTACCGATGACTGGAAAGGAGTGACTGGGATTGGAATTCTCATGGGAATCTCTCGTGTTTGCGTTAATTGCGTTCTTGATTCTCTACTTCCTGCTTAACAAGTATGCGTTTGGTCCTCTTTTCTCCGTAATGGAAAAACGCCGCGAGTTAGTGCTTCAGCAGGTGGAAGAAGCCAAGCAGACGCGTGAACAGGCCAATGTGTATGTGGAAGAACAGAAACAAGCGCTGCAGCAAGCCCGCAAGGATGCATACGATATTATCGAGCAATCCAAGCAAACAAGCAGCAAACAAGCTGCCCAAATTATTGAGCTCGCTAAGGAAGAAGCCGTACGTCTTAAAGACGAGGCCGTCCGTGATATCGAGACCGAGAAGAATAAAGCGGTTGAGCAGCTCCGTTCGGAAGTGGGCGTTGCCTCTGTAAAGATTGCGTCCAAGCTGCTTGAGAAAGAGGTTAAGGAAGACGGCGTGCAAGAAGAACTCGTTGACCAATACCTCAAAGAGGTCGGTGGCCGCTCATGAGCAGCAAAGTAGCGGTTATCGCCTCCCGTTATGCCAAAGCGATTTATGAAATTGCAGCGCAGGAAGGCCGCACGCTTGAGGTTGAACAAGAACTGAAGGCAGCGGTTGAAGCCTTGACCGCTGACAAGGAGATCGTCAACTTTATTGCGGCTCCTAGCATTACCGATCAGGCGAAGCTGCAGGTGATTGAAACGAGTCTTGCAGACAAACTTTCAAAGCCGGTTGTTTCCCTGCTCAAATTGCTGGTAGAACGAGGAAGAGTCAATGTGCTGCCAGAGCTGCTTGAAAGCTATATCCGCATCTCCGGGGAAGCGCTCGGCCTCGCTACAGCTGTGGTATATACGACTTACCCTCTGAACGAAGAAGAAAAACAAGAAGTTTCCGAACATTTCGGCGCTCTTGTGCAGAAGAAAATCCGCGTGGAGAACGTGGTGGATAACAGTCTGCTCGGCGGCATGAAAGTCGTCATCGGCGATACGCTTTATGACGGAAGCCTGGCCGGCAAGCTGGATCGGCTTGAGAAATCTTTTCGAAGACAAGCACTGTAGATAGGGGTGAAACACTTGAGTATCAGACCTGAAGAAATCAGCACACTGATTAAAAGTCAGATCGAACAATATAAGACGGAAATCGAAGTAGCCGAAGTCGGAACCGTTATTCAAGTCGGTGATGGTATTGCCCGTGTTCACGGACTCGAAAACGCGATGGCGAACGAGCTTCTCGAATTCGAAAACGGGGTTGTAGGCCTTGCCCTCAACCTGGAAGAAAGCAATGTGGGTGTCGTTATCCTGGGCCCTTACAGCGAAATCCGCGAAGGCGACCAAGTGAAACGCACCGGTCAAATCATGCAGGTTCCTGTAGGCGATGCTTTGCTGGGCCGCGTAGTGAATCCGCTGGGTCAGCCTGTTGACGGCAAAGGTCCTATCGCTACAACGGAATTCCGTCCTGTCGAGCACAACGCTCCTGGCGTTATCGACCGTAAATCCGTACATGAGCCAATGCAGACTGGTATCAAAGCGATCGACTCCATGGTACCTATCGGCCGCGGCCAGCGGGAATTGATCATCGGTGACCGTCAAACCGGTAAAACGGCTATCGCCATCGATACGATCATCAACCAAAAAGGCAACGGCGTGAAATGTATCTATGTTGCAATCGGTCAGAAACAATCCACCGTTGTAGGCGTGGTTGAAACGCTTCGCCGCCACGGCGCATTGGATTACACGATCGTAGTAACCGCCTCTGCTTCCGAGCCGTCCCCACTCCTGTACATCGCTCCTTATGCGGGCGTAGCTATGGGTGAGTACTTCATGTACAAAGGCGAGCATGTCTTGATCATTTATGATGACCTTTCCAAACAAGCGGCAGCTTACCGCGAATTGTCCTTGCTGCTCCGTCGTCCTCCAGGCCGCGAAGCATTCCCTGGTGACGTATTCTACCTGCACTCCCGTTTGCTGGAACGTGCAGCGAAGCTGAGCGACGAACTTGGCGGCGGTTCTATTACAGCCCTGCCGTTTATCGAAACCCAGGCTTCCGACGTATCCGCTTATATCCCTACCAACGTGATTTCGATCACCGACGGTCAGATCTTCCTGGAGTCCGACCTGTTCTATTCCGGTCAACGCCCGGCGATCAACGTAGGTATTTCCGTATCCCGTGTAGGTGGTTCCGCACAGATCAAAGCGATGAAGAAGGTTGCCGGTACACTCCGTCTGGACTTGGCCCAATACCGTGAACTTCAAGCGTTCTCTCAATTCGGATCCGATCTGGATAAATCCACTCAAGCCCGCCTTAACCGCGGTGCAAGAATGATGGAAATCCTGAAACAAGGCGTGAACCAGCCGCTGCCCGTCGAGAAACAGGTTATCAGCTTGTACACAGCTGTTAAAGGTTATCTTGATGAAATTCCGGTTGGCGATATCCGTCGTTTCGAAGCCGAATTCTTGTCCTTCGTAGAAAATCAGCATGGTGAAGTGCTGCAGTCGATCCGCGATACCAAAGATTTGACAGCAGAGAATGAAACCGCGCTGAAAGAAGTTATCGAGAAATTCAAAAAGGGCTTTGCTGTTAAGGCTTAATATATGAATATGCACGGGCTTTGGCGATTGCCAAAGCTTGTGTGCATACGGACCTATATGTCTTGGGCAATGCCCGGGCTAGGCTTACGAAGTAGTTTTGGCTTTCAGCCAAAAACTACGTTAATGCTTTCTACGTTAATGCTTTCGAAGTAACTTTGGGTTTCACCCAAAGTTTGGCTTATGCTTACGAAGTAGTTTTGGCTTTCAGCCAAAACTTTAAGGTGGTGAAATCATGGCAAAAGGAATCCGCGAGATAAAACGTCAGATCAAGAGCGTACAGAACACCCGTCAGATCACCAAAGCGATGGAAATGGTCGCTTCCGCGAAATTGAGAAGAGCTCAGGAGAAGGCACAGGCTGCCCGTCCTTATGAGGAGAAACTCAAGGAAGTAGTAACCAGCATTGCTGCCGGTTCGAGCGGTGTCAGCCATCCCATGCTGGAAACCCGCCCGATCAAAAGAACGGCTTATATTGTGATCACTTCCGACGGCGGTCTTGTCGGCGGCTACAACTCCAACATGCTTCGTAAAGTGATGGAGCGGTTGTCGCAGCATGCCTCCAAAGAAGAATACGGCTTGTTCGTGGTAGGACGCAAAGGACGGGATTATTTCAACCGCCGCAACCTTCCGGTAGTGGAGTCGGTTGTTGAATTGTCCGACACCCCTTCATTTGCCGATATCAAGAAGATTACAAGCGCAGCCGTTCAAGGTTTTGAGAATGAGCAGTTTGATGAAATCTACATTTGCTTCAACCGTTTCATCAACCCGCTTACCCAAGTGCCAACGATCGACCGCTTGCTTCCTTTTGAACGGGCGGAAGGCTCGTCAAACGGCGAACTTAAAGCTTCCTACGAATATGAGCCTTCACCGGAAGGCGTTCTCGAGGTTCTGCTTCCCAAATATGCCGAAACGCTCATTTACGGAGCACTTCTGGAGGGCAAAGCGAGTGAGCTTGGCGCCAAGATGACGGCAATGGGATCGGCAACGAAGAACGCATCGAAGATGATCGGCGAATTGACATTGACTTACAACCGGGCTCGCCAGGCTGCAATTACCCAGGAAATTACGGAAATTGTCGCAGGCGCCAACGCCCAGTCTTAAATCTAAAGGCTATGATGACAGTTTGCGGAAAACAAGCCATTGCTGTATTTTTCCCGAGCTGTCGTGTGCATGATGCCGGAATTGCAGCATAAGCAGTTCTCCGCAAACTTTGAGGAGGGAAACAAAAGATGAACAAAGGACGCGTTGTCAGCATTATGGGTCCGGTTGTCGACGTTGAATTTCAGCGCGGTCAGCTTCCGGAAATTTTCAACGCTATTAGTATCCCGGGTGATGCCGCTGCCGGCCGCCCAGAAGATTTGACCCTGGAAGTTTCCAACCATCTGGGCGACAATCTGGTACGTTGTATCGCCATGTCTTCTACAGACGGTCTGGTTCGCGGTGTTGAAGCCACCAACCTTGGGGCTCCAATCTCTGTACCTGTAGGCGAAATAACTTTGGGCCGCGTATTTAACGTACTTGGCGAAACCATCGATAACAAAGGACCGGCTGAAGGCGGAACTAAAAATCCGATTCACCGCGAGCCTCCTTCTTTCGAAGAGCTCTCTACGCAATCTGAAATCCTGGAAACCGGGATTAAAGTTATAGACTTGCTTGCTCCTTACGCTAAGGGCGGTAAAATCGGTCTGTTCGGCGGTGCCGGCGTAGGTAAAACTGTTACGATTCAGGAGCTGATCAATAACATCGCGCAGGAACACGGCGGTATCTCCGTATTTGCGGGTGTTGGCGAACGTACTCGTGAAGGTAATGACCTGTATCATGAAATGTCGGATTCCGGCGTTATCAGCAAAACCGCGATGGTATTCGGACAAATGAACGAACCGCCGGGTGCGCGTCTTCGCGTGGCTTTGACAGGTTTGACGATGGCTGAATATTTCCGTGACCAAGAGGGCCGTGACGTACTTCTCTTTATCGATAACATCTTCCGCTTTACCCAAGCGGGTTCGGAAGTATCCGCCCTGCTCGGCCGCATGCCGTCCGCGGTAGGTTACCAGCCTACACTGGCGACAGAAATGGGCCAATTGCAGGAGCGCATCACTTCCACGAAAAAAGGTTCCGTTACGTCGATTCAGGCTATCTACGTGCCTGCGGATGACTATACTGACCCGGCTCCAGCAACAACGTTTGCTCACTTGGACGCCACAACAAACCTTGAGCGTAAAATCTCCGAGAAAGGGATCTTCCCTGCGGTCGATCCGCTGGCTTCCAGCTCCCGGATGCTTACGCCTGAGATCGTTGGCGAAGAGCACTACAATGTAGCGCAAGGCGTTAAACAAATCCTTGCCCGCTATAAAGAGCTTCAAGACATCATCGCCATCCTCGGTATGGACGAATTGTCTGAAGATGACAAACTGGTTGTAGCACGTGCTCGTAAGATCGAGCGCTTCCTGTCCCAGCCTTTCCACGTAGCCGAGCAGTTCACCGGTATCAAAGGTAAATATGTTCCGGTTGCGGAAACGGTTCGCAGCTTTAAAGAAATTCTGGACGGCAAACATGACGAGCTTCCGGAAGCAGCCTTCATGTATGTAGGGACTATTGAAGAAGCTGTGGAGAAAGCAAAAACTCTGTAAGCTTGTAGCTGATGGAGATCCTTTGCAAATAGCCTAAGGAGTGATGAGCGTGAATACTTTTTTGCTTGAGATCGTCACACCGGAGCGCGTAGTTTTCTCCCAGCAGGTGGATAACGTCATTGTACGCGGCATAGAAGGGGAATTCGGCGTCATGGCCGGACACGTGCCTTTGGTCACGCCTCTTCAGGTCGCGCCCATTGTGGTTAAAGCCGGCAGCAATAGAACCTCAATCGCCGTTCACGGCGGTTTTATTGAAGTGCAGAAGGAGAAAGCGATTATTCTGGCTGAAAGTGCGGAGCTTTCCCAGGATATCGATGTGGAACGCGCCAGAGCGGCTAAAGAACGGGCCGAACGCAGACTCGCTAACCGCAGCAGCAAGGACCATATTGATCACCGCCGGGCAGAATTGGCCCTGCAAAGAGCCGTTACCCGGATTAACGTGTCTTCGAGAAGCAAGGAATAGTAGACGATGGAAGGCTGAATCTCAAATTGAGGGTTCAGCCTTTTTCGTTTTTAACCGTTTTTACCGAGTTTTCAATGGATGGATTAGTTCTTTATTCCTGTTTTATGGGCGTAAAGTGCGGTGTTTTTTTTTGGATGATTGTGGTTATAAAGACCTACTTCTATTTATAAGTTCTTTAGGTTTATATGTTATTTCCTGGATATGTACTGTTGGTTACAAGCAATCGCAAAGGCTTGGGCAGACTAAGAGAAAACGCTTTTATGAAAGTCCGTCTGACAGGGTCAAATCGGATAGGGGAACTATTACTGCCTTGCAGCCAAATGCTTTTCATATAAAATAGAAAAAAATCTACAAAAATACGTTTTGCGTTCAATTTATGACAATAAAAAACTGGATTATTACTCGTTTGGCAAGTATGATATAGAAGGTCTATTTATTTACAGAGTATGTGAATGCCCTAAATCAAAGATTTCGGGAGCATTAACCGAATCGCGGCTGACGGCATAACATATCGTACGCAAGGGGGAAGAGATGGGTTGAATACTTCGCTGAGTGAAATCTCATCTGCAGCCGCGGTAAGTTCGCTAACGGCGATTATGATTTCCCTGATCTGTATTTGCATCTCCTGGTGGGCTCTGCAAAATTTAAAGCTGGATCTGGTGATCCGCCATCCTAAGGGACCTCAGGGCAAGCTGCTGCATCTGCTGCTTGCGATTGTTCTGGGCAAATTTGTTGCGGACTTCATTATTCAGTACCTGGGCTATACCCATATGCTGCGTTACTTGTTTTAACTTTTAAGGACATGGGTTATATGATGTTAGGCCACGCAAGCCACAATTTTTGTCGAATAACATCAAAACGAACTGTTAACAATGGTGAATAAGGATCTTGTTTTTAATTATTCTTAAAAATGCCCAAGGTGTAAGGGTCTTGATTCCTATGGCCTACCCCTCCGGCAAAAGTACCTTGTGCGCCTGGATTTAACAATGCTAAGATGGAATTTGTGGTTTTTCAAAAAAAAACTTTGTGATTTTTGCAAAAATGGGATTCCAACATTCCATTCACTAGCGGAGCAATCCGCAAATTCATGGTGAGAAAAGAGAAAATGAACGCGCGGAGGGAACCGTATGAGTAAATTTATCGTCCGCGGCGGCAATGTGTTGACCGGGAACGTTAAAGTTAGCGGAGCAAAAAACTCAGTGCTGCCGATTATCGCAGCTTCTTTATTAGGTGAAGAAGGAGTTAGCATTATACGTGATGCTCCACCTCTTGACGATGTAAGGACGATCAGCCGAGTATTGGAATCGTTGGGGGCAAAGGTTACATATGACCAAGAGGTTATCACTGTAGATGCCCGACAGCTTTCTTCTTACGAAGCGCCTTATGAATGGGTACGCAAGATGAGAGCGTCCTTTTTGGTCATGGGTCCGCTGTTGACGAGACTCGGACATACCCGCATTTCATTGCCGGGCGGCTGTGCAATTGGCACGAGACCGATCGACCAGCATTTGAAAGGCTTTGAAGCTATGGGAGCCAAGATTCAGCTTGGTCAGGGCTATGTGGAAGCCACGGTGGAAGGCAGACTTCGCGGTGCGAAAATTTACCTGGATGTCGCAAGTGTAGGCGCGACTGAAAATATTATGATGGCCGCTGCTTTGGCAGAAGGCACAACGATTATCGAAAATGCGGCGAAAGAGCCGGAAATTGTCGATCTCGCCAATTATTTGAACAGCATGGGAGCAACCGTACGGGGAGCGGGGACGGAAATGATCCGCATCGAAGGCGTGGAGAAGCTCCGCGGCGTCGAGCATACGGTTATTCCTGACCGCGTAGAAGCGGGCACTTATATGATTGCTGCTGCCATTACAGGCGGCGACGTATTTGTAGAAGGCGCAATTGCCGATCATTTGAACCCGGTAATAGCCAAGCTGGAAGAGATGGGCGTGCAAATTGACGTGAAAGAGAACGGAATTCGGGTAAGGGCAACACACCCGCTGAAGTCTGTGGACGTCAAAACACTACCGTATCCTGGATTCCCTACCGACATGCAGTCGCAAATGATGGCGCTGCTGCTGAAATCGGAAGGCACCAGCGTCGTAACCGAAACCGTATTTGAAAATCGCTTTATGCACGTTGAACAGTTCACGCTGATGAATGCGCAAATCAAAGTGGAAGGACGTACGGCAATCGTTACTGGTTCCTCGAACTTAGTCGGAGCCAAGGTTTGTGCAACGGATCTGAGAGCCGGAGCTGCTCTGATTCTTGCAGGTTTGGTAGCTGAAGGCACAACTGAGGTCAGCGGAATTCATCATATTGACCGCGGCTATGTGAACTTGGCTGAGAAATTGTCCGGCTTAGGCGCCGATATTTGGCGTATCGAGCTTGATGAGGAAGGCAAAACCCTTGAACCCAGCCATGCTGTGGAAGAATTGCCGAAATTGAAAATTCAAACGAGCGGGGTTTAAGGCTTCAAAGCCTGAACTCACCGCTTTCGGAGACATAAAGCCGCCCTTTCGGGCGGTTTTTCATTTTTTAAGAGCATACATAAAGAAGAAAAATGCACAGCAGCCTGAGCAGCCGTTATAATAGAATAAGAAAGCGCAATCATTTATTCGGGATAGCAGAAGGGATGAGGAAGATGGCGTTGATTCAGTGTCAGTTTTTTTCAGAAGTGCTTGGGCTCAGTACCCAGATGACGGTAATCCTTCCGCAGAAGGCGGCAGGAGAAATCGGTGTGGACAGCGTTCGGCGTGAAGGGAAATATCCGGTGCTTTATTTGCTGCATGGCTACAGCGACGATGACACGATCTGGCTGAGACGAACTTCTATTGAACGGTATGTGTCAGAGCTGGGGATGGCAGTCGTGATGCCGAACGTGCATCAAAGCTTCTATAGTGATATGGAGTATGGGAATCCTTACTGGACATTCCTGTCGGAGGAGCTTCCAAAGCTGGCTTCCTCTTTCTTCCCGCTGTCGGATAAAAGAGAAGACCGGTTTGTAGCGGGCCTGTCGATGGGTGGTTATGGTGCCTTTAAATGGGCGCTGCGCTGTCCGGATCAGTTCGCTGCAGCGGCCAGCCTGTCGGGAGTGCTTGATCTGGCAGCACACATTCAAACTCGGCCTTTTACACTGAAGAGCCTGCAGCTGGTGTTCGGAGACCGGGACATCACGGGATCGGAAGAAGATACACTTTGGCTGCTGGAGAAGGCAGCGGCTTCGAATGGGCCGAAACCTCTGCTTTATCAGTGCTGCGGAACAGAAGATTTCCTCTACGAAGGAAATGTGAAGTTCAAGGAGCTGGCGGACCGGATTGGCTATGAAGTGACGACGGAGTTTGATCCCGGCGATCATAACTGGGAATACTGGGATGCCCACATTCAGAAGGTGCTGAAGTGGCTGCCGCTTAAGGAACGTGCAAGTTTGTGAGGAAGGCGGCCGGCGGCCGATACTTGAAAGAATGCAAGAAATAGAAGAGACGGAAAATGGATTACGGGGACCGGCCTTGGGCTGGTCCCCTTGTTAGGTTGGTTCAGCGGTACAACCCGGATTCTAGCTTTCTCTCTGCTTTCGATGGACTTTAAAAGGTTCTAGCAGTTCCTGAAAACTCATATCTATAAGTATACTGAATGCCGCAAGCTAGAGAGCTGCACAGAGCAGGAACGGCATCGGTGGAGGCAACACGAGAATGCAGTGCGGAGGTTTAAAACAGGGAAATGACCAAGGACAGGGCATCTTTAACATTCAAATTAACGGATAAAAAACAAGGCTGGCATGTGATACGTGCAGGTGAAGACTTGGCTGGAACGTATCCGTCGGAAGCAGAATCGGCATGGAAACCTCAAGAGAAGCCGTTGGAAGCAGAACAGAGGCGCATTAAGCCTGGTGGAAGCCCGGAAATGGAGAGAGTGGGAGCAGAGCAGGCTGAGGCTGAGCGGCGAGAGGGTGCAGGGCAAGCAGCCGGAAGAGCCGGAAGGCACAGGGAAGCAGAGCGGCGGGCAACTGTCCAGCCGGTGAAGGCGGCGGCTAGAGCTGATCGCATGGAGGGGCAGCCGGGCAAGCGGGCAGAATGGGCGAACGAATGGCCGGAACGGGTCAGCGGGCGAAAGGAAGAGCCGGCAAAACAAACGAGTGAGCAGGCGGGCGAGCAGACGAAGCAGCGGGCAAAACGAGTGGATGAGTGGGCGAAACAGGCGGATGAGCAGGCGAAGCCAGCAGGTGAGCGGTGGGAGCAAGCGGCCCGGCAGCGCGAGCGGGCAGGCACGGCGCAGCGGCCTGTGCCCAAGCCGGCGGCGGTCCGGCCGCTGCGCTGGCCCTCCGGTCTCCGCCGGCCTCCCCGCTGGGGCGGCCCGCGTCGCCGGAGGCGCCTGCGGCTGCCTGTGGCCGCCGCAGGGATTGCCGCGCTGGCTGTGCTGCTGCCAGCGCTCCTGGTGCACCGCGGGGGCGTAACCCCGCCACCGCCGGCGCAGGGCACCCCCGCGGCCCAGCAGCAGCCGGCCGCGCAAACCCCGCCCGCCGCCGTGCAGCGGGCGGACGGGCCCCCGGTGTCCGTCTACCTGTCGGACACCGGGGGCGTGGAGACCCTGCCGCTCGAGCAGTATGTGCTCGGCGTACTCGCGGCGGAGATGCCGTCCGACTTCGGCATCGAAGCGATGAAGGCCCAGGCGATCGCCGCCCGGACCTTCATCGTTAAACGGCTCGCCGCCGGCGATCGCAGCGGCGTCCCGGATGGCAGCGCCGATGTGACGGATACCGTCACCCATCAGGCGTACCTGTCCAAAGCCGCTCTCGCCGCCTGGAAGCAGGCGGGCAAAGGGGCCGCGCTGCAGAAGCTGCAGCAAGCGGTTAACGATACAGCCGGGATGATCATGACTTATGACGGCAAGCCGATTTCGGCGTTGTTCTTCTCGGCAAGCGGCGGTTATACGGAGAACTCCGAGGACTACTGGAGCGAACGAATTCCTTACCTGCGCAGCGTACCCAGCCCCTGGGATGCGAAGATCGATCCTTCCTATAAGGAAACTGTGCAGATGCCTGTTCAGGAGATTTACAGCAAGCTGGGACTTAGCGCAGCTTCGCTTCCGGCTTTGGCCGGGACCGGCACCGGACAAGCGGCCCAGACGGCAGCCTCTCTATTTACCGTTCTGGACCGCACCCAAGGGGAGAGCATTAAAGAGATTCGCATCGGCGGCAAGCTGTTCACCGGCCGAGAGGTGAGAGAGAAACTGGGCCTGCGGTCGAGCCGTTTTGATATAAAGGTGCAGCAGAACGAAGCTCTTATTACGACTTACGGGTACGGCCACGGAGTCGGCATGAGCCAATGGGGGGCGAACGGAATGGCCCAGGAAGGCTACAGCGCCGCCGACATCCTGAAACACTACTACACGGGAATCTCCCTTGAATCCTCTTCCAAATTTCTAAAATGAAAACTTTTGAAAAATTTACTATAAAGCAAGTATAAAAGATTCCGCCCCGGTAACACTGTTACTGAGGTGATAATCATATGAATGAACAAAAGAACAACAACAAACCAAACCAAGAAGAATCTCCTAAAAATGTAATGGGAGAACCGGTCGCTCCGGTGTCGGCTTGGAAGAAAGCATTGTCGAAGAGATGGGTATATCCCGCAGCTTACATGGTCGCAGCAGCTCTTATCCTAACGTTAGTTTGGGTCTATCAGGACGCCAGCCACAAGCAGGCGGCCGAGAATACCACAGCTACCGTAACGGATGATGTGAGCTCGGTCGAAACCGGCGCTGAACCGGCGGCAGACCCGCAGGCCGGCCAGAAAGACGAAGAAGCTGTAGAAGCAACAGCGGTAAGCGAAGATTTTGTATGGCCGGTAGCAGACGCCACTCAGGTGTCCATCGTTAAGCCGTTCTATGATAAAGACGGTTCCACCGAAGAGCATGAGGCAGCACTGGTACAATACAAAGATGAATTTCTTACTAACAGCGGAATCGACATCGCGCGCAGCGACAATGCGGCTTTTGAAGTGCAGGCAGCCCTTGGCGGTAAAGTGACGAAGGTGGAGCAGCATGCCTTGAACGGTTACACCGTTGAAGTCACCAATGCTAATAACCTGAAGACGGTTTATCAAAGCTTGGCTGACGTGAAGGTCAAACAGGGCGACGAAGTGAAGCAGGGTCAAACGATCGCTTCCGCCGGTAAAAATGAAATCGGCAAAGCGCTCGGCAACCACCTCCACTTTGAGGTGTATGAGAACGGCGCACCCGTCAACCCGGCTTCCCTGCTGCCTGACAGCAGCGCCAGCAATAAATAAATCGGCGGCGTATAACCGCCTCAAGAAGGAACCGGAGAGAGCGACTCTCCGGTTTTTTTCTGTCTTTTTACGAAAAATTGCCTGCTTGTACCCTTCAAGTCCATGATGGTCCGAATGCCGGACTGGCGCGGTTTTGTTCTTGTCCCAGCAGGTCGGGCAAGCTTTACATTCCGCTGATCTTTGAACCCCTGCAGGCTGAAGGCCGCGTGAAACAAAGAATATCTAGGCCCGCCCCTCATATAATGTACCAAACTATCTCGAGTAGGGAGGCGGGAGCGTGCACGATTACATTAAGGAGCGCACCATCAAAATAGGCCGCTGCATCGTGGAGACCAAACATACGGTCAGGACGATTGCCAAGGAATTTGGCGTCTCGAAGAGCACTGTGCATAAGGATTTGACCGAACGGCTGCCGGAGATCAATCCGGATCTTGCCGACCAGGTGAAGCACATTCTGGAATACCACAAATCAATCCGTCATTTGAGGGGAGGAGAAGCGACCAAGATCAAATACAAAAAAGGCAGCTCCAAAAATCGGGAAATCGTGACAAGCGTTCAATAATCCCCAGCTTCAGGAAAAAGGTGTTTAAGTCTGTGCAAATTCGGGTAAATGTTAAGTTTAAGCCTAGTAATAAGGCTTTAAGGATTGAATAGCTCCCCCGAAGTATGATATTTTAAAATATGGAAATAGAATGCGGATTTTTCCAAGGAAAAGACGGATTCTGTCGATAAATCGCAGGTTTTCACCATATTTTATTAAAATAATCGCTTTGGGGGATGCAGGAATGGGCAAGGATATCGGGATAGACCTCGGAACGGCTAATGTGCTGATACACGTAAAAGGAAAAGGGGTAGTGCTTGACGAACCATCGGTGGTCGCCATTGAGAGCGATACCAAGCGTGTCCTTGCCGTGGGGGAAGATGCCCGGCGCATGGTGGGTCGTACACCCGGCCATATTATAGCCATTCGTCCGCTGATGGACGGGGTTATTGCTGACTTTGAAATTACGGAAACGATGTTAAAGCATTTTATTAACCGTGTCGGAGGGAAGAACTGGTACAGCCATCCCCGCATTTTGATTTGCGCGCCTACTAATATTACGTCCGTTGAGCAGAAATCGATTCGGGAAGCGGCGGAGCGCAGCGGCGCAAAAGAAGTTTTTATGGAAGCAGAACCTAAAGCTGCGGCTATTGGCGCAGGTATGGATATTTATGAACCGAGCGGCAACATGGTAGTCGATATCGGAGGAGGAACGACCGATGTGGCGGTGCTCTCCATGGGAGACATCGTCACGGCTTCCTCGATTAAAATGGCGGGGGACAAGCTGGACGACGCTATCATCCGTTATATTAAGAGCAAATATAAATTGATGATCGGCGAGCGTACGGCCGAAGATATCAAGATCAGTATCGGAACGGTTCACCCGGGCGGCAGAAATGCGAGTATGGACATTCGCGGCCGGGATATGGTCAGCGGTCTTCCGCAGACGATCAGCATCACTTCCGAAGAAATCCAGGAAGCGCTGTGGGATTCGGTATCTTCTATCGTCTCCGCGGCTAAATCCGTGCTGGAGCGCACACCGCCGGAATTATCCGCAGACATCATCGACAGAGGCGTCATTCTGACCGGCGGCGGAGCGCTTCTGCACGGGCTGGACGAGCTGCTGGCGACGGAGCTTCGCGTGCCTGTACTGGTTGCCGAAGATCCCATGCACTGCGTGGTGAAGGGCACCGGCATCATGCTCGACAATTTGGACCGGGCTGTAAAGAAAAAGTTTTAATAACCGATAAATAGATTTAGGAATGATGTTGCAGCAAGCTGCTACATACTATAGAAACATTAAGAATCGGAGGCATCTTCCATGCTAAGAGGACTTTATACAGCGGCCGCAGGCATGATCACTCAGCAGCGTGTGCATGATACAGTGACCCAGAATATCGCAAACGTGAATACAACAGGGTATAAGCAGGTGAACAGCGTTGCCCGCTCTTTCCCGGAGGTTCTGGTATCCGCTGTAGGCGGCAGCCAGAAGGCCAGCACGCCGATCGGCAAGCTGAATACGGGCGTATTTGCCGAGGAAAGCCTTCCTTCCTTTACGCAGGGAGATGCCAGAGAGACCGGCAATCGGACGGATTTTGCGCTGGTTGGTTCGCTTCAGCTTCAGAACCCGGCTAACGGTCAAGATTATGTATTTGATGCGAGCGGGAAGTCGGTGCAGGAGGACGGCAGCGTGGTGTACCAGCCGCAGGCTTTTTTTACGGTGCGTGATGCGGAAGGCAATGTGAAGTACACGCGCGACGGAGGGTTCCATGTGGACGCCGCCGGGCGCCTGGTGACGGCGGAAGGTTATGAGGTGCTGGGCACCAACAATAATCCAATTACGATTGCGGGAGCTGTAGATCAGCTTAAAGTAGATAATCAAGGTAGAATTGTCAATCCGGACGGGACCGCAGGTCCGCAGCTGCTTATCAGCGTGGCGAACCAGCCGAACCAGCTCGTTCGGGACGGCAACGGCGTATATGAAGTGGCCGATCCGAACGCGGCGGGCATCAATCCGCTGGCGGCTGGTGCCCAGGTCGAAGTGCGCCAGGGTTCGCTGGAGAATTCCAATGTGGATTCTGCGCAGGCTATGGTTGATTTGATGGCAGCCCAGCGGGCTTACGAAGCGAATCAGCAGGTGATCCAATATTACGATCGAAGCTTGGACAAGGCCGTCAACGAAATAGGCCGGGTATAGGAGGTGCCGCATGAATAACTCATTAATCAGCTCCAAGGTGTCGCTGAACAGCCTGCAGCAAAGGCTGGATCTGCTCGCCGATAACATTGCCAACCTGAATACGAATGGTTATAAAAGCAAAGACGCCTCTTTTGTGGATACCTTGACCCGTGTTCAGCAGCAGGAGAAAGACATGACGCAGCTGACCGGACGCAGCACCCCTTCCGGTTATAATTTGGGTTTCGGAACCAAGCTGTCCGGGTTAAGCCTGAATTTCACGCAGGGTGCGATTAAAGATACCGGGCTTCCTACCGATGTGGCCATTCAGGGCAATGCGTTGTTCCGGGTAAGGGATGCTAACGGCAGCGTTGCCTGGACACGCGCCGGCAATTTTCAGCTGCATCCGGACCCGTCCATTCCGGGGCAAGCCGCGCTGGTGACGAGCGAAGGCTACAGCGTTCTGGATACAACGGGCCAGCCGGTATCCGTGCCGGCGGGCGGCAAGCTGCAGATTGGGGCAGACGGGACGCTTACGGTGACGGATGGGACAGGCACTTTTGATATGGGCCGGCTTCAGCTGGATTATGTCAACCGTCCGGAAGGACTTGTAGAATTGACCGATAATAGGTATGGTTTAGTAAGCGGAGCGGTTCAAGGCGATGTGTTGACTGCGGTGGATACTTTGGTTGACGGGGATCCCCGTTTTAATAAGGTTTCTGTACGGCAGGGCGCATTGGAGCAATCCAACGTGGATATTTCCAAGGAAATGACCGATATGCTTCAGGTGCAGCGCGCTTATCAGCTTTCCGCACGCGCCTTGACCTCGAGCGAAGCCATGATGAATATGGCGAATCACTTGCGTGGATAAGGTGGTGCTGAAATGAATGAATACACCGGACCGGAACAGCAGGATCGGACAGACGGACCAAGGCGGTCGCGTGTGCAGAATAGAACCGGGGAACAAGAGCCGCGCAGCGGCAGCAGCGAAAGCCAAACGGACGTGAAGGAAATGAAAGCTCCCGAAGCCGGGCGGCGGAAGCGCCGCTGGGTGTGGAGACTCGTTTGGACGCTGGTGATCCTTGTTATTCTGGCCGCGGCCGGCTTCGGCGGTGTAGGGGTAGGGTATGTATTCTTCGGTAAACAGCCCTGGAGTGATCTCCTGGAATGGAGCACCTGGCATCATGTTTATGATCTGGTGTTCTCTCCTTAAACCATTAACAAGCTTTAAGAATGAAATAAGTCTGACCTGAACAAATAAAATAACCTCCGCTTACCGGTTTGCCGCCGGCTGAGCGGAGGTTATTTTGCTGAATGGCATCCCTCTAAAGGCGGATTTGCGGTAGACGAAGGTAGTTTCCTTTTTGGTGGAGGAAAATGTATAATGGTGTGGGATTGTTATACAGCAGGCAAGGTTGGGTAATTCAAAAGGGCTGTATCCTTTATCCGGCACAGCCGCCGTCCTAAAGGATAAGCCCCTTATCTTAACCTTCGCTTCTGCAGGGACGAAGGATAATAACAGTATGGCCCTTTTTTGACGTTTTTATTCGGGCCTTTATTTGAAAGGGGTAACAACTAACCATGATGGACGTACGTGAAATTCAGCAAATTATTCCGCACCGCCCCCCGTTTCTGCTGGTCGACCGGATTTTGGAGATGGAGCCGGGCAAGCGGGCTGTCGGCATCAAGAACGTAACGATTAACGAGCCTTTTTTTACAGGTCATTTCCCGGAGTATCCGGTGATGCCGGGCGTACTGATTACCGAGGCGCTGGCGCAGGTCGGAGCAACCGCGATTCTGACGCTGGAAGACAATAAAGGCAAGATCGGCTTCCTGGCCGGCCTGGACGGCTTCCGGTTCCGCGGACAAGTGGTGCCGGGCGATACGCTGCGCCTTGAAGTGGAGATTATCCGCGTGAAGGGCTCCATTGGCAAAGGGAAAGCTGTCGCCAAAGTCGAAGATAAAGTAGTGGCCGAAGGCGAAATTATGTTTGCTTTGTCTTAAAATGTAGAAAGAAAGACATACACTCGACAATCTTACCTATAGGAGGAATTGTGATGAGCAACCCACTGACCGTTCTGGACAAAGTACAAAGCTGGCTTGAGGATGCCAACATTGACGAAGCGACGAAACAGGAGCTTCGTGAGCTTGAAGGCAATGCCGCCGAACTTGAGGATCGTTTCTATAAAGATCTGGAGTTTGGCACAGGGGGACTGCGCGGCGTAATCGGCGCAGGCAGCAACCGGATGAACCGTTATACGGTTGGACGGGCTACGCAGGGCTTCGCCGCGTTCCTGCTGGCGAATGCGCGGGAGCACGGCAATAACGCTCCTTCGGTCGTCATCGCCCATGACTCCCGCCACTTCTCGCCGGAATTTGCCCTGGAATCGGCACTGGTACTGGCAGGCAACGGAATTACAGCCAAGCTGTTCCGTTCGCTTCGCCCGACTCCGCAATTATCTTTTGAGGTACGCCGCTTGAACGCCGACGGGGGGATCGTGATCACGGCGAGCCATAACCCGCCGGAGTATAACGGCTATAAGGTATACAACAACACCGGCGGACAGCTGGTTCCGCATGAAGCGGAACAGGTCATTGAGCAAATCCGCCAGGTGCAGTCTTTTGCCGAAGTGAAACGCCTGACTCAGGAAGAAGCGGAAGCACAAGGTTTGCTCGTATGGTTGGATGAAGCCGAAGATGAAGCTTTTGCCGATACGGTTGCGAGTGTCAGTGTGAACCGCGACCTGCTTGAGCAGGGAGCCGGCAAGGACGTCGTCATTGTCTATACGCCGCTTCACGGTACAGGCAATAAGCCGGTGCGCCGGGTGCTGGACAAGCTGGGCTTCTCGCAGATTCATATCGTGCCGGAGCAGGAGCAGCCGGATGCCGAATTCGCCACGGTGAAATCGCCGAATCCGGAGGAACGGGAAGCTTTTACAAAGGCCATTGAGCTGGGGAACAAGGTGAATGCCGACCTGCTGATCGGCACAGACCCGGATGCTGACCGCATGGGAGCCGTTGTCCGTACGACAGATGGCAAATATGAAATATTAACCGGTAACCAATCGGGTGCAATAATCGTTAATTATTTATTAAGCCAGTTGAAGGAGCAGGGCAACCTGCCGGCAAACGGCGCCGTCGTCAAGACGATCGTTACAAGCGAGCTTGGAGCGGTAATCGCCGAGCATTACGGATTGACGGTATTCAACACGCTTACCGGCTTCAAATACATTGGCGAGAAGATGAACGAATTCGAGAAATCGGGCAACCATTCCTTTGTATTTGGTTATGAGGAGAGCTACGGTTATCTGGCAGGCAACTATGCCCGGGATAAGGATGCGGTAGTGGCAGCCTCATTAATTTCCGAAGCGGCGGCATACTACAAGCAGCAGGGCAAAACGCTGATGGACGTGCTCGAAGACATCTACCGCCAGTTCGGTTATTACCGCGAAGCTTTGTCTTCCCTGACGATGAAGGGCAAAGACGGCGTAGCCAAAATCAATGACCTGATGACCACTTGGCGCGTAAGTCCGCCGGATGCCGTGAACGGTGCCAAGGTGACGAAGATGCTTGATTATTCGAAGGGCCTGGATGGTCTGCCGAAGGAGAACGTACTTAAATTCCTGCTCAAAGACGGCTCGTGGTTCTGCCTGCGTCCTTCGGGAACCGAACCCAAGATCAAATTCTATTTCGCGGTTAAAGGTTCGTCGGATGAAGAGGCCAAAGCGCGCCTGGCTTCGCTGCAGGAAGAGGTTTTATCCCGCGTTGAAGCGTAAAGCGGATGCGGATGGGCGGGACTTGTGCCCGCCTTTTATACAAATCTGGAAATGGACAGGCTGTGGCCTTTCCATTTTTGGATTTTTAGCGGGGATGTGCCATGCTGCGCCGTTCCTACATTAATGAGGAGGTTCTTTCGTGTATTCAACGTGGAAAAAGGGGAACAACACCACCCGCAAATGGCTGTGGATTTTGGTTGTTGTGGGATTGGTGGCCTCTCTGCCGATCATTTACGAACGGGTAGAGACGGAGAATTCCGCCAAGCAGGTACAGTTTGTATTCAATTATCGCAGCTTGCTCGACATTTCGTCTTACCAGGTGAACCAGCAGGAGGCTTTGTCTGCAGAACTGGATAAGCTGCACGACTCCGGAGTGAACACCATTGCCGTGTTCGAGAGTAATCTGGACGAGCTGAAGAAAGCGCGCCGGATTATGGTTTATAACTCGCAGGATGTTGCCGAAATGAATAAGTCGGCCGTAACGGCCCAGGATAATGCTACTTATATTGCTTTTACGTCCGAGGACAATGCGAAGATTTACGCCCCGATCATTGAAGACGGCTTTAAGCCGTTTGATATTGCTGTCACGCCTTGGAGCGTGAATGGCCTGCAGGGGCTTCGCCTGAACACCTCGCCGGAGGATGCAGGTCTGAAGTCGCTGCAGCCTGATCCGCAGGCGCTTGAATTGATCCACAGCAAAGGATTTATGATCCTGCCGCGGATGAACGACAATGGTCCTTACAGTCAAGAGATTGTGGACAAGGAGCTGGATTTGTTCACCAGCTATGGCGTGAACCGGATTCTGTTCGACGGCAACGCTGTTAAAGGCTACGGGGACAATGCCGACAAGAATTCCCTGCAGGCTTTTGCTAATTCCCTGAAACAAAGAGGAATGGGCATTGCCGTTATCGAAGGTTTGAAGGAGCAGCAGAAAGGTTTTGCCAAGCTGGCCTACCTGCTGGACTACAATGTAGTACGCCTGCATTCCATCAGCGATACGGATGCGGTGCAATCGACCTCCACGCTGGCTGACCGGATTGCACTGGCGGTGAAAGACCGCAAAATCCGGATGGTGTATCTGAATGCTTCGCCTTCCCGCAATCCGGAGAAAGCGACGATTACGGATCCGATCGACAACCTGATTCATACGCTTCAGGAGCCGGGCAATGCGATCAGCCGGGTTCAGAAGGACGGTTTTCAAATCGGCACAGCTGAGGCGTTTGACGTAGTCGATCACTCGTGGGAGAAAGCGGCCAAATTGTTTGTGGTCCTGGGAGCCGTTGCTTTCACGGCAATGATGATCTCCTTGTTCCTGCCTTCATGGACGCTGGCCATGCTGATTTTGGGGCTGTTGGGCAGTGCAGGTTTGTATGTGCTGAAGCCGACGCTGCTGGAACAGATGCTCGCGCTTGCGGCAGCTATCAGTGCCCCTACGGTGGCAACGATTCTGGCGATCCGCAAGGTCAAGGAGCTGGGCGCCGCCCATCCGGGGATGAGCGCCTCGCGCAGACTATCGCACAGCCTGGTGCTGTTTATCAAGTCCGCGCTGATCAGCTTGAGCGCCGTTCCATTTGTAGTCGGCCTGCTCAATAACATTACTTATGCGCTTGTATTGAACCAATTCCGCGGCGTGAGCCTGCTGCATGCGGTTCCGATGCTGCTGGTGGCCATTTACGTGTTCCTTTATCAGGGCGAATCCGTTCTGGCCGAGCTGCGCAGATGGCTGCGTATGCCGATTACCGTGTTTTGGGTTGTCATTGTCGCCATCATCGGCATTGCCGGCTTGTATTACCTGTCGCGGACAGGCAACTCGGGCAGCCTGCTGCCGGGCGAAGCTTCGTTCCGCGCATTCCTGGAGAATACGATTGGCGTTCGCCCGCGGAATAAGGAATTTTTGTTCGCTCATCCGTTGTTTATCGTTGGGGTCTTTGCGTCCCTGCGATATCCGAAAGTGCTGTACATCATGATCATTGCCGCGATAGGTCAGCTGTCGATGGTGGATACGTTCGCTCATATCCATTCGCCGTTCTTCATTTCCCTGATCCGCGGCTTGCTGGGTCTCGGCTTTGGCCTGATTGTCGGTCTGGTCTTTGTCCTGATTTGGCAAATCCTTGAAAGGTGCTGGAAGAAATGGTCGCCTCTGCTACTCGAAAAATAGTGTTGTCCGGTTACTACGGCTTCCGCAATAGCGGGGACGAAGCGGTGCTTCGCTCGATTCTGACCGCGCTTGATGAAGAAGGAGCGAAGGCCGGGATAACCTTCGAGCCGATCGTGTTGTCCGCCGATCCGGAATGGACAACAAAAATGTATAAAGTCCGGGCCGTTCCTCGGATGAAATTGTCTGAAGTCAGGAAAGCTATACAGGAAAGCGATGGTCTGATCAGCGGAGGAGGAAGCCTTCTCCAGGATGCTACAGGCCCCGCTTCGGTCCCTTATTATCTAGGCATCATCAAGCTGGCGCAGTGGCTGGGCAAACCGACCTTCGTGTATGCCCAAGGCGTCGGCCCGGTGAACCGCAAGCTGTTCCACCGCCTGATCGCCTCGGTGTTCAAGAAATGCCGGTACATCTCGGTCAGGGACATGGAATCGGCGGAGCTGCTTCACACGATGGGTGTGAAGCAGGATCGGATTGAGGTGGTCCCTGATCCGGTTATGGGCATGCGGCTGCCGGAGGAAACGGAAGAAGCCGCTTCGGCAGGGGCTGCAGGAGCGGCGACTGGTGCAGGTGCTGGGGATGCGGATCAGCCGGCTCCCGCACCGGAGGCTACAGCATCTGCCGCTCAAGCGCAGCAGAGCGGAGAAGAAGCGGAGCTGCCGGTGATCGGCATTTCCGTCCGCTTCTGGAACAAGGAGCGGGCGGAGCTGACGGCCCTGGCCGATGGGCTGGCGCAGCTGGCCCGCCAGCGCAGCGTCCATCTGCGGTTTCTGCCGTTCCATCTGCCCTCCGACGAAGAAGCTTCCCGCTTCTGCATGGGACGGATCGGCGATTTGGCCGGCACCGGCAGCAGAATCAGCATGGCTCCGGCCACCGATAATCCGCAGGATATGCTGCGTGAGGTGGACGGCTGCTCGCTGCTGGTCGGCATGAGGCTGCACAGCCTGATTTATGCCGCCTCCAGAAGCGTTCCCCTGCTGGGCATTTCTTATGATCCGAAGATTGATCATTTTCTGGCCCGGCTGGGCAGCGTCCCGGTGGGGACCAGCGATCAGCTGTCGGCAGAGAAGCTGGCCGCGAAAGCCCAGCATCTGCTCGGCAGCCGCGGTGACTGGCAGAAGCAGCACAGCGGCCAGATCGAGCGGCTGAAGCGGGAAGTGGTGTTCCCGGCGCAGCGGATTGCGGATTATTTTGTGAAGGATAAAGGGTGACTCAAGGTGAATCAGAACAATACGATTCCAACGGTGGATTTATTCGGCATCCGGGTGAGCAAATGGGGCATGGACGATACGGTTCGCTATTTGACTCAGGCGATTGAAGCGGGCAAGCCGCATCAGGTGATTACAGCCAATCCGATCATGGTGATGGCGGCGCTCGAAGATCCTTCTTATATGGAGATTATGAAGAAGGCGGAGCTGGTTGTGCCGGATGGCACGGGTGTTGTCTGGGCGGCGAACAAAGCCGGAAATCCCGTCCAGGAGCGGGTAGCCGGGTTTGACCTGCTGCATGAGCTGATGAAGCTGGGCGAGCAGCGGGCTTGGAAATTTTACCTGCTCGGTTCTTCGCCGGAAGTGATTCAGGCAGCAAAAGATCGGTTACAAATGCTTTATCCGGGTGTAAAGATTGTTGGATGGCGCGATGGATATTTTAAATCCGAACAGGATCAGGAAGTAGTTGAGGCTATTAAAGCCGCCGCACCTGACGTTCTGTTTGTGGCACGCGGAGCGGATACCCAGGAGCCCTGGATCGCCAAGTACAAGGAGCAGCTGGCTGTGCCCGTGATGATGGGCGTCGGTGGGAGCTTTGACGTCATTTCCGGACGTTCCAAGCGGGCGCCGAAATGGATGCAGAAGCTGCGTGCCGAATGGTTGTACCGGCTCATTAAGGAGCCGACCCGCTACCGCAGAATGCTTGCGCTGCCGAAATTCGCCGTAAAAGTGCTAAAGGAGAAAGAAAACCTCGGCTAATTCCGGGAAAACAGGCTAATTCACCAGAATATCAGCCTACAATAGCGGTTTGGAGAGGTTGGTCTTTAGTTGCTTTCGGAGTATAATTCATTCGGTAGAACAAATGGGGGTTGAAATTGACATGTTGATGATTTATATCATCGGGTTTGTGCTGACATTAGCTTTGGCACTGGTCCTGACTCCGCTGGTTAAGAAATTTGCTTTCTTTATTGGGGCAGTTGATAAGCCAAACGCTCGCAAGGTGCACACCACCATTATGCCGCGGCTTGGCGGACTGGGGATTTTCGTAGCCGTGATGGTTGCGCTGTTTGCCATCCTGCCGTTCATTCCGGACGAATACTTGTCTACGCGTGACGTGAACTTCGTTAGAGCCTTTATGGTCGGCGGAACGATGATTATGCTGCTCGGTGCGCTGGACGACCGCTTCCAATTGAACGCAAAGCTGAAATTTGTGGTTCAAATTGTGACCGCTTGTATCGTTGTTTTTGGATTTGATATTCGAATTGAATTTGCCAATATTCCATTTCATTCTTATTCTTCCGTTGAAAGCTGGATTGCCATTCCGTTTACGATTCTATGGATCGTGGGCGTAACCAATGCCATTAACCTGATTGACGGTCTGGATGGCCTTGCTGCAGGTGTATCTGCCATTGCCATCGGTACAATTGCCGTTATGTCCTTTATTATAGGCAATGAAATTATTGCTGTTATTTGTTTGCTGCTCCTCGGCAGCATTATTGGATTCCTGTATTTCAACTTCCATCCGGCGAAGATCTTCATGGGCGATTCCGGTGCGCTGTTCCTGGGCTTCAGCCTTGCGCTCCTGTCCCTGCTTGGATTCAAACAGGTGGCGATCGTCTCGTTCCTGACGCCGCTGATTCTGATCGGCGTGCCGCTGTCGGATACGATGTTTGCGATTGTGCGCCGCTGGATGCAGAAGAAACCGATCTTCTCGCCGGACAAAGGCCACCTGCATCACTGCCTGCGCGAGCTTGGCTTCAGCCACCGCCAGACAGTGCTGATCATTTACGGCATTGCCGCATTCTTTGGCATTCTGGCCGTCATTCAGTCTTCGGCCGCTTTGTATTCGGCCAACTGGGTCACCTTCGTCGTCATCTGCATCATGGCCTTCTTCCTGCAGATCGGTGCGGAAGTCATCGGCCTGATCGGCAAGACGAAACGCCCGCTGATCAACTTCCTGATGCGCCTGCGCCTCAAGGTAACAGCAGAACGCGGATCGAAATAAGATTATATCGGACAAGCCCATTCACCTGCGGGTGGAGGGCTTGTTGTTATTTAGGCACCAGGCCCCCTTTTCCGAGAAAAGGGGACTTTTTTATGCCAATTTTCTTCAAATTTAGAGGGGATTGTCCGATAAAAGAGGTAACACTATCGAGGAAAAAGGAGAGGTTGCGCCAATGTATCGCCTTAAGAAGCCTTTCATAGGGCTGCTATTATTGACACTTATTTTGACTTTAATTCCTAGCGGGCTTCCAAGAGCCGTTCAAGCTGACGTCATATCGACCCGTTATTTCAGTCCGGACGTTCTGGATATCCGGAAGACGGTTGGACTGAGCATGGAGTATACAGCAGTGGAAGCTCAGCAAATCAAACGTGAAAATGTCTATACGACTTCGCAACCTACGCTGACTATTGAAGGTTCTTTCACTAGTGTAACTGGAAGCAGCTTGTCAGTTGTTGTCCAGCAAATTACACCGGTTACAAATGCGAAAGGGCAGGTCAGCTGGCAGCCAGATCCGTCTCACTACAGCAATGGAGCGGTAAGTGTCGATCCGAGCGCTACAAGCGGCCAACGTTTTATTGCCAATAATCTGCAGTTATACCCTGGTTATAACCAGATTACATTCTCAGGAGTACAAGGCGGATTAACACGTTCAGAGTCTTTTTACGTCCTGTTTGACAAGGTTCCTTATCTGCAAAGCCTGCTTGTAGCGGGCGGCGGGGGAGCTTCTACGCCGCTGAATGAAGGTACGCCGGTTGTAGTAACCGAGCAGCCAATCGCCCTTCAGGGTGTAGCCCAGAATGCAACTAAAGTGACTGTTGGCGTTAACGGGGGTACAGCCTATGATGCCTCTCTGGACCGGACGTCGGGGAACTTCTTCAGTTCGGGTCTGCCTCTTAATCCGGGAGCAAATGAGTTAACGATCATTATTAGCAGTGATAACGATTCCGTGACCTTTAAGAGAACGGTTTATCTGTATGATTCTACTGCGCCGTATACAGGATTTTATGTTCTGGCAGGTGATGCTAAGAACGAGCCTTTCAGCTTACAGAACAACCAGCCAAAGATCGTGAAGCCTGCCGACTTGGCTGCGACGGGAACTTCCCTGATCGCTCAGGTGCTGATCCCTTATGATGCCTTCACTGGAGATTTCCAGCATAATGTATCCATCTATTTGAATGGCGACTATACCAAAGATTTGAATGCCAATCATAACATTCCTCTTCTTAAGGTGAATCCGTTTGATACCTCAGGCAAACTTCTTGATAACCCTGCAGGCACGGAAGTTCGGGTGCCGGGACCGGACGGGGTAACGCCAAAGTATCGGCTGGCTACTTTCAAGATTGACAATGTGCCTGTATCAACAGCTAACGGCGGGTTGAACAATGTTAGAGTAGAAGTGCAATATGGTTCCGGATCAACCTTGGTAAACCCAGAGGCTCGGGGAAGCTTCTATTACCTGCCGGGTCAGAACCAAATTAACCAAATCTATTATTTGCCGAAATATGACCCTACCAAAAACAATGGGGATCTTACTGGCGTTTCTAAGGAGCCGCTCAACGGTGCCAACGTGAACTCCAGCGATTTCTATATTATGGTTGAATCAACAGAGGACAGAAACCCGGCTGACAAACTCGTCGGACAATATTTGCCGCTTGGAACAAGAACGGTAACGGTGACTGATCCGGTAGCTGTTACAGGCAGCTCTAATCAAATTATTTATAAGGTAAGCGGATTTGCGAGCGGTACGCAAAAGGTAAGACTCAATTATGATTCCAATACATCTGATTACAAAGACGTAACGATTACTTTTGTATCCAAAGCGTCTATTTCGATCAGCAATCTGCAAAATGGGCAAAACATCAGCATCAATTCCAAGTCGACAAGCGACACTATTATTCCGGTATCCGGACAATATTTGGGATTTCCAAATATCAGCAGCGCTCAATATTTTGTTAACGGAATCAGCGATGAGAATCTTGAAACTGAGTATGGGGACGAACCGGACACCAGCTATGAACTTGGAGTTCCGGCATCAACAAGCTTCAATTTGAAGCTTAAAGTCAGCAACAATGGCCCGCTTGTGTATGGCGAAAATAACATTGTATTTACAGGCGTTTACCTGGACAGCCAAGGCAATTCGACTACTGTAAAAACTACTTTAACAATCTACATTACAGATACAAATGGATCTACAATCGAGCAGTTCCATCCGAATGTAAGACCGGATAACGTGGCTTTCCCTACGGACTTGGCCACAGCGGATCCAACCGTAATTAATCAAATCCTGAATTATTCGACTGAGTTTACTTATAATGCAACAGCAGATAAGTACACAACAAGCCAAACGAAATATGATTTGGTGGCCCGCGGCGGCGGTGTCAGTGTCTTGAATTTCTATCGGGGTTCTGAACGGTTGTTCACATTGAATTTTAATAACACCCAAACGACTACTGGAACCTTTAAGATGGATGGTGTAGATTATACCTATGAACTGGCCGGCAACGAAGACGACTTCATCCTTCGTGTTGATGACTTGAAGTTTGATGTTCCGGGCAGCCAGTTCTACACACTGGAGTTGGTCAACGATACAGGAGCACGTACAACGAAAAAGGTTGAAATCGAACGGGTAGTTGAACCTTATCGAATTATTTCACCAGTGGCTACCTCCGGGGATCAAATTGTAGTAAACAAAAACTTTGTTCATATTGATATTGAAGCTGCCGGTGCTACCCGAGTTCTGATTGGCAAAGATGAAGCTACTCCAAGAACGGATATGAAAGACCGTTTCATTTATGATTATGTAGGGCTTAAACCAGATAAGCTTAATACAATCAAAATTCAGATCGAACGCACAGGCGGCAATCTGACAGGTAGTCTTTCGGTGTATTATACGACTACTGTGGGCGTTAATAGCGAATATATGGCCGAGAAAGTAAGCAACAAATATACGGTATTCAACAAGGGATTAACCCTATCGTTCCCTAAAGCAACTGTGCTGGAGACGATCGCAACAGGTACGGACGTAACCAAATATTATCCGAACAATAAAATTTTGTTCGGAATTGCAGATCCGATTGACGGAGCTGTTGGACGTAAAGACGACTACGGCAATACGATTGGACGTCAGCCAACCGAAGTGAGCGGTCAGCCTGCCATCAATATTCCTGCTGTTGTTTCTCAAAACTTCTCGACCACGGCTGCGACAGGAAACTTCTCGCTGGTGTCTCCGATTTACTGGGTGAACGGAGGTCTTGCCGACTACCAGGATCAGCCGGTATTAAATGGTCTTGCTCCTTATTCGGTTGAAGGTACCTTTACGCTGTTCAGTAAACCAAGAAAGCTTGTTCCTTCGCAGCGAGGGGAATTAACCATTGCTTATGACCCTAATATCGTTGACGACGCCGGAACAACGATCACCGTCTTCCGTTACACAGACAACGGAATTTGGCAGAACATTGGCGGCGAAGTCGATACGAAAGCCCATACGGTAACCGTACCATTCGACGAATTCGGTTATTATAAAGTCATGAAGCTTCGGATGGGATATCCGGATATTACGAACCACGGTTGGGCGCGGAATATCCTGAATGCATTGTACGCGAAAGGCATTATGGCTAACCTCCGTACAGATGCATTTGGCACAGATGACCAAACCACTCGCGGAGAATTCGCCTCCCTGCTGGTTAAAGGACTTAACTTGCCGATCAACTCGGATACTTCTTTAACACCAAAATCGTTCAGTGACGTTTCACCAGGAATCACGACGGCTACCTGGAGCTACGATTACATCGAGACTGCTGCAAGAGCAGGCATTATTACCGGTCAAACAGATGGTTTCTTTGGCCCGGATCAGCCGATTACCCGAGAGCAGGCAGCGGTGATGATTGCAAGAGCGCTGAATCTGAAGCTTGCTTTGAATGACAGCAAACTCAGTGCAACTTTGGATAAATCGTTTGTAGACTCCGGCAACATGGACAACTACGCGAAGCCGGCCATTCAAGCTGTGTCGAAGGCCAAGATTATGGAAGGCAGCGCGGTGACTGTCCCTGGACAGAAGAAAGCACAGTTCAGTTTCAATCCTAAGGGTTACATGTCTAGAGCAGAAGCGGGCAAAATAGCTGTCGAACTGCTTAAGAAGAGCACCAGCATGTTCCCTAAGACCTTTAATTAATAGGACAATTCTGAGAGAAGCCTTGGAGATGCTCCAATGGCTTCTCTTTCCTTGATCGTCTAGTATTACCAATTACATCTTTTTGTAATTTAATAGAATTTAGGATACAATAACAGAAGGCCAGACATTTTTTGCAAAAGGGTGAAGGGGAATATGAAACCGATTTTATCAAGACCGCAGCTGAACTATACGAAAGCTAAGACGAAATTTGAGGATAGAGCGAAAGTTTTGGAGAAGAAGATCGAAGAGACGCAGAAGCTGCAAGAGATTACGGAAGAGGTTATGGAAGGACTCGTACTGGAGACGGGATTTCATGATGCTTATGTGGCCCTGACTCAAGCAGAGAACGAGCTGATCGAGTGGTCCCGCGTAACCATGAAACATGAGAAAGAATACAAGGACAACAAAGAGGCTATCGATAATTTCTATTCCAATGTGAATGCGAGCCCGGAGCTTCGTGCTCAATTGATTAATTTGGCGATGAAGGTTAGATAAGACTAGCTACTATTATATAGTAGAAATAATTTTAAAATCTCTAAAGGCATCCTGACATCGGGTGTCTTTTTTGCGTTTCAGCTGCATAAAATTAGGTTATTGTATTGGGAAAAGTTGCTTGATGACTGGGAGAATCAGGAGTGCTATACTGAATTCCGTAAGACGCCATAATTGCTAAAAAGTTCAATAAAAGGCGCGGAGTAACAGTAATTAAATAAATGTAATTTTTTTTGTGAAAGGCGCAACTTTTTTGAAACTTAAGCGTTTAAGATGTAGAGCGTTACGCAAGGGCGACCTAATTAGACATGGAAGACTGTACCTAATGGGGAAACTTGTCTATCTATTAGAAAAATTAGCTTTACGGCTAAAGTCGCACATTGTATAATGTGAAAGGTAGGATTAGGAAACTACTCTATTTCTACCTGTGGAAATGTTTACAAGTTTCTGTGACGAACTCACAGACATCATTCATATGAAGTTTGCTCAACTCGGGAAAGGAGGTGCACGGCTAATGAGTAACACGAGCTATTCATCTAAAGAAAACTCTTTACACATGAAAGTTATTCAAGGAGGAGAAAAAAAGGTTATGAAGAAAATTTTATCCGTAGCTCTGTCTACAGCAATGGCATTCTCCATGTTTGCTTCTGTAGCATTTGGTGCTGACGCAGCAACTACACCAGACCAAAAGTTTGAAGCTTTGAAAGCAGCAGGTATCGTTAATGGTTTGCCAGACGGCTTGGCTCATCTGGAAAAAACATTGACTCGTGCTGAACTGGCTAAAATCATCACTAACTCCCTGGGATTGAAACCAGTAGAAGGCGTCTACACTTACAAAGACAAAAACTACGGTCCTAACCACTGGGCAGCTCCATTCATCGAAGCGGTAACTAGCGCTAAAATCATGCAAGGTTCCGTAGTTAACGGCAAACAATTCTTTAACCCTAACGACAACGTAACGGCTCAAGAATTGGCAATCGTTCTGACTCGCGCCTTGAAACTTGAAGTTCCAACAACTGGCGTTGACAACAACGCAGCTGCATGGGCTAAAGGCGAAGTTCAAGCCGCAATCAACGCTGGTTTCCTTGAAGCTAACACTAACTGGACTGCAGCTGCAACTCGCTCCCAAGCAATCGTTGCTGCATATGCAGTTTGGGAGAAATCTCAGCTTCCTACAGTAACAAGTGCTAATGTAGTTGACGCAACTCACGTTGACGTTACACTTTCCACTGGCGAAGTTGTTAAAGTAGAACTGAAAACTGCGCTGGAACCTAATGTTGAAACTCCAATCGAGTTCCAAGATGCTGCAGGTAACACACTTTCTACTAAAGTAACTTATGTTGTAACAACTGCAACTAAAGTTGACAGCGTAACTGCAACTAACCTTAAAGAAGTAACAGTTACTTTTGATGGTACTGTAGATGAGACATCTGCAGAACAAGTGGCTTTGTATTCTGTAGTGAGAGACATCACTGGTGCAAATGCTACTACTATTGAAAAAGCAACTGTATCTGCCGATAAGAAATCTGTAGTTCTTACTGTTGCTGGTAGTCTGTTGAACAACACTGCATACAAATTGTCTGCTACAGGTGTTAAAACAGGCGGCACTGCTACTGTAACTGCTAAGGATGTTAAATTTACTACTGCTGACGTTGCAGCTCCTACGGTTGATAAAGTAGAAGCATTGGGTAACTCTGCTGTGAAAGTAACATTTAGCGAGCCAGTAAACATTACTAACAAATCGGCTGCAAGCAACTACTTTGAAATTGATGGTAAAGTTGTTTCTGGTACACTTGATGTGAACAGCAACACTGTAATCATCAAATCTTTCACTAAGCTTGCTAACGGTGATCACAAAATTGTTACTAAGAAAGCGATCCAAGATTACGCTGGATATCCAGTTCTTGAGAAAACTTTCGACTTCACTGTAGCTGAAGATACAACTGCACCAACGATTGCTGGTGTATCCAACGTTACTTTTGAAAGTGCAACTGTAACATTTAGTGAAGATGTAGATCCTTCTACAGTTTCTGGTTCTAACATCTACTGGTTGGATGGTAGCCAAAAACGTTATGCAGATAGCGGATATGAAAAACAAATTGATGGAAGAACATTCAAGATCACTTTCTCTGGCTTGAAGAAACTCCCATCTTATGCTACTGACCTCTACATCAATGGGGTTAAAGACTACTCTGGCAACCAAATTGCTACAGACTCCAAGACAACTGTAAATGCAGTTATTGATACAACTCGTCCGGAAGTAGCAAGCTTCACATTTAATACTAACACTAACAAGAGTGCTGTATTGAAATTTACTAAAGCTGTTGATACATCCACATTTGCAGCTAAAAATGTAGTAATCAAAGACAGCACTGGTAAAGTTGTGACTAATATCTATACTCCAAGCTGGTCCGATTCCAACAAAACGTTGACTATTAACTTCTCCAACGCTTTGGCTGCTGGTACTTACACCATCGAAGTGACTGGTCTGAAAGACACTACAACTTTGGCTAACACAATGTTGCCTTACACTGGCGAAATCACAGTAGGGGATATTGCACAACCTAAGTTGGTTTCTACAGTAAAAACGGCATCTTCCTTCATTTTGAACTTTGATAAGAAAATGGCGGTTGATGGCGAAGGTTCCATTTTGAACCCAGCTAACTACTATGCTACTTACACTGTTGACGGAAACACAGTTACAGGTCAATTGCCTGCAGGAACTACTTTTGAAACACTTGCTGATCAAAAGAGTGTACTGATCAAATTGCCTGCTAATGTTACAGTTAGCAAACTGGCTGTTCAAGGTGTAAGATCTGCAGCTGGTAATGTTTTGAGTGGATATGTTGCTGATGCATTGGCATCTGGCATCGTAGTTAGTGATTTCAAAATTGCTGACGCAAAAGCAATTGCAACCAATGAGGTCGTTGTGAAATTGTCTCAGCCGGCTGCTTCTGCTGTGGCTAGTGACTTCGATGTAAAAGTTGGTGGCACTTCTAAAGCCGCAACTGATGCATGGGTTGACTCTTCTGATAATACTCTTGTACACCTGAAATTGGCTGACAATACTTTAACAACTGGAGTTTCCGCTGTTACTGTTAATGCTAAGAGCACTGGTACTGTTTCACAATCTCTAGCTGGTCAAACTATTGTTGCAGCTGGTACAGCAGTTAATGTTAAGGATGCAATTGCTCCTAGCGTTGTGAAAAATAGCGATGGAAAAATTGTTATTGCTGATGCAGGTACTCCTGCCGCTGCTACAGCAGGTATCGTATTTGATAGAAGTGCTAATACAATCGTTGTGAACTTCACAGAGAATGTTACTGCTCCATCTGAGGATGTTGCTGGTCAAATGTTCGCAATTACTCAATCCGATGGTACTAAGCTTGTATACGGTACTACCGCTGATTACACTGCTGCAATTTCTGGAACAACTGTAACTTTGGCTTTGAATCCAACTGGTCCAAATGTAGAAGGTTACAACGGCATTTATCGTATTGCTTTGACAAATGTATCGAATTACATTACAGATACAGCATCTGCTGTTGACTTTGATGGTAAAACACCAATCAAAAATGCTGTAAGTAACTTTGATGTGGCTGAAGATGCAGTTGACAATAACGCTATTGTTCTTGATTATCAAGCTCCAACTGCAAATGTAGATGCTGCTTCGACTACAACTAGCTTGGTATTGAATCTATCTGAGTCTGCTACTGTAGATGTAACTGGTGGAACTCAAACTGGTACGGCTGTTGTTACTCCAGCTACTGCAACAACTCAAGCAACAATCAGTGGTATTACTGCAGCTACTGGTGAAACTGTAGTATTCACTGTAACTGATGCTGCTGGTAACGTTAAAACTTACACAGCAACAAATACCGCTACTGGTTGGACATTATCTTAATAGTCCAAATTTCTCAGAAAAGAGCTTTCGATCTTACATTGATCGAAAGCTTCTTTTCTTTGAAATAAAGTATGTGAAATTACGCCAACTTTATGGAACTACCCAATTAATTATTCCTAAGATAAAAAGTACAAACCCTTTAGAACTTTAAAGGATATGTACTTTTATTCATTTAGAATAATATTTTTGAATAATGTATTTACTTTATCGCTGATACAGGAGGTCATAGGCTTAATAAAGTTCAAGCCACAGCAACGACTCATAGTATGGCTCTTTAAGTTGGAGCTTCTCTCCCTGCTATGATTACAAACAATTACAATTAGTTTAAGAACATTGAAGAAGACAACTTCATTGTTTCCAAAGGTCGTACATACAAGATACAACCTAGCTTAAATAAACTATAGCAAAGAGCTGCATATATTCTACAGATAGAGACATTACTTAAGACAACTCCTTGATCAGTGGCCAACTGGTGGCCAGTGTGAAAGAACTTGGATGACTGAATCTATAGAAATATTGACTTGTCTATTTATTTCTTTCAAGCGGAACCGTCGATTAGCTGGATTAGCCATCGGTTCCATCTACAATATTATTGGATTAAATTGCAAGTTCGACGAAGCACAGTTTTTGCTAAAAGTAACAATTATAAGTGCATTTGGTAATCCGAAATGTAACGGAAATTAAACTTATATTATTATCATGTATACGGATACATCAGCCTAAATTCCTTTATGGAGTTTGGGCTATTTCTAGTTCTAGAAGGAATTTGTAAGCATGGATCATTACAAAGTTATTGGATCAGATTCATTCGGGAGAACTCGAGGCAAAAAAACTGCCTCAAAGGAGCAACATCGTCAGTGTAAAACTAGTCAAGGAATCCATTCTGCCTTACAATGAAGGCTCCATTCGCTCTCCAGAAGACGGATACAAGCTGATGAAATACTTCCTTGCCGACCTTGACCGCGAGGCCTTCCTCGTCGTCAACTTGGATACCAAGAACTCCCCCGTCTCCATCAACGTCTGCCACATCGGCACCCTTAATGCCACAATCGTCCACCCCAGGGAAGTCATGAAAGCCGCAATCCTCTCCAATGCATCCTCCATCATCGTAGGACACAACCACCCCAGCGGAAACAGCTCCCCCTCTCAAGAAGACATTTCCACTACTGAAAGACTGGCGGAAGCAGGTAAGATCATCGGCATCGAGCTGCTGGATCACATCATCGTAGGTAACGATAACTTTGTCTCCTTGAAGACACGGGGATACATTTGAAAGGAAGTGACCGAATGAAGGAACTGGATTGGTTTGTAACGACCCTAGAGAGTGAATTTCAGGTCAGAGTGAATCGGGAAGAGGTGAGCTACGAGGCCGTTGAATTATCCTTTAACGAGCTGGACGAATCCCTAATCCCGCGTGAACTGATTCACGATCTGCCTGAGTTCCTGCTCTTCGAAACGCTTGTGTACGATAGCGAGGACGGGACCGAATGGCTTGGAGTGATCGCAATGTCCACGGAAACGAAGAAGTGGCACCTGCAAATGATCCTGAAAAGTGGCGAACCTCTCCTGAGAAGAAGAGTTTAGGCGAGCAGCTCCGTAGCCGGTAACTCACGGTATTTCTACGTGCAAACTCACGAAATAACTATTTTAGCGAGGTGACAGACAGAGAAATTAGAAGTAGGGCAAGCATTTGACACCTATTTAAGAGGGCAGAACTCACGGCATAAATATAATTCTATCGTGAGTAACAAAGACAAGGAGAGTGGTTACATGCTATTTCCGAACATCCCGACAAAGACACTCGGAGGGAACGTATTCTGGGAGACAGTGCTCCAGAGGAGAGGATGGAAACTGCAGCGGAATGTCTTCACCGAGCATTTCCGAATCCTGGACCCCCGACAGATTCGTCAGGCGTGGGGATACGATGAAATGGAGATCAGGGAAGCCTTTCGTGTATTTACAGAAAATCAAATGAACGTCTAAAGCCATGAATGCACCCTACAGCATTCATGGCTTTTTTGCGTGTAAGGGGATGAATCGAGTGAATGAACTTTCGCTGGCCTTTAAGCGTTGGCTCTTTGAGGAAGGAAGAGCTGAGAAAACAATCGAGTCTTACGTAGGCGATGTTATTGCGTTCCAAAAGTACCTTGGCGAGAAGGCAGCTGACCCCGGTCAGCCCCTCTCCCGCTTCGCCTTCGTCAGGTACAAGCAGCATTTGGTGGACGAGCATTTCGCCATGGCGACCATCAACAAGAAAATCAACAGCCTCAAAGTCTACAACGACTTCCTCCTCCAAAAGGGTTGGGTGGGGGAATCGTACATCCAGCTCAAGAGGGATCAGGTGAAGATCGCCGCCGGAAGCGAGCAGATCGTCGAGGCCCTGACGGAGGAGCAGGTCGACACGCTGCTGCACTTTCTGGAGCGGCCGAAGGTGAGCGTCCGGAACAAGGCCATGTGTTACCTGCTTCTGTACGGTGGGCTGAGGGTTAGCGAACTGGTCGGCATTAAAAGGCAGGACATCGACTTCCTGACTTCTTCGCTTCTGGTCATGGGCAAAGGGGGAAAGGTGAGGGAAGTCAGCTTGCGTCAGGACGTCATGGACCTCATGAAGCAGTACCTCAAGGGAGAGCGGGCCAGAAGCGAACATGCGGAAAGCGAGTATCTGTTTCTGAGCCAGCGCTCTCCCAAAGTCCACCAGGATGCCGTTCGGAATTGGCTCTCGATGGTTTCAAGAGAGCTTGGATTCAAGCTGTACCCGCATCTCTTCCGCCATACCTTCTGTACAAGATTACTGAAAAAGGGCGTAGACCTCACGACAGTAAGCAAATTGGCTGGACACTCGACCGTTAATATGACCGCCAAATTCTACATCCAAACCACGCGGCAGGAAAAGCAAAACGCCGTAGACCAACTTTAATAGGGGATCTAGAAAGGAGGAGTGATCCATGAAGATGATCCAGTCCATCTATGACATTGAAGAATTAGAAGCCGGGGGAAACATCCCCCTTTCGTATATCAGCGTAGTTAGAACCCAGTTTGAGGAATGGTACGAATCAGACCATACAGACGAATGCCTTACCGAATTCCGATTACCTGCGGAATCCTGTATCCATCATTTGGAGGAGGAAAAGGATGCTAAATTCATTTTGGATCAGCTCATTCATGTGGAATACGTAGAAACAGAAGAAGTTCAGGATTGCAGATACTTTCGGATCGGCATCATGAATGACCATCAGATGAACCTTGTTTTCTTCATAGAAGGAACTCTGAGTTCCAGAATAGAACAGTGGCTCCAGAACTAAAGAGATTCGTTACGCTTAGGATGGATAAATTAAAATGGGTAAATCTCTGCACGAGCAGGATGGGTTCTTGATTTCACCACAGGAACCCTATTTTTTTGACACTTAGCCACATAGAGGATCACTATCGGAAAGGTTCGAAACAATAAAAAGTAATCATTCTAAATTAAAACTAACCATGACATGGAATGGAAAACATGTGACTTCTCTCTCTTTAGGGGAGAAGGATTTAAAAGTTTTTTTGAGCCATTTTTGATAGATCAAACAGCGACCCAAGAACGCTATTGGGCAGTAAGGACTGCCCAATAGCCAAATCAGTGACCTACAAAGAAATATAGAAGCCAAAAACAACAAGAATCAATGGATAGTTTAGTGTTGACAAGGGCTTGAAGGTTAGTATAAGATACCGTTACAACATCATATGTTTAGAATTTTAACTAAGGAAGCTTCTGGTGGACACTTTCACGTGTCCGTGTCCATGCTTACTACAGTCACCATTCAGGTAACCTCGATTGAGGCATAACCCTGCTACAGACGCCTTAGCATTTGCAAAGATTACAGAAATAGAAACGGGATAACTATGCCGTTTTCTATGAATCTTTGTTTATGCTAGGCGTCTTTTTTGTTGCTGAAAAGTCTGCCTGCATGACAAGGGTTCCCATTTCGAAGGGAGAGATTAAGGATGAAGAAAAGAAACCGAATGGTGACAGAGGTAATGAATGGAAAAGTGGACGTTTTGGATGACCTGGAGGAAGGCAACGCGAATGAATCAGAGATCGAAGAGGAATGGGAGCCCAATTGGGACATCAGCCCGGACGAAGACGAACTGGACGAAGAAGACCTGGATGAGGACGAACCAGATGAAGGCGACCCGGACGAAGACGAACTGGATGAGGACGAGCTAGACGAAGAGGAACTGGACGAAGATGAACTGGATGAGGATTACTCAGACGAAGACGATCTGGACGAAGAAGACCTGGATGAGGACGAACCAGATGAAGGCGACCCGGACGAAGACGAACTGGATGAGGACGAGCTAGACGAAGAGGAACTGGACGAAGATGAACTGGATGAGGATGACTCAGACGAAGACGATCTGGACGAAGATGAACTGGATGAGGACGAACCAGATGAAGGCGACCCGGACGAAGACGACTCGGAGGAGTACGATCCGGACGAGGATGTCCCAGACTTTGACATTAGTGACCTGACTCCCTCCAAATCCAAACAAGTGAAGGGGAGAATTCCCGATGCGGGCGTCCTTTCCATTGTCAATTCGGATAATGGAAAGCGGGTAGTCATTTCATCGGGAGTCGCCGGAAAGCTTCAACTCGCTGAAACCGTACAAATCGGGTTCGCACCTAACTTCATTATCATTGCCGTTCAGCTAGGCGAAGGGTACACCAGTTACGCTCTCAAGAAGTACGGAGCAAAGAAAGTCGTTTACTCCTCGGAATTGGTGCAAGAAGTGACTAATTTCCATCAACTTGATTTCAGCGGGCGTACATCCATCACGTTCTCCAAGGTGACGTACAAAACGATGCAAGGAAAGAAAGCGGCCTTCATTCATGTAAACCCGTAAATATATGAACCAAGCTGACCGCCAGGAAGGCCCATGCGGGTTTTCCTGGCTTCGTACTAAATCTACGCTGGAAAGGGAGAGACCGCATGAAATCGTATGAAAGACAAGGTACCCCACCGAAAAGGAAGCTCAAAAAGAAAAGCTTCTCGTTCCTTCAGAAAAGCCAAGAAGAATACTACGGCTCAAATCAAAACTTCAAGCTGACGAGCGATCTGCTCTTTATCAAAGAGGAGAAGGACGGGAAAGTCAGCTATAAACCTGTCAGCAAGTACATGAAGATTAGCCAAGTTGAACAAGCAGAAGAAACAAACGATGTCACGCTGACGCTCGAATACAGCTACTTAGATAAAAAGCGCTCCATTGAAGTGACACGCGACCAGCTGCATCCGAATGACATACAGAAGCTCAGCAAGAAAGGCGTGGACGTGTTTTACCATAACGCCAAACAGTTGATCCAGTACCTTCGCATTCAAGAGGAATCCGCACCCTATACCACGGTGCATACGCATATGGGTTGGCAGGATACGCCAAATGGGCTGCTTTACAAGCACCAAAAGATCATTGGCGAGAATGCGCCGACTTCCAGCTATAAGGGTGACTACAATTTGAAGCCCAAAGGCAATTTAGCCGGATGGAAGTCCATCGTGGCGGACGAGGTCATCGGGAATGTCAATCTGGAGCTTGCTTTGACCATGGGCTTCTCTGCTGCAGTGGTGGGGATGCTGTCCACCCTTAAGGATGCGGATACCTTGATCATGCACATCTGCGGAAAGAGCACACGTGGCAAAACAACCGCCGCCCAATTAGCGGTCTCCCCCTTCGGCCGACCAAGCAAGACCTCGAAGGGACTGATCAAAAGCTGGAACGCCACAGGCAACGCCGTGGTTTCGTACCTGAGAAACAACTACGGCGTTCCCATCGTGCTCGATGAAGCCTCCATGAGCAACCTGAAAGACTTTACTTCGCTCATCTACACCTTTGCAGAGAATCGGGAGAAGGACCGCATGACCAAAGAGGGAGGCTTGCGTGACCAAGGCAACTGGTCAACCACCATCATCTCCATCGCCGAGCATTCCATTTTCCAGAAGACCAACGCGAATGAAGGACTCCGGGTTCGGGTCTTTGAATTTGCGAATACCACATGGACCAATTCGGGCGAGAATGCAGACAATCTGAAACGGCGTTTACTCGATCACTACGGACATGCGGGAATTGAATTTGTTCGGTACCTGCAGTCGCTTGATGTCGAAGAAGTCGAAGAACGCTGTAACCGCTGGAAGGACCGATGTGAAGAAACGTTACCCGATTCAGATTTTGTCACGCGTGTCTCCGAGAAATTCGGTATGATCCTGGCGACAGCTGACCTCGTGAATGAATCGCTTGGGCTAGGCCTAAATCTGGAACAAATGATGGAACGTTTACATGAAGTGGAGCAGGAGATTTCCATGGAACGGAACCAATCGGATAAGGCCTACCATTTCATGCTTGAGCAAGTCATTAAGAACTATGGAAATTTCCGATCCCACGATCGGGTGTTTACAGGTCGAGAATGCTGGGGTGTCATTAAATACGAGACGGATCACATCGAAGTAGCGGTTCTTAAACATCAGTTTCATCGTCTGATGAAAGAAGCCAGTGTTTCTGATCCTAAAGTCGTGTTAGAGCAGTGGAGAGAAGAAAAGCGGCTAAAGACAGAGCCGAATAAGTTCACGAACCGACGAAAAGTGGGAACGAAAGAATTCAGAAAAAAAGTGGGTTTACCTGAAGGGACAGGAACCAGGGGGCAGGACGTTGTGTATGTTCTGCTTTTTGACAGAAAACAGTTGAAGCAGTTCGGCATCCGCAAAGTACTAAAAAGTGAAGAAATCTCCAAAATGCAACGTCTGATGTTACCGAGGGATGTAGCCACGAAGAAAAGGAAGAAGAAAGATAACGGGAATTTTCCGAATCAAATCACAAGATAAGGGAGCGATACGACATGATAACAACCCACTCAACCATTCCTACACCTGCGCAAGCCAACTTGCCCTTTCAAGTGTACTCGGCAAGATTCCTAGAAGGACTACAGGCGAAAAACGCAAGCAGTGAAACGATAAGCGGATACAAAAAGGACTTGGAAATGATCAACCGCTTCCTGGAGGAACGATACAATGGCATCGTGATGCTGCATGACATCAAGACGCAAGATTTGGAAGACTACTTGAAGATGTTAAGCCGTGAGCGTAAGTATCAACCGGCGAGCGTGAATCGGCATTTGTGTACGATGCGCTCCTTCTATAACTTCGCCATTAAGCGCGGCTGGACGAACGTCCATGCGGCAGCCCCCATCGATCCGCTGAAAGCACCTACGAAGGAGCGAACCTACATCGACGAGAAGGAATACCACGAACTCGTACAAGCCATTGACCATCCGACCATCAAAACCATCGTGCAATTTCTGTTCTACACGGGGCTGCGAATTGCGGAATGTCTAAGCCTTACCCTAGATGATGTGGACCTTGTTAACCTCATCATTCATGTCAAGCATGGGAAAGGGGATAAGGAGCGGAATGTTCCCATTAGCGCGAAACTCGCTCCGATTCTGGCCGAGTACAAAGACGCCATACGGCCCGAAATTAGCAGCAAACGGTTCTTCGCGCTCGAAAAAACAGGAAAGGTCTCGGACGTGTACGTGAACTATGTTCTGCATCAAACGACAGCTAAGCTGGGGTGGGAGAAGGTGATCACTTGCCACATCCTCCGGCATAGCTTTGCATCCAATCTGGTTAAGAAAGATGTTCACGTGGTTCACATCCAGAAGCTACTGGGGCATAGCGATCTCAAGACGACTTCGCGCTACGTACACTCCAATTACGATCAACTCGCTAAAGCTGTAGATGTACTATAGAGGGACGCTTAGTCCCTCTTTTCTTACGATCAGAAGGGGAGGAATGAGTGACAATGACGGAAGATACCAAGCCGATCTATAATCAACGAGTGAAAGAAATATTGAAAGGCCTGTCCCAAAAGATTCCGAGGGATCAACTGGCCCAGCAATTCGGACATAAGAATTACAAAACCCTTGATATCTACATGCGTCGCAAGAACTTCACTTGGGATCAGACGAACCGGACCTATGTTCCTAAAGTGACGGGCAGCCAAGCAAAGGAGAAAGTGATGCCCACCAGTAAAGCGGGAATAGTGGTAGAGATGATGAAAGAGCCCGACTACGACATTGAGCGTATCTGTTCAGCCGTCGGCTTCAGGGATAACCGCCAGTTAGCAGAATACATGACCTCAAAGGGATACACGTGGTCATCCGCAGATCGGACGTACAAGAAGGAATTTGGAAGAGTCGAACAGCACAATGGACCAGAGGGAAAAGAAAGGGAGGTGCTCATAGAAGAGCCTACCGAGACGAGCAGAGCGTCCATGGCACCGCCTGTTCCTGTACAGTGGACCGATTCACAAGACCCGGTCACCTTCATACAGCAATATGAGCCACTGCTCCAATGGTTAAAGGCCAATCAAAGCCGAATCTCAGAAATGATTGAACCGACCAGGGCGGATACGTTGCCTAGGTACATTCTCCCTGGGAGGGCTACCGGGAAGACCATCCAGATGTCAGATTCCTTACAGGACATGGCGGTTACGTTTTGCAATGAGCGAAACATTAAACAGCGTGAACTTTTCGAAGTGGCGCTGATTGAATTCTTTAAGAAATACGGATACCACTATGAAGTAGCCAACTTAATGGGGTCTTATTAGCAGCTGATTCTCACGAGTCGGCGCTTTCCCCTTTCCTCCCCGGCCCCATCCCCTAGCGCGGGGGACACGGAAACCCAGTCGCGGCAAGGCTTTGGGAGCCGTCCCCCTTCTCCCCCTCCAGAAACAAAGGAAAAACAAAACCGGATGGACATGCATCAGGTTAAAAGGAGTAAGGGAGTTATGCTTATAAGGGCCGTTTTTTTTTGCTTCTTTCTGAACTTGTAACAAAATTGGTCTAATGGTAACCCAAGGATTTCATCGTTTCTTTGAAGTAAGCGTACAAAACCTTTGGACTGACCCGGTACATGGGATGATAGAAATCGACAAAGAGAGTATTCATAGCTTTGCCAATTAGAGCTCCTGAATCGCAGGTTGTGGCCTCGAATCCAAGTATCTCCTGAACGATCGGAAAAGTCCCTCCACAGATCACAACATCGGGTTTGATGATTTCAATTTCCCTCATCCAGAGTTCTTTGTTCATGATGGCATGTTCTTTGATTTCTTCGTAATTGCTTTCTCCAGATCCACCTGTTTTCTTTAGGTTCGTGGTGGCTATGTTTAGCAATCCTTCCGTTATATTGGCTTCCTTCATGTATTTCAATTTCTGATAAGGTGGAAAGCCTTGCAGTAATCCGAAATTCCAAAGTCCTACCGTTTCCCAGATGCGGTAAAACTCCATTCTTTCGATTTGATCTTGCATGAGCTGTACTAACGACCAATTCTCTATTTGATCCACATCATTGACCTCTTTTAGGAGGAATAATAGCTTCACCTCACAACTTGAAAACATATCTTCGTCAACAACACCACCGGTAACGAAATGGCCTGGATGACTTTGAAGCCAATTCTGATATAGAACTTCTAGTTCCTTATTTATGGACATCGTTATGTAGACCTCCCTTTGAATAGGATTGCACCTTAATCATAATTGTAATGAAGGATTTAGTCGTATGGAAGCCACTAATCCAGCAGTAAGAAATTTGGGGGCATTTTGGAATGTATATAATAGAAGAAACTCGATTTTTATGATGAGTAATTTGAAAGAGAATCGGGAAAAAGGGAGACTTCGATCTGGGCCCAATTGGACAATTCCCTTACCCTCCAAAAAAGGGGAATGTATTTTTTTTCGATCTATTTGGAACTGTGGGAGCTAGGGGATTCGGGGGATTCCATGTGCGGCATGGGCCTGGGTGATTCGTGCCGTCGGGAGCGGAAGGGGAGAGAGGGGAAAAGAGTCCTTTCCAGCAACAAAAAACTATGGTTTTCGTATGTATTGACTCTGTATTGATTTCGTAGCTCTGCGGAAACTTTCTGTTTTTTCTGTATTGAGCAACTATGGAACAACTCATTCCCTTTTCGCAAACTGTTGTGCCGCTTGGGGTTGGGGGCTTGAAAAAATAGGAAAAGGCCGGGTTGCTTTTCTGCTACTAACTTGAAGCAAATTACGGTTGCATTTGATGGTGAAGTGGATGCTGAAACTGCTGAGAATGTAGCTAACTACAAAATTAACAGAACAATTAAATCTGCTGATTTGTCTTCTGACAATAAAACTGTTGTATTGACACTTGATGGTGAGTATTACACAGATGCAAACAAACTGGAAAATCAAAAAGAAGTGAAATTGACTGTATCTGGAGTGAAAAACTCCGACAAGTCTAAAACAATCACTCAAGATATTACTTTCACTCCAGTTGATGTAACTACACCTTCGGTTAAGGAAGTTACTGGCCTGGGAACTAAAGCTTTCAAAGTAGTGTTCTCTGAACCTGTAGATCGTGCAACTGCAATCTCTACTGCTAACTACAAAATCGATGGTAAAGCAATCGCCGGTTCTGTAGAATATGCTTACCCAGATGCTGTTGTGATTTCTACAGCCCTTACAACTGGCGATCACAAATTAACAGTAAGCAACGTTCAAGATTTCTCTGGACTCAAAGTGGTTCCTGTAGAAAGCGACTTGACAGTATCTGAAGATACTGAAGCACCAACTGTAGCTTCGGTGAAAACAACTGATTTGTCTAAAGTAGTTGTCACTTTCAACGAACCAGTTAAATCTGTAGGAACAGTATACAACGGCATTTCTTCCAAAACGGGTACAGTTACTCACTCCACAGCTAGCAATGAAGTAACTGTAACATTTACTAAAGATAATGCTCTGAGTGTTAATGAGAATACTCTTGTATTCAACAACGTTACTGACTACAGCGGCAATAGTGCAACTCGTGAAGTGAAAGTGACTCCAACCCTTGATACTACTCGCCCAGAAGTTGTTTCTGTAACTTCTGACGCTGACCAAGGTAATACAATCTTGAAAGTTAAATACAGTAAAGCAGTGAATGATACAGCTCTTAAAGGTGCTAACTACACAGTTAAGGATGCAAACGGTAAAGTAGTAACTGGTAATGGTTTGGATGCAAATGGTCATCCGGTAAGAACTATTACTTGGAATGCTACTACTAACACTGCTACTATTACTTTTGCTGGAGCCTTGAATCAAGGTACTTATACTCTTGATATTACTGGTGTTCAAGATACTGCTTATGTTGCTAATACAATTTTGCCAGTATCAACATCCTTTACCGTTGGCGATAGCTCGGAATTCAAGGTGTCTAAGTTCTGGCATGAAGTACAAACCACTACAGGTAATAAACATGATGTATACTTCTACGTTTCCTTCAGTAAGCCAGTGGCTACTTCTGGTGTAGGCGATGCAACTTCTATTGCTAAATATAGCATTTCTTGGGATGGAACCGACAACTTCACTGCTTTGCCAGTTGACTCTTATGTGGATTTGGTAACACCTGAGACAGTAAGAATTACAGTGCCTTATACTGAAAAGACTCTTTCTAATCCTAAATTGAAAGTATCCTTGATTGCTGACCAAGATGGAAACTTAGCTTATGATGGAGTTGGTTACGTTTCTGGTCCAATTACCGAAAATTCCATTAATGTGGGAGTTGATAAGGTAGAAGCAACTGCTAAGGATACTATCAAAGTTACATTTGATGATAAGTTGACAAGCGTTGATCCATCTGATTTCAGAGTCACTACTACAGATGCAACTTATAATGTTAACTTGGATAGCTATAGCTACGATGGTAGCAATACAATTGCAACCTTTACTGTAGTTGGTGACCTTGGTGCTGCTCCAGTTGCTAAGTTTATACTGAACAACACTACTTCTCCAAGCACACAAAACGCATTCGGCGGTAAGGTAAAGTTTAATCCTCAAACAATCACTGATAAAGTGGCTCCAGAAACTGTAGATGTTGCGACGAATGTTCCATTCAAAGTAACAAGCAGTGCTGCTAACACTTACAAAGTACATGTATATTTCAATGAAGGTATCAGTGTTGTAGAAGGAACAAACCTTGTCGATGTGACTGCTACCGGTGTTGATGTTAGCGATGTATCTTATGATCAAGGTGCCGCAAGTAATGAACTGGTGATTACTTTTACTACTAATGCTTCGTTGGATTATGATTCTGTAATCACAGTTTCCTTGGCTGCTGCTAACACTAGTGCCAAAGCAATTACTGATGCTTCTACAAACAAAAATGCAGCTGCTGGCTTTACAAAAGCCGCTTTGTATAGCGCTGTTAAGTAAGTAACTGTTTGAAACTTCCTGAGAAACCCTTGTCATGTAGACAGGGGTTTCTTTTTTTGAGGAGATAAAATACAAAAAATAACGATTCTATTCAGCCAACTTTAAGGCACCAATCAATAAAATAATGCTAAAATGGAAGTGCAAACCTTAATCGGCCGATAGGTCTAATTAAGAGCTATGCACTTTTTTCCATTTCCAAGAAACATTCTCCTCTCAAATACGTTAAATACTATATCAAGATAAACAGGAGGTCACAGGTTTGAAAAAGATCCAAATCACAGCGACGGCGTTGGGGCTAACCCTTTTGGTTGGCAGTGTGCCACCAGCTATGGCGGCAACAGGCAGCACTCAAACTTCCAAGGCTTCAACATCCAAGGCTGCTTCCACGCCAGTCATACATACCATCAACAATCTACCTTCCGTTAAACTTACCTCTAAGAGCTACATACGACTAACCGATATTAATACTCTATCCCAAGACGATTCGAATCTGATTACTTACACTTTGACCGTTACTAACGGCGATACAAAGAGCTTGAATTTGCTTGACTACTGGACCAAGGTCAAGACGGTAAGCGGTACGGTCTATAATCCGACCTTGATTACAGCCGACAAAGAAAAGAAAACGGTTGCTCCGGGATCATCGGTGACTTTGACTTACTCCGTGAAAGTGGCCAAGCATATTAAACCTACGAGTCTGATTTTTGATATTGTGAAATGGGATTTCAGTCAGGCCAATTATGAAAGAAAGCTGGGGCAATTCAAGATTCCTGAGGGCTATTTATTGTCTACGCCAGCGGCATATTCGAAGACGCTTCGAATTAATGAAGCGCCTGTTAAACTCAAGGTAAACAACGCAACTTCATTCCTCTCCGGCAGCTACAATTATGTTGGGGTTGATCTCAATGTCCAGAATATTGGCTACAGACTATTCGAAGATCCTAAGCTGAAGTTTGTTATCAAGACGGCTAGCGGATCAAATTACCCGCTGACAGCAGACGCATCGAGTACGGGCTATTCGATTCAGCCTCAGGATAGCCAAACCTTAAAGCTGATGGCTTCCATTCCTAAATCCGTTTCTCTTAAAAATCTGGAGCTGCAAGTAATCCAAGACGATGAAACAGCTAAAACAAGCTTGCCAATCGCTACTATGCAGCTTGCAGCGGTTAAGAACGAAACCATCGCTGTCCAACCAAACGCTGAGAAGACGATTGATCTGACGAATGGGAAGCTGGCCGCCAGCGTTACAGGGGCTTGGGTGAATCAAAGTTACGGCAAAAGTGATTTATCCATCCAATTCTTATTACGTAATTCCGGTGTGCAAACCGTAAGTGTTCCTAAATACGGGTTCGAATTGCATACTTCTAATGGTTACACCCTTCCGATTACAACGTCTGCTTTGGACAACGTGACGTTGGCCCCTCAGGAGAGCAGAAGCATCAAACTTAATATTACGGTAGATTCTTCTGTCATTACTGATGGCTTGCAGCTGTTTGTAAATGCTCCTGGTGCAGCGCAGCAGACACCAAGCGATTCTACTGGCACAGGAACTGGTGCGGGTACTTCTTCAGCGGCTTCCTTCAACTATCCGGTAGGGATTTTCCAGCTGCCTGAGGCCGTTCAATTGCAGAATACTTTGGGTACTGAGCAGTTTATGCAAACCAATAACGGCCTGGTTGGATTAACACTCTCTTCCATACAGCGCCTGCCTTGGAGCGACGGAGATTTAGTCAGCGCCAAGATTACGATCGCCAACCATGCGAACAAAACGATTACGCTTCCGGATTTAACCGGTCAATTTAAAGTTGATTCGGCGCAGCTTGCTAATGATGTGAAGCTGGTCAGCACTTCGGCTTCCGGTCTGCTGGGAGCAGATCAAAGCACGAATGTTTATGTGGTCAGTAAGCTTCCAGCCAGTCTGGACGTGTCACAGCTGCAAGTGGCTTTGATGGAGAAAATAGGGGAAAGCTCTTCCGAATGGTTCCGTTTCACCCACTTGGGTGAAATGCCAAGCTTGCCTGAGGTGGATAAAGGAAAGAGCTACAAGCTCGACAACCAGGGGCGTCAGGAAGAAATTAAAGAAGTTAGATCTGTAGTCTATACAGGAGATTCTAACGATATTATGTATACCGAACTTGAAGTGAAGAACCTGGAGAAATACCAGTTGGATTTATCTCAATTGGTGGGTTATTTCGAAACCAGCTCCGGACAATCCTATCAAGCACAGGCTGTTCAGGTGGATACGCCTGCTCCATCCTTGCAAAGCGGTCTTGTTGTTCTCTGGACCAAGCTGCCAAAAGGCATTTACACGCAGGACATGAAACTGGTTGTCGGAGAAGGAATCGCGGACAACAAACTTACTCCGCTTAAAGGCGAATCTACCGGCTATATCAATGCCGCCGAAATGGCGTTGAATGTTCAGACGCCAGGAACGAATTCCACGCTTTCGGGTATGGTAATCAATCCTTATGCACTGAGCATTACGGATGTTGCGGCCACCCTGACGGGTTCTTCATCTGTACAGGTCGGATTAACGTACAGCCTCACCCGCAGTAATGCTTATATCATGGGAGAGTTCGGGCACAAATACGTGCTGGAAATGAAGGATTCGCTTGGACGCATCTTCACTAAGGAATTGACACCGGAGACGGACCTGAAGACGGGTTCCGGTAATACGCTCAGCTTCAGCAACAGCGATTCGGTGTATGAGGGACTTAAGGGCGGCAACTTTACGCTTACCGTTTACGATGAGTTCCAGGGAGCCAGAATCCCGCTGGCCAGCCAAGGCTTTTATTATATTTACAACGGGGATACTTCTGCGAGATAATTTCATCCGGGAATCAGGCCTATTGCAGGGTTGTCACTCTTCCTAAAACCACCTATCATTAAAACTATCAAAATATCCGATAGAATAGAATGAATGATGTGTTTAGGAGGAACTTATGAACAGAGTTTGGAAGATTACAGCAGCAGTTGTATTGATCGGCGGCGGTCTTTGGGCCGGGTCGCTTCTGAATAGAAATGCCGAGGGCGCCGGAACAAATGTCCAGCCGGGTACGGCTGACGATCCTGTAGTAACGAAGAGTTACGTGGATCAGCAAATTCAAGCCGCTCTGAACGGCAAGACACCAACGGCTCCGACTTCACCTTCTACGGGAAGCGGCTCCGGTTCGTCCGCTGACAGCGAAGCGGTTGAAGTGGTTACGGTTAAGCCGGGCGAGAAGCTGATCGCTAAAGCTGGCGCGGAATTTATTGTCCGTGTAGGCAAAGCTGCGATTTACAGCACGGACTCCAACGGGGTTGCGGACCTGACGGACGGAACGGATATTATGGATGGCAAGCCGGTAGGCAACAACCATCTGCTCTCTTTTCCAAGAGATGGCCGTGGCATTAGGGTTCAGGACGGCGTGACCAGCAGCTTGACCGTTATGGTTAGAGGCGGGTATACGATCAGCAAATAAACTTTAATATTGGACTAAATGATTTCAAGCCTCCAGGTATGTTTTTCCCTGATTAACAATGATTCATACGTGTATGTGCGGGTTCAGGCGGCATAATACACGTACAGGGAACAAATATCATCTGGAGGTGTATTTATATGGCTAGAAGCAATAATCGTCAGCTTATTCCGGAATCGAAGGATGCCATTAAACAAATGAAATATGAAATTGCCGCCGAGTTTGGCCTGCCGGTGGGTTATGGGGGCAATGGGTTTGGAGATACGGAGTTTGCCGGGGAACTGGGCGCATTTGGTGAAGGTTCTTCGCAATCCAGCTACTGGGGGCATCTGACTTCACGTGAGAATGGTTCTGTCGGCGGGGAAATCACTAAACGTCTGGTAGCCATGGCCGAAAAACAATCCCTGCTGTAATAGCTCTGACGGCCTTCGATTGTCAGCCGTGACAGCGGCGGATTTCGCCAAAATCAGCTTGATTTCCGCAGGCTATTGATTGACAGTTATGTTTTTAAATAAGATAATAAACGTAAGGCTTGTATAACAACCTTTTCCATTCGGAAAAGGTTCATTTTTTGTGTAGGATGGTCAGGCGGGAGCCATACTATCCTTATGGGAGGTTGAACATTCATGTCCATACAAGGGCGACACCTATTTACTTCCGAGTCTGTAACCGAAGGACATCCGGATAAAATTTGTGACCAAATCTCTGATGCGGTTCTGGACGCTTTCCTGGCGAATGACCCGAATGCACGTGTGGCCTGCGAGGTTTCCGTAGCGACAGGTCTGGTTCTGGTGATTGGCGAGATCAGCACAAAATCAGAGTATGTAGATATTCCATCCATCGTACGCAACACCATCAAAGAGATTGGCTATACCCGGGCCAAATATGGCTTCGACTCCAATACATGCGCTGTGCTGACGTCCCTGAACGAGCAATCGGCAGATATCGCCCAAGGCGTGAATGCGGCCCTAGAAGATCGTGATCCGGCTAAAGTCGCTGAAGAGACAGCCAATATTGGCGCAGGCGACCAAGGTTTGATGTTTGGTTTTGCAACGAATGAAACACCTGAACTTATGCCTCTTCCTATCGCATTGTCCCACCGTATTGCCCGCCGCTTGTCGGAGGTTCGCAAGGACGGTACTTTGGAGTACCTTCGTCCGGACGGCAAAACGCAAGTCACGATTGAATATGTAGACGGAAAGCCCAAACGGGTGGATACCATAGTAGTATCAACGCAGCATTCGGAAGATATTACGCTAGAGCAGATTCAGAAGGATATCAAAGAGCATGTCATTCTTCCTGTAGTTCCAGTTGAATTGCTGGACGGGGAGACCAAATATTTCATTAACCCGACTGGCCGTTTCGTCATTGGCGGACCGCAGGGGGATGCCGGTTTGACCGGTCGTAAAATCATCGTCGATACTTACGGCGGTTATGCCCGTCATGGCGGCGGTGCGTTCTCTGGTAAGGATCCTACAAAAGTAGACCGTTCCGCTGCTTACGCTGCACGTTATGTCGCTAAGAATCTGGTAGCTGCCGGACTGGCCGACAAAGTGGAAATTCAATTGGCTTACGCAATCGGCGTAGCGAATCCGGTCTCCATTAACGTGGACACCTATGGCACAGGCAAAGTGCCGGAAGAGAAGCTGGTTGAGCTGGTTCGCAAGAACTTTGACCTGCGCCCTGCCGGCATCATTTCAATGCTTGACCTGCGCCGTCCGATTTACCGTCAGACCGCTGCATACGGTCACTTCGGCCGTACCGATCTGGATCTGCCTTGGGAGCGCGTGGATAAAGCGGAGCTGCTGAAGGAGCAGGCGGGATTGTAAATTTTAATACTTAGCTTGTTTAGAGGACAGCCGGCCTTGGCCGGACTGTCCTTTTTAGTGTGCCACGCATGGCGATTAACTAGGTGGTGAAAGTCCACTGTGGGGGTTTGTAGTTACCAACCACTAGCCAAGAGCAAGGGTGTCCACCGCGAGGTGGAATCCAAAGGAAGCTGGAGGCAAACTTCCGGCCCAAGGAACACGAACATCATCAGGCATAGGATACGGGATGAGTCTGCTAAACAAGACGAAGTCCAATTAACTACACGGACGTACCAATGTAAATGATGTGGGTATATGGAAGGAAAGTGAATCGTCTTACCGTGGGAGGTCTCATGGACGTGAGGAGATGCACTTCGAATCACGGTTGAAACAAGATTTATCATGAGAAGTCAGCAGACGCCATAGTACCGCGAACAGTCGACGGTTCGAGGGAAGGGCTGAACCTTAGGAGGTGAAGTCAATGAAAGTTACCGAAACAGGAGCCAAGGGCAGCCAACTTCTAACGGAAGACTCTTTGCAAAAGAATAGTGCGGAACACGAAGGATATGCGGGAGTGCACAGTCCTGCGAGGATAACCGAAACCGACGACACCAACGCAACCGAGTCGAAGGACCGGTTGCTTGAGAAAATCGTTAGCAGGGACAACTTGAACGAAGCATTCAAGAGAGTCAAAGCGAACAAGGGATCGCACGGAATCGACGGGATGGGAGTAGATGAACTTCTACAATATCTCAGAGACAACGGCGAGACCATCAAGCAACTGATCTTGGGCGGCAAGTACCGCCCGAATCCCGTTCGAAGGGTAGAGATTCCCAAAGAGAACGGAAAGAAGAGAAACCTTGGCATCCCAACAGTGGTTGACCGAGTCATCCAGCAGGCAATCGCCCAAGTGCTTACGCCAATTTATGAGAGGCAGTTTTCAGACAACAGCTACGGATTCCGACCCAAACGGAGCGCACACCACGCGATGAAACGAAGCCAACAATACGTGCAAGAGGGATATCGTTACGTGGTGGATATGGACTTGGAGAAATACTTTGACACCGTCAACCAAAGCAAGCTTATCGAGGTGCTTTCAAGAACGATCAAAGACGGACGAGTGATCTCGCTCATCCATAAGTATCTCCGGGCGGGAGTCGTCGTGAAGCATAAGTTTGAGGACACGGAAATCGGCGTACCGCAGGGAGGGAACCTAAGTCCGATTCTCAGCAATATCATGCTGAATGAATTGGACAAGGAACTGGAAGCAAGAGGACATCGATTCGTGCGATACGCAGACGATATGCTCATATTCTGCCGGAGCAGGAGGAGTGCGGAGCGTACCCTGACGAAAATTCTCCCTTACATCGAGAAGAAGTTGTTTCTCAAGGTAAACCGGGAGAAAACGATTGTGGACGATGCGACAAAAGTTAAATTTCTTGGCTTCTCATTCTACCAGAGCAAAGGGGAAACGCGGGTCAGAATCCATCCCAAATCCGTATCCAAGATGAAAGCTAAAGTGAAAGAGCTAACGTCGAGAAGCAACGGAATGGGCAACACCGACCGGGCGCTGAAGCTTAGGCGTTACATCATGGGATGGGTAAATTATTTCAAGCTTGCTGACATGAAACAACTACTCCAAACCACTGATAAATGGATGAGAAGGCGTATCCGAATGGTCTTCTGGAAGCAATGGAAACGAGTGAGGACGAAACTCGAAAGGCTTATATCGCTCGGAATTCATGAACAGAAGGCGTGGGAATACGCAAACACAAGAAAGGGCTATTGGAGAATCTCCAATAGCCCAATCCTCTCGAAGTCCCTCGGTAACAATAGGCTGAAGAACCTCGGATTCCTTTTCTTTTCTGATTATTATCGACAAGTTACTGCGCATTCCTAATGGAACCGCCGTATACCGAACGGTACGTACGGTGGTGTGGGAGGTCGGCTGCCCAATTAATGGGTAGCCTCCTACCCGATTATTTTTGGAGCAGCGGGGAACGCCAATTCTGAAGGATTCCTAAAGATTAGATAGTAATTTGCCGACGAATATAGTAGCTTTCTATTTTTTTGCATGGGCAGAAATGATGTACATAAGACTTAACGTTTAACCAAAGAGGAGTTGAAGATTTTGAAATGGATCAAGAAAATGACAGGGTTACTGCTTACCTTAGCCCTTGTATTTAGCGGATTTACCGGACTACGACCGGTTTCGGCTGCGGACGCTGTGCCTTTGCCTATTGGCAGTTTGGTTCCGCCAACTTTACCGGCACCAGAAGCAACAATTGATTTAGCCCAATCTGGGGATACTATTACGTTAACAGCTACTTTCACTTCAAGTGTGGCGGTTAATCCGGATAACGTGAACCGCTCAGCTCATTTGATAGATGCGGATGCGCCTCAGAGAAATTTGGCCTCATGGGACATAAAATCCTTAACACAGGATTCCTCCGGAAATCCACAGCTTTCTTTCCTGGTTAATAGAGAGTGGCTAGGCCCCGGGAAAACTTACTATGTCACAATAGATGATGATGCTTTTGTAGATGCTAACGATCCAACAGTTATTTATGACGGATTTCAAGACGATCAGACGTGGAGATTTCAGACCAAGCAGGCAAGTCCAGCGATCGTATCCAGACTTACACCTACAGGAACAAATGTCCAGCCTCCTACTCAACTGACGATTCAATTCAGCAAGCCTATTATCGGCAAGAAAAGCGGAACCATCGCGGTTCAGGGGCAAGGCGTAGCGAAACAAAATATTGATATAAGCTCGAATGCTGTAGCGGTCAACGGAACTAATACCGTTGTGATCTCGCTCCCTCAAAACCTGCGATATAATACGTCTTACACGGTTTCCGTACCAGCTGGTGCTTTCGAAGACAATGATCATGTTTTGACTCCGGCTATAGCGAATTCGGACTGGACCTTTACAACGGCCAGCAGTACATCGAGCCAGCTAGTCATTAGCAGCCTGAGTCCGTCTAATGGCAGTTCGAACGTGTCTCCGGGTACTTCCGTTCTGACGGCTACATTTAATTCAAATATCAAAGCTGCTGCAGGGACAACTTTTAGTTTGGGAACGGCCAGCGGGGTCTTGCTTTATAAATATGGTTCTTCAACGCCTCTTTCAGGAACGGCTGCTGTAAGCGGAAAAAATTTGGTGATTACGCCTGCATCTGCGTTAACGGAAGGCTCCAGTTACTACATTATCATTTCCGGTACAGCCATTATGGATGCAGTAACAAACGCTTATTTTGGTGGACTGACCAGTACAAGCGGCTGGTATTTTACAACGGCTACTTTGGATAAAACACCTCCGGTAATCCAGAAAGCCCAGGTGTATTCCAACAACACGATCCGGCTGCAATATAACGAAAGTTTAAGTTCGGTTTCGCTGCCTGCTAATATCTACAGCGTAACGGTAAATGGAGAAACAAGAAGCATCAGCAGCGCGTATGCGGCAGGCGACAGCGTATATGTCACCTTGCAGGTAGGTGTTGCGGTAGGGCAGAACATCAGGATCAGCTACAGCCCGAGCAGCAGTTATTTAAGAGTAGCGGATCTGAGTCAAAATGCAGCGGCTTCTTTCTCCAATATGGAAGTCGAGAACGGACTTGAAACTTCCATGCCGAAACCTAAAGACGGGTATATTTCCGGCAATACGGTAGTTCTGCATTTTGCAGACAGTCTCCAGAGTGTATCCTCCTACGCTTACAGTCAGTTTACGGTGACGCAGGACGGATCTTCGACTTCGGTTGCGGGGATCAGTCAAAGCGGTTCAACAGTAACGCTCACTTTGTCAAGCTCAGCGATAGCGAACGCCGTTGTTAAAGTGAACTATACTCCGGGTTCTTATCCGCTCAAGGATTATCGCGGACTTGAGATTCCAACGTTTAGCGACTTCTTTGTAAGGAACTATAACGATAACCGGCCACCGCAGTTCCAGGGTGTGGTGGGTTCCAATAACAAAATCATTTTGACCTACGATGAGGGACTAAGCACCACCAACGTGCCCCTAAAGAGCCAATATTCCATATTGGTAAATAATAGTCCGGTCTACGTCACGGCTATTGGTATTAAGGATAACCAGGTGACTTTAACGCTTGCTTCATCCTTCAACGCTTCGCAGAGCGTAACGCTTTCGTATGTCTCGGCGGCCGGCGGGATTTCCGACTGGAGCAATAATCTGGCCGGATACTTGAATCTGGTGCCTGTCCAGTACGGAAACGTGACGGCGGGAATCGGCAGTGCTACCGTCAACGGAGATACGATGAAGATTCAGTTTAACAATTCGCTTTCGACTGCTTCCTCCTCTTCCGGGATCTCTATCGGCTATTTCGCCGTGACGGTGGATAACCAGAATCGCAGCCTGATGTCGGCTTCTCTTAGCGGCAACACGTTAACGATCATGCTGGGGTCACCGGTGAATGCCGGACAAACGGTCACTTTCTCTTACATTCCGGGATCTTCCGGAGTTCTGAGAGACAGTCAGGGGAACAGCCTGAATGCCATCAGCCAGGCAGCGGTACAAAATACAACCGGTTCTGTTAATAATGGCGGAACAACAGGCTCCGCGATTGCTCCTAACTTGAGTATTTTATCTTCCAGTGAATTTAATCAAAGCGGTTATGTGCTGGACAGAGCGGCTGCAACAGCTGCTACGGCGTACTCCAGAGGCGGGCAGACCGTAAATAAATACACCATAGACGCTGCAAAGCTGACGGATGCTTATAATTATATAGCCTCCAATGCGGCAGCGAATGCCCGCGTGATGGTGTTTGAGGTGCCTTCGTCGAACAAAGCGGCTTATGTTGGAGCGCCTTTGAAACCGCTTATGGATGCTTTTACACGGAGCAGCGAGGCGGAATTCGGCATTAAATATGGCGATGTTCTATATTTGCTGCCGCTCAAGCAGCTGCCGTTCTCAAGTTTGGCCATGTCGCTGGGAGCAGGATTCAACTCCGCCAACGTCTGGTTCCAAATCGAGCAGGTTTCCAAAGATAACCTGAACATCATCAACAGCTCAAACGGGGTCACCACGCTTCCGCTGCTCGACCCGACGGAAGTGTTCATCAGCGCGGCAACAGGTGCATCTGCGGACCTTAGCTATATGAATGTTTCGGGTGACCTGTTCATCAAGACCGGCGGATCGGTATCCGCCTCTAACACGGCCATGTATGCTTATGATAGAAGCACGCAGAAGGTGCTGTTTGTGCCGACCAAGATTTCGTCCAGCGGAGCCTATACCGTTCTTACGACAACACTGAAGTCGGGCAGCAGCCTGGTTGGCCCAAGAAGCGGGTATGCGAACCTGACGGATATCCAGAACCATTGGGCGAATACAACGATTTCCGAACTGGTTTCGAAATCGGTTATGGACCCGGCGGCGAGCGGTTTGTTTAAACCGAAACAGAATATTACTAGGGCGGAATTCGCGACCTATATCGCAAAAGGACTTGGCTTGTCGCCGGACAAGGCGAGCGCGGCTGCCTTCGGCGATGTCTCCCCATCCTCCGAGGCGGCCGGTTATATCGGTGCCGCGGCTAAAGCGGGGATTGTGGCCGGTGTGTCCAGCACGGCCTTTAAACCGGGCAGCTATATCACAAGAGAGCAAATGACCTTGATGATGGCCCGGGCGATGTCCTCAGCCGGACAGCCTCTTAATGCTTCCGTGAATCCAGACGGTGTCCTTTCCAAGTTTAAAGACAATAAACAAATTTCTGCGGCCTCCAAGGCCGTGGTGGCTCAAGCGGTAAATGCGGGGGTCATTCAAGGAACCAGTACAGGTACCTTTAATCCGAAAGGCACGGCCACACGCGCCGAAGCTGCCGTCATGCTCAAACGGGTATTGGATAAACTGAGATTCCTAAAATAAAGAAGACTAGGGCGACTATAATCTCTCAACCTCTTTTGGCGGGCCTATGACAATAGGTCTTGGAACCAAAAGAGGTTATTTTTTTGTCCCAAAAACTCTTCCACAAATTTCCCTTAGCATAAAATTCATGATTTTTCGTAACTTTTTTGTTACTTTGTAGTCTATTATTCTAGAGGATGTATTCCTGACTTGGTAGTTTAAGGAGAAACAGCCGTAAGAGACTGCGGAAGAGATGGGAGAGTCGCTTCAGAAATGGTAGAACAACAAGGTGCGTCAAAGCACAATTGGGGACAAAAAAGCAGGAAATGGGCCGTTCTGTCTTTGGCCGGATTGATTTGGGTTCAGCCGGTGCTGGGGGCAACGCCTTTATGGGGAAATTCATCAACGATTTATGCCGCGAGCAGTCAGGCGGTTAAACTGTCGGAAGATATCATTACGTCAGGCGCTAAACTTCAAAAATATCAGTACACCGTCACCCGCTCCGGCAAACAGGTGAAGGTGCTGGCCGATGTGGTGCAGATTGATTTAACGAATCCGTACGTCAAACTGGATACGATGACCGGCAAGAATGGCCAGGTGACAACCCGCCAATCGGTCAGCGGTATGGCGAAGGAGACCGGCGCGGTTGCCGGCGTGAACGGGGACGTGTTTAATACCAGCGGACAGGGTGTGGCCATGGGGGCATCGGTCTCGCAGGGAACGCTCGTAACCAGTCCGAATCAGCTCAAGGGCATGTATGCTTTCTATCTGGATCAGAACCGGGTACCGGCGATCGACAGCTTTACATTTGAAGGGAATGTGACGGCAGCAGACGGGTCCAGCTTCCCGCTTGCCGGGATCAACAAAGAAGCCTACCGGACCGAACCGGACAACGGCTACAGCCATGTGAACGCGATGTACATTTATACCAGCGCCTGGGCTTCGACAGACCGGCCGAAGGATTCTTCGACGACACCTACGGAGGTGCTGGTGCAGAATGGCATCATTCAGCAGATTTCACCTGGAGCGGCTATTCCGGGGCCGGTTCCGGCTGATGGTTATATTTTGCGGGCGCATGGCACGGCGGCGACTTTTGTAAATACCCATTTGCAGGTCGGTCAGTCGATTACGTCCAATTACGCGCTTCGTACGGTAGCGGGCGGCAAGCTGGTCAACCCGGCGAACCTGCAGATGCTGATCAGCGGCCATACGCTGCTGGTGGATCAGGGGAAGGCATCATCCTTCACTCGTTCCACGAGCGGTGTCAGCGGCAGCAGTGCCGTGGCCCGGACTGCGATTGGATACTCTAAAGACGGCAAATTCGCTTATTTGATTACAGCCGAGAAAAATGACAGCAGCAGCGGCTTGACCTTAGCCGAGCTGCAAGGTTTTATGACCAGCATCGGCGTATGGAAAGGCCTTGACCTGGATGGAGGCGGTTCGACCACCCTGGTCTCCCGTCCGCTTGGTGAGACCGATGCAACCTTGACGTTTGCCACGTCCAACGGGGGAACAACCCAGCGTCAAGTCGCCAACGGTGTTGGGGTTTATACGACCGCTCCGCAAGGCACGCTCAAAGGCCTGACCGTAAGCGGTGCGCAAACGCTGCTGATCGGCCAGGAAGCGACTTATTCGCTGAAAGGTTATGACACTTACTACAACCCGATTGATACGTCCACAATCAGCCCAACCTGGAAGTCCAGCAACGGCAATGTGGTGTGGACCGGAAGTGCATTTAAAGCTGTGCAGCCGGGTACAGCTCAACTGACGGCAGTAAGCGGCCAAGCTTCGGCCAGCACGAAAGTGACGATACTGGGCGCAGACAGCCTCAGCAGCTTGAGCCTGGGGGCACAAAGCGGTCCGCTTCAGGCTGGAGCACAAGTGACGATAACGCCTAAAGCCAAATTGAAGACGGGCAGCACGGTCGACGTGCCGTCCAGTGCCCTGAAATGGGAATTCAAAGGCATGAAAGCCAGCGTTGGCGGCGGCGTGTTAACGATCAACTCGATCAATCCTGGCGTCAAGGTTGCTTATGCGATTGCCCGGTATGACGGATTCAGTTCGGTCATTACGTTCAGCGCAGCCGGCAGCCAGTCGTGGGAAGACTTTGAGAACCTCGCTTACAGCATTGGATTTACCGGCAGTCCGTCACAGGTAACCGGGCAAGCGCAGGTGGTCAGCAGCGGCGACAGTCACGGCAAAGTGCTGCAGCTGCGTTATGACATGACGGCAGGCACCGGCAGCCGGTTTGCTTATGCACAGTTTAACGGAACCAGCGGACGCGCCATTCCAGACGGAGCATCGGCGATGTCGATTGACGTGATGGGTGACTCCAGTCTGAACTGGCTGCGGGCCGAAATCGATAATAATGGAAAAACAACCTACGTAGATATCGCCAAACAGGTCGATTGGACCGGCTGGAAGAACATCAATATTGATCTGAGTCCTTATGGACTCGCCTCCGGTGCAAAGCTGAAGCGGATCTACCTCGTGAATCTGGAGGATGGCCAGGATGAACGGGCCATGACCGGCAGTGTGTCGCTCGATAATATCCAGTTCACGGTGCCGTCCGGCGGAGACGATCTGTATCCAAACGCCAAAATGGTTATGACCGTCGGGCAGAAATCCTATTTCCTTGATGGACAGAAGAAAGCCTTCGATGCCGCTCCGGTGGTCAAGGATGGAACCACTTATGTGCCAATCCGCTATGTGGTCGATTCCTTTGGAGGTTCCGCGGACTGGATCGCGTCCAGCAAGCGGATTACAGTGGTCCGCGGCAGCGTGCTGATCGATCTGTTTGTAGGCAGCAAAGATTACATTCTGAATGGCGGACGCCAAACGTCCGAAGTAACACCTCTGATCATCAATGGTAGGACTTTAGTCCCGCTCAGACTGGTGTCTGAACGGCTAGGAATCTTTGTAAATTGGGAACAAAAAACGAAGTCTATCACCCTGCAATCATGATATGATAGGTTTGATCATTACACGGATGTAAAAGAATGGAGATTGGGCCTACGTGGATTTTCAAACCGATGCGATCGACCGCGTCATTAAAAATGCGATAAATGTCATGCAGGACAGCAAGCTGCAGATGATTGAAATCCTGGATGCCGCTCAGACAGAGCTGAAGATGCTGAATACCGAGCTTCAGCAGGTGATGAAAGAGACGGCGGAGACGATTGAGAAAGTCGATCAGCTAGAGCTGAATTACCGCCGTTCACGAATCCGGCTGACGGAAGTCAGCCGGGATTTTGTGCGTTACAAGGAAGAGGACATCAAGCAGGCTTATGAAGTGGCAACGCAGCTGCAGCTGGATCTGTTGATCTACCGGGAGAAAGAGATGTATCTGAAGGCCCGCCGGGACGAGCTTCAGAAACGGGCGCGCAATGTCGAGCGTTCCGTAGAGCGGGCGGAGACGATCGGGACGCAGATGAACGTAGTTCTGGAATACTTGTCCGGGGAGCTGGGCCAGGTCACCCGGATTCTCGAGTCCGCCAAGAACAGACAGCTGATCGGACTGAAAATTATTTTAGCCCAGGAAGAGGAGCGCAAGCGAATCTCCAGGGAAATTCACGATGGTCCTGCCCAGTTGCTCGCCAATATGGTGCTTAGGACGGAAATTGTCGAAAGAATGCTGATCAAGCAGGATTTCAATATGGTGAGGGACGAAATAATAGATTTGAAGCAGCAGGTCAGATCCAGCCTGGAGGAGATGCGCAAAGTCATCTTTAATCTGCGCCCGATGGCGCTGGATGATTTGGGGCTGATCCCAACGCTGCGCAAATATGTTCACGACTACGAAGAGAAGACCAAAATCAGAACCACCTTTGAGACGAGAGGCAAAGAGCAGCGGTTATCGTCTGCCATGGAAGCAGCAATTTTCCGTCTTGTACAGGAAGCTCTTAACAATGCGGCCAAACATGCCTACCCTACGTTTGTCGGTGTCGAAATTACTTATCAAGCACAGATGATCAAAATTGTGGTACAGGATAATGGTCTTGGCTTCAAAGTGGATCAGCTGGAGCATAAGTCCAAAGAACACTCTCATTTTGGCTTGATAGGCATGCGTGAACGGGTTGAACTGCTCGATGGCAGAATGGAAATTGAATCGGCGGAGAACCAGGGAACGAAGATTGTGATTCATATCCCGACAAATGTAGAGAAGAGAAAGGAGCAAGAATAGATGGAGCAGAGCAACGTAGAGGAGAACATGAAGATCAAAGTGCTTTTGGCGGACGATCACCAGTTGTTTCGTGAAGGCCTGAAGCGGATTTTAAATATGGAGGAAGAAATCCAGGTTGTCGGGGAGTGCAGCGACGGCTCGCAGGTGCTGGAGGCCTGTGAGCGATACCAACCGCAAATTGTGCTGATGGACATCAACATGCCGGGAACGAACGGTGTTGATGCCACAGAGCTGCTGCGCGAAGCGATGCCGAATATTAAGGTAATTATTTTATCAATTCATGATGATGAAAGTTATGTCTTTGAAACGCTGCGCAAAGGCGCAACCGGTTATTTGCTGAAGGATATGGAGGCGGAGTCGCTGATCAATGCGATCCGTTCCGTAGCCGAGGGCCATGCTTTTATCCATCCAAAGGTAACGGGCAAGCTGATTCAGCAGCTCCGCCGCATGGAATATCTGCATGAAACGGGCGCAATTGCCGAAGACGGCACGATGCGCGAAGCGGGCGTCAAATTTGTGGCCGGCGATGACAATCCGCTGACCCGCCGCGAAGCCGAGGTGCTCCGCCTGATGGCCGAGGGACGCAGCAACAAAATGATCGGCGAGCATTTGTTCATCAGCGAGAAGACGGTCAAGAACCACGTCAGCAGCATCCTGCAGAAGATGGAAGTCGATGATCGTACGCAGGCGGTTATCAATGCTATCAAGCTGGGCTGGGTGACTTTGTAGGCGCGGTTCCGCTTTTCTATACTTAAGCACTAAGAACAAGCACATAAGACCGTTGGCTGCCCTATGCCCTACATAGACGCTGGTCGGGAGCCAACTTGCGTAAGAAGGATAAGACTGGCCCGAACCGTTCGGATCGGCAGCCGGGCCGCCCAGTAACCGGACCCCCTGTGGCCGCATATAGTATCTTAGTTAAAACCTAAGGTTTTGCGGCAGGCATAACGCTGCAGCAGCAAGCGGCGTTCGTCTGCAAGACAGGGAGGTGGACTCCATGATCACGTTGGCTTTATGGATTGTGGCCGGATATGCGCTGGCGGCACTCGCCGTTCATGGGCTGTATCGTCGTTCATTGAACCGTGAGGCCGCCGGGGAGCGGCGTTTTGTTCACTATGTATTGGTAACGCGGAATCACGGACGTCAGCTGGAATGGTATTTGCGCGCTATTTCCTGGTACGCCAAATTGAGCAGCAAACCTCATTTGGTTACTCTGGTTGATGAGCACTCGGAAGATGATACGCTGGCCATTGCCGAGCGGATGAGCCGGTCGGAAGGCATGGAGCTTCAGGTCATCCGCTTCTCCGGGGAGCTGTCGCGGGAGGATTTGGCCCAGCATTCGCCAGAGCTTGAGCAGGACGGATTTCTGTTTGTCGATCTTCGCAAGCCGGGGGAGGCTGCCAAAATCCCCTATGTACATGTCGTCTAATTTCATAGCAGGTTTCTTGTTTCGGAAGAGAAATAGAAACGACGGGTGAAGCACACTCTACAAGTTCTTGAACTTGGTGGGGTGTGCTTTTTTGTGTTTTGTGTGTTTTCAAAAAAACCAGGCAGCAGCATTAGACTGGGAATCCATAAAACAAGGGGCGAGAACATGAAGGTTTCTCTGTATGTGGTAAGGTCAAACGGCGAGTGGAGCGCTTATATCAGTCTGGATCTGCGGGTGGATTGGGTAAGTTGGACAAGCGGGAGCGGGGAACGGTCAGGAGGCTGGCCCGGACAGCCGGCGGCGGACAAGATCGTATTGCTTGGAAAAAAGATTCCGCTCGGGCAGGCCGCAGCCTGGCGGGATCAGTTTCATTCGGAGTGGCGTTTTGACCGTTTTAGCTTGGAGGATTGGGGGCGTCTGCTCTCGGCTGGCGCGAGTATAGCGAGATGGGAAGGGGCAGAGAGATTGAGGGGGAATTCGGCAGGGCAGCGGCGAGAGCAGGATAAGCAAGGCTGGGGAGCCGGTAGAGATAACCGGGAACAGGATAAGAAAGACTGGGAAATGGGGTTTCCCGTCTGCTTGTATGACCGCCGGGCGGGCGGCCATCCCCGGTGGCGGGAGCTGTGTGCCCCGGACATGGACGGGGCACAGGGGGTTGCCGAGCCGGGCCGGATGCCGGCGGCCCGGGAGGTGGCGCGCTTCGCTGCGTTGACCGCGGGGCGCTCGCTGCTGCAGCCCGAGCTGCGAGGGCTGCTCGAAGCGCAGCTGCCGGAGCTGGCCGGCAGCTGGCGCACTCTGGCGCAGCTCGCCCAGCTTGCGGGGCACGCTGCGCTGATGGCGGGCGTCGCCCCCGCGCAGACGGGGCGGCGGCGCCGGTTCGCCGGCCTGCTGCGCGGGCCGGCGCTTCCCCGCTGCCGGCGCTGCGGCAGCGAAGTGACCCGCACGGCGCCATGCGCCGGGTGCGGGCAAAGCAGCTGCGCCTATTGCGAGGCCTGCCTCGCTATGGGGCGCAGCCGCTCCTGCGCGCTGCTGCTTCGCGGCAGCGCGGTTTCCGGGGCCGCGGCGGGGCACGCGGCCCCTCCAGCCCCCGCCGATCGCCAGCTCGATCGGTGGGGGCTCAGCCCGGCGCAGCGCGAGGCCGCTGCCGAAGCGCTGCGCTTCCTTGCCGCGCCATCTGCCGGGCGCGCCGCAACCGCCGCGGCGGAGTCCGCATCGTCCTCCGCCAGGCCGCCTGCCGCGCCGTCCGCCGTTCCCGTCCGTCCGGCCCGCTTCCTGCTCTGGGCCGTGACAGGCGCCGGCAAAACCGAGATGATTTTCCCGCTTCTGGCCCATGTGCTGGAAGCTGGAGGCCGGGCGCTTGTGGCGACGCCCAGACGCGATGTGGTGCTTGAGCTGGCCCCCCGGCTGGCCAAGGTGTTCCCCGAGCAGCAGATGAGCGTGCTGTACGGGGGAAGCGAGGACCGCTGGACTCCGGCCAATCTCGTCTTATCGACTACCCACCAGCTGCTGCGGTTTCATCAAGCCTTTGATCTAGTCATAATCGACGAGCTTGATGCTTTTCCCTACCACAATGACCCCATGCTTGCTTATGCCGCCGAAGCCTGCTGCAAAGACAGCGGCCATTTTATCTTCTTATCGGCAACGCCGCCTAAGAAGCTCCAGCGGGACGCAGCCGCCGGCCGCTGCGGGGTGGCCAAGGTCCCGGCGAGATTCCATGGACACCCGCTTCCGGTGCCCAAGCGGACTTCGTTCCCAGGCACGGACGAGAATATAAGCCGTAAAAGGTTGCCGTCAAACCTGATCACGGAGTTAGAACGTTCCTTGCAGCGGGACGCGCAGATTTTTTTGTTTATATCCCGGATTCAGCAGATTCCTCCGCTGCTGGCTCTGCTGCGCAGCAAGCTGCCTGGCGTCAGGATTGAGGGTACTTCTTCGCAGGACGGAGAACGTGCGGACAAGGTGCTGGCCTTCCGCAGCCGGGCCATTCGGATTCTCATCACGACAACCATTCTGGAGCGTGGCGTAACCGTTCCACGAAGCGACGTCTATATTCTGGATGCCGACAGCGGGCTGTTTGATGAAGCATCCCTGGTGCAGATGGCCGGAAGAGCCGGAAGGTCCATGGAGGACCCGACGGGCAGGGTATTCTTTTTCTCCAGACAGGCCAATTCGGCTCAGCGCGGGGCGATCCGGCAGATTAAGCAGATGAATCGGATCGCGCTCAGCAAAGGGTATCTAAAGGTAGTCTGATCTATTAACTATTAAAAGATAAAAGGAGTTGGGTGAGTTTATGCTTTCAATCCCTTTATTTGAACAACTGTACGCCCTGCTTGCACCTCCAGTGAGCAGTTGTTTGGGCTGCGGCAAGCAAACCCGGCACATGTCGGAGAAATTCACGGAACTTTGCCCGGATTGTGCAGGAGCCATTCCCTGGATCAAGGCTCCGCGCTGCCCGATTTGCGGCAGAGGGATAGGTTGTCCGGACTGTACGCGCGGGGACTGGGCCGTGGAGCGTTCCTTTGTTCTGAACCGGAGTGCGGTCCTGTACGATGAGCGGATGAGAGAGTGGCTTGGGCAGTATAAATACCGAGGACGTGAAAGCTTGGCCCCTTTATTCGGCAAAATGATGATCCAGGCCTACAATCGTTTGGAACAGGAGATGCGGGATTCCTGGCAGGACCCGAGCTGGCGGATCGATGCGGTTACCTGCGTGCCCGTAAGTCCCTCCAGACTGCTTGAGCGCGGGTTTAATCAGGCCGAGCATCTGGCCGAGGCAGTGGCGGGAAGGACAGGAGCAGCCTATATCCCTTTGCTCGAGCGTTCGCGGGACACAGAGAAGCAAAGTCTGAAGTCTCGATCAGAGCGTCTCAAAGATATGAAAAAGGTTTTTGTCCCCGGACCGGGAGCGGCAGATCAACTAAACCAGCTAATGGAAGGATTTGAATCCCGTAGAGATGGCCGGCAAAATATTGCCCAAGCCCAAATGGGGCAGAATCGATATAAGCCGCGGCTTCGGTTGCTCCTTGTTGACGATATCTATACCACGGGCAGCACCATTGGCGCTTGTGCAGAACAATTGCAGACACTTGTTTGTCCATCGGGGCGGGAAGCCGAAATTTACAGTCTCACCTGGGCGCGTTCCTGATTCATTTTTTGTGCGGTTCTTCCGATATAGAGAGTTAGACTGGATAGACTTACGGGAAGGTATGCAGTAATCTATATATGAAATAACCGCTTTTTTAACTTTTTGGGTGGGGGAATGAGTATGAATCTGGATAACTGTCCTCGCTGCGGAAAACTATATGCCAAGAACTTCATGGGTCTGTGCGGCGATTGTATTAAAGAGATTGAGTTTGAATACGATAAATGTAAAACTTATCTTCGTGAGAATAAAGGCACTCACATGCAGCAGCTGTCGGATGCTACGGGTGTCAGCATCAAGCAGATCACCAAATTCATCCGCGAGGGCCGGATTTCCATTGAAAACAATCCGGAGATGGCGTATCCTTGCGAAGTGTGCGGAGTTACGATGATCCGCGAAGGGAACATGTGCGAAAGCTGCCGGACCCGGCTAACCAGGGATCTGAATTCAGCCGCACAGGATTTGTCAGTCGAGACCGAGGCCCAGGGAACTATGACATATGGAGCTATAAACAAATTCCGGAAGGATTAAAAACGCTTTAATATCTGTTACACAGATACATGATTTGGACTAAATATCTATTAACATTGCTTTAAACCGTGCCGATAAACTTGATATGAGGTTATCGGCTTATATTTTTGTTAAGGGGGACTATGATCTTGAAGATAAATGATATTGGACGGCTCGGAGCGGTAAATTCCTATCAGCGTCAAACAGATAACATAAGACAAATTGAAGATAAGAAAAACAAAAGAAAAGATGAAGTTTCAATCTCTTCCGAAGCATTGGAAATGTTGAAGGCTTCTGATACAACCGCAGCTTCGACTAATGCTAAACGTATTCAGGAGCTTAAAGAACAAACTCAATCAGGGACTTATCGTGTGGATGCCGAGAAGCTTGCTAAGAAGTTAGCTCCTTATTTTACGGACTATATTAAGTAGGAGGCAGAAATGTCTGTTCAAAACCTTTTGAAAGCTATGTCTGATCTCCAGAATAAGTACAGTGAACTGCTTTCGATTTCTATTGCCAAAAGACAAGCAATCGTTTCGAGGAACTATGAGGAATTGCTCAAATCACTGAATGCTGAATCCAGAAAATCAAAGGCTATAAAGGAAGTGGAGGAACAGCTTCAACAGGCCGTCCAGCAGCTTTTGAGGGACAGGGGAATTCAATCCAACTTGCAGCTGACATTATCCGAAATCATGCGGGTGGTTTTTGATCCTGAGGAGAAAGCCCTTCTAAGGGAAAAACATGCCAAATTGAATGTTACCTTGGAAGAACTGAAATCACATAATGAATTTAACCAGAGATTGATTGCACAATCCCTTTCATTTATAGATTATTCAATGAATGTAATGATCGGTAGCCGGGACGAAGAGGCCACATATGCTCCTCCAACTGCTCCAGATAAAAAAACACAAAGCAGAAGTATGTTTGATACCAGAGCCTGATGGGAAGTGAATAGTTTTACCATTATGGCCAGTTCTTATAGTAAAGGAGTGTAATAAGTGACATCCACCTTTCATGGATTAGAAACCAGCAAGCGGGCGCTTTTTGTCAATACAACAGCCATGCAGACACTCGGGCAAAATATTGCCAATGTCAATACAGAAGGTTATTCCCGTCAGCGGGTAAATACTTCCGCAACTAACCCCATTTGGCAGATGGGAATGACCAAAAGCCAAATGCCTGGTCAATTGGGAACCGGCGTTCAGGTAGACAGCATTACCCGAATGCGGGATAGCTTTCTTGATACTCAATACCGAAGAGAGAATCAATCTTTGGGAGTCTATAATATTTTGAATACTACAATGACCTCGCTCCAAAACATCTTGAATGAACCTTCCGATAACGGTATCAGCAACGTCATGAATGATTTCTGGGATTCATGGGAAGCGCTGAATCGTGATCCCTCCTTGCTTAGCGCACGTGTCGCAGTATCTGGTGCTGCTCAAAATTTAACAGATACGTTGAAGCATGTTGGCGATTCTCTTACTAACTTGGAGAATGATACGAACTCCAATATCGACAAGAAGATTCTGGAGGCCAACAACATTGCGGATAATATTGCGAAGCTGAATGTTTTGATCCGCGATAACGAAGCTTTTGGTGATCACGCAAACGATTATAGGGACCAGAGGGACCTTTTGCTTGATAACTTATCCAATCTGGTTAATATAACCTACAGTGAGGACGATACGGGGATGGTTACTGTAACTGCTGCAGGGGTGGACCTTGTATCAGGGGATGGAGTGACCCCGTTAACAGCAGAAAGTGCGCAGGCAGCCACAGGTGGCGAATTGTACGGGTATACACAATCCTTGGCCGAGATCGGCTCACTTCGCAATCAATTGAACGGGATGGTCAACACGCTTGTGAGCGCACCTGTCACAGTTACTTTAGCTAATGGTTATGTGACTTCGACCAATATTACAGCTTTAAATGATGTAACTTTATCGAACGGAACAACGATTCCTGCTGGACAAAATATCCCTGCCGGCTCAACGATTACGTCGGAAATGAAGATTCAGGTTAACGGTTTTAACGGACTGCATCAGTTAGGATATAACCTTCAGAATCCGGCAGAAACCGGCTTATCCTTCTTCACTACAACAGACGGAAGCGGCACATTTACAATCGATAATATTGCAGTAAATCCAGATATCGTCAAAAATACGAATAAAATTGCAGCATCCTCCAAATTTGAAGTGGTGGGCGGCGCTAACCAGACCATTAAAGGGAATAGTGATATTGCCAACGCTCTTGCTTCCCTGCGTGATGCAAGCTTTACCTTTCCGAGTAATCTGACTTCCCTGACACAGGGAACAACAGACGATTACTTCCGTGCGTTAACGTCAGATTTGGGGATTAAGGCCAGCAATACAACCCGGAACCAAGAAAACCAACAGGATATGGTAGATACGCTTCAAATGTCAAGACAATCGGTCAGCGGTGTAAATATGGATGAAGAATTGTCGGACATGATTCGTTTTCAACAGGCTTATAATGCTGCTGCCAGAGCCATGACTACCGTTGATGAGATGTTGGACCGCGTTATCAATCAAATGGGGACAGTAGGGCGCTAATCCCCTAAAGAAAGGAGTTAAATCATGATACGTGTTACCGGCAATATGCAAAATATGCAGCTGCTTAAAAATTTGCGGAACATCAATAATTCAATGAACGTTGGACAAAACCAGTTAGCAACGGGAGAGAAGATCTCTAAGCCAAGTGATGATCCGATAGGTGTAGGATATCAAATGCGGTATGATACAGATTTGGCGCGAAGCGATCAGTTTATGGAAAATTCGAAGACAGGCAGCAATATTCTGAGCACAATGGATTCTTTGTTCCAGCAGGCAGATGATGTGCTGAAACGAGCCCGAACGCTAACGCTGCAAGCGGTTAATGGAACTTATGACGAAAATCAAAGGCAAGTTATAGCCAAAGAAATCGAGCAGTTAAAAGAACAGATGGTGACCATCGGGAACAGCACATTTAATGGTCGTTATTTGTTTAATGGTCAAAAGACTGATCAGGCACCCTATTCGTCAGCAAATGCAGCCAACGATCAGACGGACCAAGGCGTATTTTATTTAAATGTTAGCGCTGCTGTTTCGGTGCCGGTGAGTATTACGGGGGAGACGGTGTTTGGAGAGGCAGGGGGAGATAACGTTTTTAAGACGTTAGATGACCTGGTGGCTGCGCTTAACTCCAACGATGTGGACGGCATCTCCGCTTCTTTGGACAAAATTGACCAGTCAGCCGACCGTTTAATGCTCAGCTGGGCAGAGGTAGGGGCGAGAATGAACCGTTTTGAAATCATGCAAAGCCGGATTGAGGATGATCAGGTGAACACCAAAAGTATGCGGGCCGATGTTGCTGATGTGGACATGCCTTCGGCAATCACAGAGCTAAAAACAAATGAAACGGTTCTTCAGGCGGCCTTGTCTACCGGAGCAAGGATTTCTCAAATGTCTCTGCTGGACTTCTTAAGATAATATCAGAGATTTGAGGAGGAGTAACCATGGGAATTGACGTTTCCCTGTCGCCTAACTGGGGACAATACCGCCCTGCTGATATTACGATTCGAATCAAACAGGCGGAGCTGACAACCGACTGGACCAATGTTTACAACGATATGGATTTGAAGAGGCCGGAAAAGCTTCGAAAGGATCTTTCTGGGAAAACAAACGCAGAGTTTACGCAGTCTGTAGCTGAAAAAGCCCAAGAAGGCGACAGGATAGGGAACTTAGCTAGAAACGAAAAAAATGCGTTTGGCCATGTTGCCTTTGAACGGTTCACTCGCTTTGGTCAAAAAGAAACCAATATAGCATTAGTTCCTTCGCAGGGCGTTTATATCGATTTCAGAAGTTATCCGCCGGAGATCCATGTAGAGGCGAGAGGAGTATTACCTAAATGAGGACCATTCATAGTTCTACTTACGGAGAGCTTGAAATCGACGAAGAACAGATTTACCGATTCGATACCGAAATATTAGGTATAGCAGGTATTTATGAATATGGACTCATGCCGCTGGGGGATACGCCTTTTTTCGTCCTTCATGCTCTTGAGGAAGACGTCAGCTTTATTCTTTTGCCGGCAGAACAAGCGGTAAGTGAGTATTCTTTTAAGATCAATCAAGAAGTTGTTGAATTGCTTGGATTAAAGTCTGGTGAAGATGCTGGAGTTATGTTGATCGTAAACATTAGCGGCGGCGAGCTTTTTGTTAATATGAGGGCTCCCCTTTTATTTTCTCCAGAAATCCATAAAGCACATCAGTTTATTATAACGGATCAGGAATTGCCTCTCCGATTTCCTTTGCAGCGGCGGAAGGAGGAAGCTTAAGATGCTTGTCCTGAAGCGCCGGGTTGGAGAAACAGTTATGATCGGGGACAACATTCAGATCCAGATCCTCGGTATAGAGGGGGATCAGATCAAACTTGGCTTTATTGCACCTAAGGAAATACAAATCCTTCGTCAGGAGCTTTATCAAGGCATTGTGGAGGAAAATAAGTCGGCTAAGGAACAGAGTGGGCAACTGCAGCAGGAAGAACTCCTTGACTTGCTTAAGAATTTTAAAGTATAAGCTGCTTTATCATTCCTGATATTGGGGAGAGATCGCCTATGCATATTAACAGGCATCAAATCGAAAGCGTCAGCATGGAGTATGTGAAAAACAACTTTGGGTTAGCAATGGGACAATCTGGCTCATCTTCTTTTTCCTCATCCGCGGTACACTCTTCAGGTACCAACGGGCTCGGAAATGGGGGGGTTGATTATTTTTCCTTGACTGAAGAGGATAAAACCAAGCTTGACAAGCAGATTGAAGCCTTAAACAAGTCCATTGCTCAGTCCGGCAAAGAACTGCATTTCAAATATAACGACGAAGCGAAGCAGCTTTATGTTGAAGTGGTTGATTCCCAGACCAAAAAAGTAGTCACAAGTCTTCCACCTGAGTTTCTTATTGATTTATCTATAAAAATGAAAGAAATGATCGGGATGTTTATGGATAAGAAGGTGTAAGGAACGACTCTTAAAGGTATAAATTTATTTTAGAAAGGAATGAGCACTAATGGCAACATCATCAACAGGCGGTATTCTCGGCTTAGCTTCAGGGTTTAATTCAGCTGATTATATAACGGCGATTATGAACCAAGAGAAAATTCCGCTCACGAATCTCCAGACGAAGCAGTCTAAACTGACAGCTTATAAAACAGCGTTTACTACGCTGAATACTAAGATGAATACGTTGAAGACAGCAGCAACAGCCTTGAAGGATATTTCGAACTTTCAAGCACTGACAGCGACGAGCTCGGATACAACTAAAATGACAGTGACGGCCGGGACGGGAGCGACCGGCGGGAGTTATGCTGTAAATGTGACGAGTTTGGCTGCGGCACAAGTATCTGCAATTCAAGGATTCACTGCAAGTTCCACAACAAAAGACAGCAATTTACCAACAAGTATTACTATTAATGACGAGACAATTGATTTAAAGGATATTAGCGCAACTAATACGAATGATTGGTTAACGCAAGTCGCTCAACTTATCAATAAAAAAACAGACTTAGGGATAACGGCTGCGGTCGTCCAGACCTCTTCGACAGAAAAGGCAATTACTCTTACTGCAAGTAAAACTGGTGAAGATAACCAGTTTACCGTTTCAACGGATTCTTCCAGTTATGCTGTTAATAACATTCAAAGTGCTGCTAACGCAAAGTTAACTGTAAATGGGCTTGAAATTACAAGTAACAGCAATTCTATAGAGGGTTCAATCCCTGGAGTAACTTTAAACCTAACAGGGACGGGAACCTCAACTATCAAGGTATCTCAAGATACTGCGGCCATTACTGATAAGATTGACGCTTTTGTAAAAGCTTATAACGACATAGTAACCTCTATACGCAATAGTACGGCAACCCCAGACCCCAACTCAAGCAGCAGTACAACTCTTACTCTGCAAGGAGATTCATTACTTAGAGACTTGCAGTCTCAGCTAAACGACATGATGAATACCATTGTTGGGGATACTCCTGGTTTTAAGCTGTTGTCTGACATTGGATTAGAAGTGGATAAAGGTGCAACTACAGCAGCCGAAATGACCGGAACGCTTACTTTCGATAAAGATACATTCTTATCAAAACTATCACAGAATCCAGATGCTGTTCAAAAAATTCTAACGGGTGGAGGAACAGTAACCCCCATAAATGGAACAGCAACAACTTATGATGGTTTTGGAGCTATGTTCGAATCACGTCTAAAAGTATATACAGATAGTGTAGACGGATTAATTACATCTAAAATTAAAGGCTATTCGGATGATATTGATTTTATAAGTGACCAGATTTCCGATATGCAAAATCGGCTGGATATGAAAGAAGCCGCTCTGAAATCGACCTACGCTAATTTGGAAGTTGTAATGTCATCACTAAACAACACTTCTACTTGGCTAACCAGCCAATTTGACGCTTTGACTAAATCTTCTAAATAGGAAGAAAACGAAACTCGGGAGATGAAGATCCAATGACATCAACCAACCTGGCCGGCTATCAAGCTTATCAAAGAAACAAATACCAGACAGCATCTCCGCATAAACTAATACTTATGCTTTACAGCGGAGCGATTAATTTTGCGGAAAAAGGCAAGCAGGCCATTACAGATAACAATATTGCGGATACTAATAAGTGGATTCAAAAGGTTCAGGACATCATCTATGAATTGGTTTCTTCCTTGAATCCTAAGGCTGGCGGAGAAATTGCCCATAACCTTAATCAATTATATATGTACATGATTCAGCAATTAATTGATGCCAATGTTAATAAGAAAGTAGAAAAAGTTGAAGAAGTAATTGGTCTCTTGAAAGAACTACAGTCGGCATGGGAGGAAATTGGAAAGGGTGGAACCCTTGGATAACGCAATAACACTAACGGGATATTTGGAGCAAAGAGAAGCCATGTACCGTCGACTGCTCGCCTGCTTCGTAGAGCAGCGTGAGTTGTTGATAGTGGAGAACGAGTGGGAAGAAATTTCTTCTCGCTTTCTTTCTTTGGTCGACTCCAGTACTCAGATTCAGAATGAAATAGAGAATCTGCAAGTTCAAATCAACATGCACGATCCAGACAGTTCCCCTGCTCCAGTTGTCTTGGAACTAATCTCTGAAATTCAAAAAGTAGTAAGGTCTATTCAAAATGCTTTGGGAAGATATTCCCAATCTACCGGACAAAATTTAAAAAATGTAAAAAATCAGCAGAAGGTTATGAATGCTTATTATCATCTGCAAAGCCGTGAACAGGTGCCGCTCTATTTCGATGAGAAAAAATAAAAATATTTTTGAATTAGATCCAAAAGCTCTAAATAAACTAGGACTTTAAGTCGATAAATGTATTAGGCCACAAGGATGTGGCTAAAACAACCAATCATGGAGGATGATTCGAAATGGCAATGTACATTAACACAAACGTTGGTGCTATCAACGCTAACCGCAACCTGAGCACTAACAACACTAGCTTGAGCAAAACAATGGAAAAGCTTTCTTCCGGTTCCCGCATCAACCGCGCTGCTGATGATGCTGCTGGATTGGCAATTTCCGAGAAAATGAACTACCAAATTAACGGGTTGAATCAAGCTCAGCGTAATGCACAAGACGGTATTTCCCTCTTGCAAACAGCTGAAGGTGACTTGACTGAAGTTCACTCCATGCTGCAACGTATGAACACCTTGGCAAACCAAGCTGCGAACGGTACTTACCAATCTGAAGACCGTGCTAATCTGCAAAAAGAAGTTAACCAACTTGTTAGCGAAATTGACAGAATCACTGGCAATTCTAACTTCAACGGTGTTAAATTGCTTGACGGTTCTCAAACCAACGTTTCCTTCCAAATCGGTGTAACATCTACAGAGTCTTTGACAGTAACTCTTGCAAGTAATAAAGCTTCTGCTTTGGGTATCAGTGGTCTTTCTATTAGTACTGCTACTGCAGCAGCAGCTGCATTGGCGACTATTAAATCTGCAATCTCTAAAGTATCTACTAACCGTGCAAATCTGGGGGCTTATCAAAACCGTCTGGAACACACAATCAACAGCTTAGGAGTAACTTCTGAGAACCTTTCGGCTGCTAACTCCCGTATCAAGGATGCTGATATGGCTACTGAAATGACATCCTTTACAAAACAACAGATTTTGGTTCAAGCTGGTACAGCAATGTTGGCTCAAGCTAATTCTGCACCACAAGCTGTATTGAAACTTTTGGGATAATTTATACTCCAGTAAAAGGAGACCTTCATTGGAGGTCTCCTTTTCAGGCTGTCGAGAAAGTCTCGACAGCCGTTCTTTATGTGTGTTTATTTTAAGACGACATCGCATTAATGTATATAATATAGATAGAATGCTGAGATCTAACCGGGAAAAACAAGAAAAAACGAATTCGTATCTATTGAGGAGTTGGTTTCGCAGGATCATGCTTTTGAAAGTGGATCCATATATCGACTTTGCCTTTATTTAGGACAAGGTTCGTCCTCTGTATTCCGCAGATAAGGGGCGGCCGGCCATCGATCCAGTTGTTTTATTTAAGATGATTTTCCTCGGTTATTTTACGGCATTCGCTCGGAACGCCCGTTGGAGCGCGAGATTCAAACCACTGTCGCTTACAGCTGGTTTTTAGGCCTGGGTCTAACTGACAAAGCCCGGATCACTCCACGATTAGCTGGAATTGGCGTACTCGGTTTAAGGATACCGGCATTTTTCAGAAAATTTTGACGAAATCGTTCTTAGAGCCATTTCGCACAACATTGTGGGCGGAAGTGTACTCATTACGGATTCGACTCACGTACAAGCCAATGCCAACAAACACCACTATACCAAGCAGGAAGTTTTGCAAAACACCAAAGACTACCTAGACGAACTCGATGAGGCTGTGTCGGAGGACCGCAAAGCGCACGGAGAAGAGCCCAAAAGCATGAGAGAAAGTGAACGAAACCAAAGAAGTAAAAGTGAGCACCACCGATCCGGATAGCGGCTATATGATTCGCGACGGCAAACCGGAGGGGTTCTTTTATCTCGATCACCAGACGGTGGATCTGAAATACAATTTCATTACTGATGTCCATGTCACGCCAGGAAATGTCCATGATTCCGTTCCGTATTTGTCCCGGTTAGACTGCCAAAGAGACCTCTTTGGATTCAAGGTTGAAGCTGTAGCCCCGGATTCGGGTTATTTAACAACGCCGATTTGCCGAGGCCTACAGAAGCGAAAAATATTTGCCGTTATTGCTCACCGAAGATTTCACCCGAAGCAGGGTTTGTTTTCTAAGTGAAAGTTTAATTATGACGCTGAAAGTGACACCTATACCTGCCCGGAGAAACACCGGCTAACGTACCGGACAACCGACTGGAAGGGTTACCGGCAGTATGCGTCAGATCCATCGCATTGCAAGACTTGCCCGATGCTTGCCGGGTGTACTTACACCCAAAACCACCGAAAGCGCTGACCCGGCACGTCTGAGAAGACAGTAAAGATGGGGGTTCAACAACCGACTAAGCCGAGACGGCAAGCAGCTATACCGAAAACAAAAAGAAACGATTGAGCGAAGCTTCGTGGATGCTAAAGAGTCCCATGGGTTTCGCTATTGCCGTTTGAGAGGACTCTCAAACGTAAGGAAACAGGCGTTGATGACGGCCGCCGTGCAGAACATGAAGAAGATGGCGATTCACCTGGATCGCCTGGAAAAGAAGGGGTAACCCCTTTTGGGGGGATCATTACAACTACCAATGAAAAAAAGAAACCCAACGTCTCAAAGACGTGGGTTTCTCGACATTCTGAGGAGGAGGCTTTAAAAGATTCCTGCTTCGAGGCTTACACAAAGTAAGTCTGGAAGTCGGGTGGCTTTCGCTTGCTTATAATCTGCTTAAGAAAGCATCAATGGACGCCAAAAGCCAAAGAGCTAAGCGGAAATAGACCGCTTAGCTCCTAAATTCTTTGAAAAATGACTCTAATGCATTGCGAGGGTGTTCCATAGTTTACTTTTGGGACAGCCTCCTTTTACTTCTATACATAAATTCCTTTAGGATTCCGATAAATATATTAACGATCCAGAAAGGTGTGATCATTTTATGCAAGTAGCTATTGATAATATTGAAGTACTTACTATTGAGGATGATTTCAAAAAATTGGATGAATGGTGGACAGGAGCCACAGCAAAGATTTATAAAGAAAACCGATTAATATATAACGTAGAAATAGACAGCAACATCTTCTATAACGGATATGAATTGATAATCTATGAAAATATAAATAATATTAGCAGGATTAATATAAACACAAAAGGTAAAGAAGAAAGTATAGAAGAAACAAAAATTTTGTTGGGCCAGTATTTGGAGGGATTCATTCCAATTTCTCAGAAAATCGCAGACTATTTTTATGGGAATATGAAAGATGAGCATTGGACGGAGTTTACTGATCTGTTAGAAGGAATAAAGTGGATTATTAGTTCTTTAGAATTTATCCAGGTTCTTTCCAATAGTACAGCTACTAGCTATTCAAATCTTGCTGACGAAATTACTGCTAGAGTTACTGAACTTGATCAAGCCCTACAAAATAATGAGATGGTCTTGATAGGAGATTTGGTTAACTATGATCTTATTCCTTTAATTGAAAAAATAAAACTTTTTGTATAGATTAATTAGGGAGCAAAACCAATGAATTATTATAAGACCAATTTAGAATTTTTAAAGGTGCATTATCCGAACCTGGTACCGCTATTAGAAGGTCATTCTGCTGAAATAGAGAATTATTCTACTCGTATGGGTGAGCCTAACATTATGATCAATATCGGTGATCGTGTATATCCATTACACAGTCGTTTTAATGCAACGGAAGAAGCGAGAAAATGGACCTTGACCTTGGAGAAAGGAGCCAAGGAAAGTAAGCATGCGTTTATATTAGGTACCGGTCTAGGCTACTTTCTCGAGTCATATTTAGAATTTACAAAGGTAAAAGATATATTTATTTATGAACCTTCCATTACTGTATTTAAAAGCTGGCTGTACTTAAGAGATGTACGTACCGCACTATCAGATAAAAGAATTAGGTTAATTGCAATAGGAGAAGATGAGCACCTTTTTATTCTAGTAGCCAAGAATTTGGCTGAGCAAATTTCAGGTGCATTTGTCAAAGTCACACCACCCATATATGAGAGGAAATACCCTGAGTTAATTCGTCGTTTTGATAATTATTTGAAAGACATGATAATTCAGCAAATATCTGATATGCAGACCAGGCAGGAAAACAAGGTAATCTGGCTAACAAATATTCTTAACAATATGCAATATATAGCAAGTACATCTTCCATTTTAGCGTTAAAAGGTGTTCTTTTGGGAAAAGGTGTAAAAGCGGTTGTAGTAGGATCGGGTCCATCACTAAAAAAGGATATACATTTACTTCCTCAATTGAAAGAAAAATGTATAATAATCGCTGCAGGTTCGAGTATTCAAGCAATGGAGAGCTATGGAATATCGCCTCATTTTGTAATTTCAATGGACGGTAGTTTATCTAATTACAACGTATTTGAAAATATTAATACTGCAAACACTTCATTAATTTTCTTACCGCCCATTAATTATTTGATTACTGAAAGTTATAAGGGTGAAATGTTTCACGCCAAGTTTCAGAGTGATTCAATTATTAGTTATCTTGTTGATCCCGAGGATGAAATTCCAAAATTCATATCTACTTCTACTGTAACGGGGACCGCTATTCAATTGGCCGAATATATGGGCATAGAAGAAGTTGTTCTTATGGGGCAAGATTTATCCTTCCCTGACAATGAATATTATGCTCCAGGTGTAAATCATATAAGCACTGAAGATAAAGAAGCTCGCATTTCTCAGGCTTCTCTGTGGGTTGATAATGTTGAAGGGGGCAAAAACAGAACTAAAGGGAGTATGCAAGTCCTTCTTAAGGATATTCAAGTATTAGTACAAGTCATGAAGTTAAGAGGGGTTAGCATCATTAACACTTCAAAAAAAGGGGCAATTATTGAAGGAACAGAGTGGATATCATTGGAGGAATTGCTTCCACAACTTAATGATTTAAGCTTTGATCCCAATGATTTGAAGAGTTTGTTAACTCCTGTGGGAGTAGTTCAAAGAAATGAAAAATTAAAAGTAATATTAAATAATCTTAACAAGGTTATATTACAAGTCTCTAAAATAGAAATTAAATCCAAGAAACTATTGGAAAAGTTAACAGATCTAAGACAAGCTGCAGCCGTTTATAATCATAAGAGAATCGAAGCAATTATTAACGAGATCAATGAAATTTGGAATTGGATAACAAGCAAGGAAGTGTTCAATGTATTCTACGACTATTCATTGGCTCATTATACAAATATATATATGAGAAATGTATCGGAGATTGTTGAAACGACAGATTTGTTTAAGAAAGCAAAATTGATAGAAGAACATCTTGGGAATTTAGTAAAACAAATTGTCTATTTTAATCCGGAGTTAAAAAGCGCATTAGAATCTGCTTTAAATAGAATTAGTTCTGAAGTCAACACACAATTATAACTAATATAAAGAACGGAGTAACAACATGACCGAATATAAAAAGCCATACGTTATAGCTGAGGTTGGTTGCAATCACAAAGGTGAATTGAAGATTGCCAAAGAAATGATTCAAGTTGCTGCAACGCATTGTAAAGTTGATGCAGTTAAGTTCCAAAAAAGGAATCCTAAAGAACTGCTTACATTTGAGGAGTATAATGCCCCTCATCCAAATCCATATAACTCATATGGCAACACATATGGTGAACATAGGGAGTTCCTAGAATTTACAGTTGAACAACATGAAGAATTGATGTTTGAATGTAATAAATTTGGTGTTGACTATAGCACTTCTGTTTGGGATCTAACCTCAGCCAAAGAAATTGCTGCTTTAAATCCGAAATTTATCAAGATACCTTCTGCAAGCAACCTTCAGTTTGACATGTTAACTTATCTCTCGGGAAATTACAGTGGGGATATTCATTTGTCGTTCGGAATGACTACACCAGAAGAAGAAGAAAAAATAATCGACTTTTTTGAACAAAATGGGAAAAATAAAAATCTTATAATTTATTCTTGTGTATCAGGTTATCCGGTTCCCTTTGAGGATCTTTCATTGCTGGATATTGTAAACTTAAAAGAAAAATTTGCGAAACGTGTAAAAGCGGTAGGTTTTTCAGGACATCATAACGGTATTGCCGCGGATGTTGCTGCTTTTACTCTTGGAGCACAATTTATCGAAAGACACTTTACATTAAATCGTACTTGGAAAGGGACAGACCATGCAGCTAGTCTAGAACCTGGTGGTATGTTGAAGTTGGTGAGGGACTTGAATAACGTGTGTACTGCACTTACATTTAAGAGAGAAGATATTCTTGATATTGAAAAAATACAAAGAAAGAAGCTTAAGAAAAATGAATTATAGAACGGTGGCATTTATTCCGGTAAGAGGCGGAAGTAAAAGTATCCCTTTAAAGAATATTAAGAATTTCTTTGGTAAACCTCTTGTTTATTGGACAATTAAGGCTGCAGCAGAAGCCGATATCATTACAAAGGTTGTTGTTGCTACTGATAGTGCAGAAATTGAGCAGGTAGTGTCTTCCTTTGGATTTGATAATGTTGAGATATATCATAGAAGTGCCGAGAGTGCGACAGATCAAGCAGCGACAGAAGATGTACTTCTTGAATTTGCAGAGAAGGAAATGTTTGATTATATATTTCTGATTCAGGCTACTTCTCCTTTGCTCCAGACACAAGATCTTCAGAGTGCATACTCTCAGTATATAAATGAAAAAGCTGATAGTTTGCTTTCTGTAGTATTGCAAAAACGATTTGTTTGGAGAAAGGAGGAGAACAGCCGTTTTTTCTCTCCTTTGAATTATGATCCTAATAATAGACCTCGTCGGCAAGATTGGGATGGTTATTTTGTTGAAAATGGTGCCTTCTATTTAACGAGTAGATCTGCGTTAATTAATAGCAGATGCAGGGTTTCAGGGAAAGTACTTACGTTCCAAATGCATGAAGACACCTATTTTGAGATTGACGAACCGAGTGATTGGGAAGTCGTGGAGAAATTAATGGCGAAGCGTTTGCATACTAAGGTAAGTGATCTATCAAATATTAATCTGTTGGTAACTGATGTTGATGGAGTGCTTACCGATGCTGGGATGTATTATTCAGAAAACGGAAACGAATTGAAGAAATTTAATACTAGAGATGGAAAAGGGATAGAATTACTAAGAGCGACAGGCACTAAGGTCATGATTCTCACTTCAGAGAATCGAGAGCTTGTTCGAAACCGTGCTGAGAAACTAAAAGTTGACTTCTTGGGGATGGGAGTCCTTAATAAAGTTGCCTTTTTAGATGATTTCTTTCGACAAAATCCTGAATTTAGTTATAAAACGACAGCATACATTGGAGATGATGTCAATGATCTTGAGGCTTTAAGTCAAGTCGCTTTCTCCGCTTCTCCTGTTAATGCGGTAACTGATGTACTTGAAAAAGTAATGTATGTTTCCACTTATAAGGGTGGAGAAGGATGTGTTCGGGAAATATGCGATCTAATTATAAAATCTAAATCGAATGGATAATTATATTCTCTAAAAATTACTTTAATCAGTTACGACTGGGTTCCTTTATTAGAAGGACCCTTATTTTTAGGGTATTGGATACTTAAATATCAAGGGTAAAGGAGAATAAAGTGAATAATTGTTACTTATGTGGTTCCTTGGACAATCGGAAACGAGAGGGGAAGGTTAGAGATAGTGATGTGTTGGAAGTTCTAGAATGTAATAATTGCGGGCTGGTCTATTTATCTTCGTTTGACCATATAAATGACAAATTTTATGAGGATTCAGGTATGTTATCAGGTAAAGTAAATATTAAAGAATATAGAGCCAATTCCCTAGATGATGATCAAAGAAGGTTTCATCACCTAAAGAAGATAATACAGCACAAAAAACTGTTGGATTTTGGTTGTGGGGCTGGTGGGTTTTTGAATATGGCCAAACAATTATGTTCTTCAGTAAGTGGTGTGGAACTGGATAAAAAAATAAACGAATACTTAAATGAGTTTGAAGGATTAAAGGTCTATAAAAGCGCCGAAGACGTAACTGAGACTTATGATATTATCACGCTTTTTCATGTATTAGAGCATTTATCAGATCCGATAAAAATGCTTAAACAATTATCCGGAATGCTTAATAATCATGGAAGAATAATAGTTGAAGTACCTAGTTCTAATGATGCGTTACTTACCCTTTATAAAAATGAGGCATTCTCAGAGTTTACTTATTGGAGTTGTCATTTATATTTATTTAATGAACAAACTCTTTCTGAAATTGCCACAAAGGCTGGTTTGACGGTAGACTACATCACACAAGTTCAACGCTATCCCCTTTCCAATCATTTGTACTGGCTTTCGAATAATAAACCAGGTGGGCACCAAGTTTGGAATTTTCTTGATTCAGAAAGCCTAAAAGTGGCATATGAAAGACAACTTGCAAATATAGGGAAATGTGACACATTATTTGCAAGTTTCTCGTTAGGAAATAAATGATTAGGTTCTAATTATTCCACTTTGCTCTTAATAAAATGAAGATTTTTTCGCTGAGGTTTCATCGTATCCCTTCCGTGGTTAATAGTAATTGTCAGGCTCCATTTTGTTTACGTCAGAAAAACAGCCGTCTCCTTCGAAAAGACAAGGAAAAAGACAGTTTTCTACATTTCCCAACAATTTAACTGTTTTTACCCCGATTGACGAAGGGGATAGCGGGTGGTATATTCGAAATGTGGGACTGACTCACTTATTTGACAATGAAGGGAATGTTAGTGCATGCAAGGTAAAGTTAAATGGTTTAATGCTGAGAAGGGTTATGGCTTCATCGAAACTTCCGAAGGTGGAGACGTATTCGTACACTTCTCCGCAATTCAGGCAGAAGGCTTCAAGACGCTCGAAGAAGGACAAGACGTAGAATTCGACATCGTTGAAGGAGCACGCGGACCTCAAGCGGCTAACGTTATCAAATTATAATCATCCCGGCCCGGCCGACCTACATATACGGTATTGATGGTTAACAATTGAAATCGCTTAGCGTAGCAGCAGACCCCAGCCATGGGGTCTTTCTTTCTTGTCCGCTTCGCGATCCGTTTGAACCCCCTTGTGCACCTCCGGTTTGCCCACTGGGCTGCTCGCTGAATTCCTTGTGTACACGCTATATAAAGCGCTTTCTCCACCCTCTGCAAAGTTTTTACACTGCCTTAACAGTGTGGTATAATATAGAGGCAAAGGAGGAGTGCTTTATGCTAAATATAAGTGTTCGAGGTCAACAGATTGAAGTAACTGATGCTTTGCGTGATTACGTGAGCAAGAAGTTAACCCGGCTAGAGAAATACTTTGATGCACCCCCCACTTCTGATGGAACAGCTACGCTGAGCGTTGCGAAAGGCGTACACACGGTTGAGGTTACGATCCCGCTCCCGGGCATGCTGCTTCGGGCGGAGCACAAGAGCGACGATATGTATGGCTCCATTGATGCCGTCGTGGACAAGCTGGAACGTCAGATCCGCAAATACAAAACGAAGGTGAACCGCAGACGTCAGGAAGGCATTAAAGGCCTGGTGGTTGAGGAACCGGTGGATGCTCCTATGCTCGCCGTTTCGGAGGATGAAAGCGAAGACTACAGCGGTCTTGAGGTTGTCCGCACCAAACGTTTCACGCTGAAGCCGATGGACGTCGAAGAGGCCATCCTGCAGATGGATCTGCTCGGACACAATTTCTTCGTCTTCTCCAACATTGATTCGAGAGATGTCAATGTGGTTTACAAACGGAACGATGGCAGATACGGGTTAATTGCCCAGGATTAATTTGAACTTAATAACCCTGTAACTGAATATGTGAATATATGATGAAACTTTTTTAGCAAAAATGTCGAAAATGGAGCCTTGTTCGCACCCGAATAAGGCTCTTTACTCGTATATATAGGAAGAACGAGAATTTGGCATTAACACCCGTGTTGCGGCCTGTCTTACAAACTGTTACAATTTAGGCAAACGACCTGTTTTGCGTGAAAGGGGAAAACCATGCTAGGACTTGTAAAGAAGATTTTTGGCGACATGAATGAACGTGATGTCAAACGTCTTTCAAAGACTGTGGACTTTATTAATACATTAGAACCGAAATTTGTGGAGCTTACGGATGAGCAGCTGAAAGCCAAAACCGTCGAATTCCGCGAACGGCTGGATAAGGGAGAAACACTGGATGATTTGCTGCCGGAGGCTTTTGCAACGGTACGTGAAGCATCCAAACGTGTGCTTGGCAAACGTCACTACGATGTACAGATGATCGGCGGTATGGCGCTGCATGAAGGCAGAATCGCCGAAATGAAAACCGGTGAAGGTAAGACGCTGGTCGGTACCCTGCCGGTTTATTTGAATGCCCTCCTGGGCAAAGGCGTTCACGTCGTTACGGTCAACGATTACCTGGCGCAGCGCGACAGCGCGGAAATGGGCCAGATTTACAACTTCCTTGGCATGACGGTCGGCGTTAACCTGAACGGCATGGAACATGCGGATAAGCAGGCAGCTTACGCATGTGATGTTACTTACGGAACGAACAACGAATTTGGTTTCGACTATCTTCGTGACAATATGGTGCTTTACAAGGAACAGATGGTACAGCGTCCGCTGTATTTTTGTATTATTGACGAAGTGGACTCCATCCTCATCGACGAAGCGCGTACACCGCTAATCATTTCCGGTCAGGCGCAGAAATCGGCCGAGCTGTATTATGCGGCGGACCGTTTCGTGAAACGCCTCGTTAAAGAAGAGGATTATACGGTAGATATTAAAGTGAAATCGGTGGCGCTGACAGAAGCGGGTGTGGCGAAAGCGGAGAAAGCCTTCGGCATCTCCAACCTGTACGACCACGCTCACGTTACGCTGAACCACCATATCGTGCAGGCGCTGAAAGCGAACGCCATTATGCGCCGCGACGTGGACTATGTCGTATCGGAAGGTGAAGTCCTGATCGTCGACGAATTCACAGGCCGCATTATGCAGGGCCGCCGTTACAGCGATGGCCTGCACCAGGCGATCGAAGCGAAAGAACAGCTTGAAGTACAGAACGAAAGCATGACGCTGGCAACGATTACGTTCCAGAACTACTTCCGGATGTACCGCAAGCTGGCGGGTATGACCGGTACGGCGAAGACGGAGGAAGAAGAATTCAAGAAGATTTATGGTCTTGAGGTGCTTCAAGTGCCTACGAACCGTCCGAACCGCCGCGTTGATATGCCGGATGTGGTCTACAAGACAGAAGCGGGCAAGTTCCGCGCTGTTGTGGACGAAATCGTTAAACGCCATGCCAACAATCAGCCGATATTGGTCGGTACGGTATCGATCGAGAATTCCGAGCTGTTGTCCGAAATGCTGAAACGCAAAGGCGTTCCGCATAAAGTCCTGAATGCCAAATATCACGCTGAAGAAGCGGAGATTATCTCTCATGCCGGCGAAGCCGGTTCCGTAACGATCGCCACCAACATGGCGGGCCGTGGTACCGACATTTTGCTGGGTGAAGGCGTTGAAGAAGTCGGCGGTCTGCACATCATCGGTACGGAACGTCACGAATCCCGCCGGATCGATAACCAGCTGCGCGGCCGTGCCGGCCGTCAGGGCGACCCGGGCTCCACACAGTTCTATCTGTCCATGGGCGATGAGCTGATGAAGCGCTTTGGGGCTGACAACGTGCTGGCCATGATGGACCGTCTGGGCTTTGATGAAGATTCACCGATCGAATCGAAAATGATTACCCGTGCGATCGAATCCGCTCAGAAACGGGTTGAAGGCAATAACTTCGACGTTCGGAAGATCGTCCTGCAGTATGACGACGTGATGAACCAGCAGCGCGAAATTATCTACAAACAGCGCCGCGAAGTGCTCGAGTCCGAGAACATCAAAGAAATCGTGCTGGATATGATCAAGCCAGTTGTCGAACGTATTGTGGAAGCACACTGCAGCGATGACATCCCTGAGAACTGGGAGCTTGAAGAAGTAGCCGACTACGTAAATGCCAAACTGCTCGACGGCGAAATGACCAAAGACGAGCTTTGGGGCAAAGAGAAAGAGGAAATGGTCGAGTATATTTTTGATAAAGTGCTGCAAAAATATAATGCCCGCGAACAGCAAATCGGCGAAGAAATGGTCCGCGAATTCGAGAAGGTTATCGTGCTTCGCTCCGTGGACAGCAAATGGATGGATCACATTGATGCGATGGACCAGCTTCGTCAAGGTATCCATCTCCGGGCATACGGCGGTACCGATCCGCTTCGTGAATACCAGTTTGAAGGCTTTGAAATGTTCCATGAGATGATCGCAACCATCCAGGAGGAAATTGCGACTTACATCATGAAAGCCCAAATCGAAACCAACCAGGAGCGTCAAGCGGTTGTGGACGAGAACAAGGTTTCGACGAACGGCGAACCGGCCGAGAAACATCCGGTACAGCGCGGCGAAGCGGTTGGACGCAACGACCTCTGCCCATGCGGTAGCGGCAAGAAATACAAACATTGCCACGGTCAGGAAGCGTAAAACTCGTAGAGCTCGTAAGGATCATTCAATATACTGTGTCGTTTGAAACGTCGTTTTTATCCGGAAGGGTTCCGGACGGCTCCAGTTTTATATATCTTACTAATGAGGCCCCGTCTTTTTCAGAAGCAGTGGAAAGAGGCGGCGGCTATACTTTTGCCTGAGGTGAGGAATCAAAATGATCGATGTAAGCATTAAGCAGGATCTGCGTGAAGTGAGCAAGAAACTAACCAATCTTAGGGGGTCTCTTTGACTTAGACCTCAAGCAAGAGATGATTGCCAACTTCGAGGAGAAGATGGCCGCTCCCGATTTCTGGGACGACAATGACGCGGCTCAGCAGGTCATCAATGAGATGAATGCGGTCAAATCGTCTGTGGATCAGTATTCCCGCCTGCAGCAGGAGTATGACGATATTACGGTTATGATCGAGCTGGCTGAAGAGGAAGGCGACGAATCGCTGGAAGCGGACATTGCGGCTTCCGTGCAGGAGTTGGTTGAGAAGCTGAACACGTTTGAGCTGCAGCTGCTGCTGAATCAGCCTTACGATAAAATGAACGCGATTCTCGAGCTCCACCCGGGTGCGGGCGGTACGGAATCCCAGGACTGGGGTTCGATGCTGCTGCGGATGTACACCCGCTGGGCCGAGAAACGCGGCTTCAAGGTGGAGACGCTGGACTTCCTGCCTGGCGACGAAGCCGGCATCAAAAGTGTGACGCTGCTGATCAAAGGCTACAATGCCTATGGCTACCTGAAGGCGGAAAAAGGCGTACACCGGCTCGTCCGCATCTCGCCTTTTGACTCGTCGGGCAGACGCCACACTTCGTTTGTATCCTGCGATGTAGTGCCGGAAATTTCCGATGATGTCGAAATTGATATCCGTACCGAGGACTTAAAAATTGATACGTACCGCGCCAGCGGCGCCGGCGGTCAGCATATCAATACGACCGACTCGGCCGTGCGGATTACGCACCTTCCGACCGGGATCGTCGTAACGTGTCAGAACGAACGCTCCCAGATCAAAAACCGCGAACGCGCGATGACGATGCTCCGTTCCAAGCTCTATGAACGCAAGATTGAAGAGCAGCAGAAGGAACTGGCCGAAATCCGCGGCGAGCAGTCCGACATTGCCTGGGGCAGCCAGATCCGTTCTTACGTATTCCATCCTTACAGCATGGTCAAGGATCACCGGACCAGCGTAGAGACCGGCAACGTAGGCGCGGTAATGGACGGCGATCTGGATCCGTTTATTGATGGCTATTTGCGCAGCCAGATTAAGGTCGAGCCGAAATAAGACAGAAGACAGAAGATCGAAGATACCGTTACTGATTTTTCAAGTACGGTGCGTGAACCTTTTTGATGAACAGGTTATGAACAGTGTCCCATCCTATTCCCCCGCAAGGGTTCCTACGGGAGTGTCCGGTTACACCGGCTTCTCTTGGAGGAAGCTTTGTGGGGTGTTTTTATGAAGAAGAGAGCTTAACCGCTTTAGAGGAGTGAAGTTTCCATGCCGCCTAAAGGCCGCAAACGCCGGATCAACGAATGGATCCCCGTAGAAGGACCGGGCCGCCATGCTGTCGATACGGTGATGATCATCATCGGTTCGTTTATTACGTCTTTGGCGTTTAATTTGTTTTTGCTTCCTGCGCATATCGCTTCGGGCGGTGTGTCGGGAATTTCCGTTATCTTGAACTATACGCTGGGGATTAACCCGGCTTATGTCCAGTGGGCGCTCAATATCCCGTTGTTCCTGGCCGGCTGGTGGCTGCTGGGCCGCGAATATTCCATTCGTTCGCTGCTTGGCACGATTCTGCTGCCGCTGTTTGTGTTATTTACGCAGCATTGGACTGCGCCGACGACCGACCCGCTGCTGGCTTCCCTGTATGGAGGCATCGGCGTTGGTTTGGGACTTGGCATCGTGTTTCGCGGGCGCGGTTCTACAGGAGGCTTGTCTACATTGGCCCAGATTGTCCAGAAGTACAGCGGCCTGAATCTGGCCACCTGCGTGGCCCTGATGGACGGAACGGTCATCACGGTTGCGGGATTTTTGCTGAGCTGGGAAAAAGCGCTGTACGCCCTCATCGGGCTCTACATCACTGCCAAAATCATAGACGCCGTCGAGCTCGGCTTTAACTTTACCAAGGTGGCTTATATTATCGCCGACAAAACCGATGAGCTGTCCGAAGCTATTCTTGTACACATGGACCGCGGTCTGACCAAGCTGGATGCTCATGGCGGATACACCGGCGACAACCGGACCGTCTTAATGGTGGTCGTGAACCAGAGCGAAGTGACCCGCTTAAAAACAACGGTCCAGGCCATTGACCCGAACGCCTTTGTCATTATCAGCAATGCCCATGAGGTGCTCGGGGAGGGTTTTAAGCGTCAGGCCTGACAATAGGGCTTCAACCATGAATGCCGGGATGACGGAAGGGACGGCTCCAACCTAACTTAATCCGAGTAAAATATCCAAGCCCTCGCGCTTAGGGGATCCCCTTCGGCGTGAGGGCTTTTTGGTTTAGGTATAAAGGACAGCTCATTTGGTCAGCCTATTAAATTACGCTTAAAGCATTGTATTTATATAACCTTGAATGTATAATAATTCATAAATATTATCGGCTATGAATAATTAATAACGGCTAACGAAGTCCAACACAGTTAGAAGCAGGGAAGCGGGGGAGAAGATTGTCAGAGTCAAACCAAGTGAAAGTGGCCATTGTCGGTTCCACCGGGTATGGAGGGGTGGAACTGATTCGTTTTTTGCTGAATCATCCAAACGTTGAGATTACCTCGGTCATTTCGTCTTCGAATGCGGGCGAATCGATTACCGAAGGATTCCCGCATCTGTCCGAGCTTCTGGTGCAGCGGCTGGACGGCGTTGATCCGGCGCTGATCAAGTCCAAAGCGGACGTGGTGTTTACGGCAACGCCTTCCGGCGTCAGCGGCAAGCTGGTGCCGCAGCTTCTGGCAGAGGGCTTGAAAGTCATTGATTTATCCGGCGATTTCCGGATCAAAGACGGGGCTGTTTACGAGGAGTGGTACAAACACGATGCCCCTCCAGCGGGCCTGCTGGAGCAGGCGGTATACGGTTTATGCGAGGAGAACGGCGCTCAGGTGAAGGGCCTCGATTTTGTCTCCAATCCGGGATGTTACCCGACTGCAACGCTGCTGGGACTTCTTCCGGCGGTGAAGGAAGGCTGGATTGATCCCGGCAGCATCATTATTGATGCCAAGTCCGGCGTTTCCGGAGCGGGGCGCGGCACCAGCCTGATGACGCATTATGCGGAGATCAACGAGAACATGAAAGTATACAAGGTGAACAAACACCAGCATATTCCGGAGATCGAGCAGGCCTTGTCGATTGCGTCAGGCAGTCCGGTTACCGTTACTTTTACGACGCATCTCGTTCCGATGACGAGGGGCATCATGAGCACGATGTATGCCAAGCTGACGGGCAGCCGGTCCGAGCAGGAGCTGGTTGATTTATACAGGCATTATTATGAAGGCCGGCCTTTTGTCCGTGTGCGGGAGCCAGGGAAGTTTCCGGCGACGAAAGAGGTTTTTGGCTCCAATTATTGCGATATCGGCTTTGCCGCCGATGCCCGAACGGGCAGGCTGACGATCGTTTCGGTCATTGATAATGTCGTCAAAGGTGCGGCAGGTCAGGCGATCCAGAATTTGAATCTGATGATGGGCTGGGAGGAGACGACCGGGCTGCAGCTGAGTCCCGTATATCCGTAAGGCTTCGAGAGGGAGAGAATCATGAGAACAATTGAGCATTGGAGTGTGGTGGAGGACGGCTCCGTCACTTCTCCGTTAGGATTTCAGGCAGGCGGACTGCACTGCGGTTTGAAAAAAACCGACCGCAACGATCTCGGCGTCATTCTCTGCGAAGTGCCAGCAGTCGCCGCTGCGGTATATACCACCAACGTGTTCCAGGCAGCTCCGCTGCTGGTGACACGGGACAGTCTGAAAGACCGCCGCCTGCGCGCGGTGGTCGTCAACAGCGGCAACGCCAATGCCTGCACGGGCAAGCAGGGCGAAGAGGATGCTTTCGCGATGCGGGCGGAGGCAGCCTCCGTGTTTGGTTTGGAGGAAGGCGACGTTGCCGTCGCTTCAACCGGGGTCATCGGGGAAAATCTCCCCATGGAGAAGGTCATCGGCGGCATTTCGAAGCTGCCGGCTGCGGCCGCTTATGGTACGGATGGTGCGGAGCAGTTCAGCCAGGCGATCCTGACGACAGACCTGGTGAAAAAGACTGCCTGCGTCAAACTGACGATTGACGGGCACGAGGTAACCATTGGCGGCGCCTGCAAAGGCTCGGGAATGATTCACCCGAATATGGCGACCATGCTTGCGTTCGTGACAACTGACGCAGCCGTTGAACCTGAAGTGCTGCAGAGCCTTCTAGTCGATACTACGAACGTCACCTTCAATATGATTACGGTAGACGGCGACACCAGCACCAATGACATGCTGCTCGTTATGGCCAGCGGTCTGGCGGGAAATGAGCCGTTATCTCCAGCCCACCCGCAGTGGGAAGCTTTTGCCGAGGCCTTCCGTTATGTCAACGAATCGCTGGCGAAGCAGATCGCCCGTGACGGCGAGGGGGCTTCACATTTGATCGAAGTGCAGGTGGAAGGAGGCAACAGCGATACATCGGCTGGAGCCATCGCCAAAACAATTGTTGGCTCAAGCCTTGTGAAATCGGCTGTCTTCGGCGCCGATGCCAACTGGGGACGGATCATCGCAGCCGCCGGACGTGCCGGAGAGCCGATTGATCCATCGAACGTTGACATCAAGCTCGGGCCGATCCTTGTGCTGGAAGGCTCCAAGCCGGTTGCCTTCGACGAGGAAGCGGCGCTGGAGTATTTGAAAGGCGACACGGTGCAGATTTTCGTGAACCTGCATGGCGGCGCTGGATCGGCAACGGCCTGGGGCTGCGATTTAACCTATGACTACGTGCGGATTAACGCCGCTTATCGGACTTGATTCTTTTATAAACTACAGATTAGATTAGCTTCCCGTGTCTATGCCGAGGCAGAGACAGGGTCCAAGAGAGAGGGGAACAAGAGGATGAGCCTAACATCGTCCGGTCAGGCCGTACAAACCAACCAGCAGACGGGGAGCGGCAGCGCTTCGCCAAAGGGCATGTTCGTCATGAAATGTGGAGGCAGCACGCTGGCGGCGCTGCCGGAAAGTTTCTTCGAGGAGCTGGGGACCCTGCAGCGACAAGGCTTCGAGCCCGTTATCGTACACGGCGGGGGACCTGCCATCTCGGACAATTTGTCCAAGCTTGGCATCGAAACGAGGTTTGTGAACGGGCTGCGTTATACAACAGAAGAAGTGCTGGATGTTGTTGAAATGGTGCTGGCCGGTACCATCAACAAGCTCATTGTCCGCCGCATCCAGTCGGCAGGCGGCAAGGCGATTGGTTTATCCGGCAGCGACGGTTCGCTGCTGCTGGCCAAACCGGTGGCCCAAAGCCATGAGGTAGGTCTTGTAGGCGAAGTGACCACGGTGGAGGCAGGAATTCTGAAGGGTGTGCTGGAACTAGGGTATATGCCCGTTGTGGCGCCGCTTGGCGTCACCAAAGCAGGTCAGCGCCTGAACATCAATGCCGATACGGCCGCAGGAGCTGTGGCGTCCCAGCTCGGCGTCAAGCAGATGATCGTTGTTACCGATGTGCCGGGGATTATGCGGAACGTTAACGGCGAGAACAAGGTATTGCCAGTGGTTACCGTTCAGCAGACCGAAGATATGATCGGCAGCGGCGAAATTTACGGCGGCATGATTCCGAAAGTACGGGCGGCTATTGACTGCATTCACGGTGAAGTGCAGGAGGTTGTTATCGTGCCTGGATCTGAACCTAAAGTGCTCAGCCGCGTGCTGGCCGGCGAACCGATCGGGACACGGATTGTTCGGATGTAGATCATAAAACCATTTCAGGAAGGGGTAGAACCAAATGACTATAACACCATCCGGAGTTCAGGCGGCAGCATCAGCACAGCCGCAGGGCAAGGAAGTTCAGCCGGCGGCGGGAGCCGCAGCAGGAACCGGGGAAGCGCCAAGCGCGCTTTTTCCCAATTACAGCCGTTATCCGCTTGCTCTGGTGAAAGGCCACGGCAGCTGGCTGTGGGATGACAAAGGCAACCGTTATCTGGACTTTATGAGCGGCATTGCCGTCACCAATCTGGGCCATGCGCCTGAGAAAGTGAAGGAGAAGCTGAAGAACCAGCTCGATCAGCTGTGGCATGTCTCGAACCTGTACCAGCTGCCGCTGCAGGAGCAGGCGGCACAATTGCTCACAAAGCACAGCGGTTTGGATGCGGCATTCTTCTGCAATAGCGGAGCTGAAGCGAATGAAGCGGCGATTAAGCTGGCGCGGCGTTATTTTCAGAAGGTAAAAGGCGAAGAACGTTATGAGATCATCACGTTTAAACAGTCTTTTCACGGACGGACGCTCGCTACGCTGACGGCTACGGGACAGGATAAGGTCAAAGAAGGGTTCCTGCCTCTTCCGGAAGGCTTCAAGACGGTTCCTCTGCACGATGAAGAAGCGCTGAAAGCAGCGATCGGCCCCAACACGGCGGCTATTATGCTGGAGATGGTCCAGGCGGAAGGCGGCATTTATGCCGTGACGCCGGAATTTGTTCAGACGATTACGGGGCTCTGCCAAGAGCACGGTCTGCTGCTGATCATCGACGAGGTGCAGACCGGCATGGGCCGGACTGGGCGATGGTTCGCCCACCAGCATTACGGCATCCAGCCGGACATCATTACGGTGGCCAAAGGGATTGCCAGCGGTTTCCCTGCGGGGGCGATGCTGGGCAAAGCCTATTTGCGCGAAGCTTTCTCCGCGGGCAGCCACGGCTCGACGTTCGGCGGTACGCCGCTCGCGACTTCAGCGATTGTGGCGACTCTTGAAGTGATGGAGGAAGACCGGCTGCCGGATCGTGCGGCAGAGATGGGCATTTATTTGAAAGAACAGCTGGAGCAGAAGCTGTCCAGGCTTTCTTTTGTGAAGGAGGTCAGAGGCCTTGGCCTTCTGGTCGGCATCGAATGTGCCGGTCCGGTCGGCGACCTCGTGCTCGCCGGGCAGGCCAATAAGCTGCTGTTCATCACAGCCGGCCCTAATGTGATCCGCCTGCTGCCGAACCTTTATGTGACGCATGAAGAAGTCGACCAAGCGGTGGAGACATTGTACAACGTGATCAGCGCTTATGAAGCGCAGAGCCAGGAGGACGTTTAACATGAGTTTGGCACAAGCAGGAGCAACCTTCGCGCTGAAAGGGCGCGATTTCATAGAATTGACGGACTACACCAGCGAGGAAATCCGCTATTTAATCGATCTGGCGATCGAGCTGAAGCGCAAGCAGAAGAACGGCGAGGTTTACCAGCCGCTGGCGGGCAAGACGGTTGGACTTATTTTTGAAAAATCCTCCACCCGCACCCGCATCTCCTTCGAAGTCGGGGTATACCAGCTGGGCGGGCATGCCCTGTTCCTCAGCAAAAACGACATCCAGCTCGGCCGCGGCGAAACGATCGCCGACACAGCCGGCGTGATGTCCCGCTATCTGGACGGCATCATGATCCGGACGTTCGGTCATGACCGCGTCCTTGAACTGGCGAAACACGCCGACATTCCGGTCATCAACGGACTGAGCGATGCGGCGCATCCGTGCCAGGTGCTGGCGGACTTCCAGACCGTATACGAATATAAAGGCAAGCTGGAAGGCTTGAAGCTCGCTTACATCGGCGACGGCAACAATATGGCCCATTCGCTGATGCTCGGCGGCGCCAAACTTGGCGTTCACGTGTCGGTCGGCAGCCCGGCCGGCTATGAGCCGGACCCGCAGATTGTGGCGCAGGCCCGCGAGATCGCGGCAGCTACGGGCGCTGTGATTGAAGTTGTAAACGATCCGGCAGCGGCTGTTAAAGACGCCGACGTGATCTACACCGACGTGTGGGCGAGCATGGGGTTTGAAGAAGAGCAGAAGGTGCGCGAAGCCGCTTTTGCTGCTTACCAGGTGAACGAAGAGCTGGCTGCGCTGGCGAAGCCGGATTACCTGTTCATGCACTGTCTCCCGGCCCACCGCGGCGAAGAGGTGAGCGAAGGTGTGATCGACGGCAAACATTCGATTATTTTTGACCAGGCGGAGAATCGCCTCCACGCGCAAAAAGCGCTGATGGCGGCTTTGATAGGATAGAAGAACGGAATAGAAGAACGGAATAGAAGAATGGAATAGAAGAATGGAATAGAAGAACAACAATTGGAAGGGGAACCGGAACTCTTATGGCAAAAGAAAAAATCGTCCTCGCCTACTCGGGCGGACTGGACACCTCCATTATTTTGAAATGGCTCAAAGAGACATATGACGCGGAGATCATCGCTTTTACGGCCGATATCGGCCAGAAAGAGGAGCTGGACGGCCTGGAAGCGAAAGCGCTGGCGACCGGCGCCTCCAAAGTGTATATTGACGACCTGCGCGAAGAGTTCGCCAAAGACTTCATCTACCCGATGTTCCAGGCGGGCGCTTTGTATGAAGGTCAATATCTGCTCGGTACCAGCATCGCCCGTCCGCTGATCGCGAAACGGATGGTCGAGATCGCACGCGCTGAGGGCGCAACGGCCATTGCTCACGGAGCAACAGGAAAAGGCAACGACCAGGTGCGGTTTGAACTGAACGCAGCGGCGATTGCGCCGGAAATCAAAGTAATCGCCCCTTGGCGCCTGCAGGAGTTCCGGGATACGTTCCCGGGCCGCGCCGAAATGATCGCCTACGCGGAATCTCATGGCATTCCGGTTACCGCCTCCGCGGCGAAACCATATTCCACGGACCGCAACCTGCTGCATATCAGCTACGAAAGCGGCGTGCTTGAGGATCCTTGGTTCGACGCCAGCGCGCCGGAGAACAAAGATATGTTCCTGCTGAGCGTAGACCCGGAGGATGCGCCGAATGAGCCGGAATATATCGAAATCGAGTTTGCACAAGGCAACGCCATCGCCTTAAACGGCGAGCCGCTGGAGCCGCTCCGCATGATGGAGAAACTGAACGAGCTTGGCGGCAAACACGGCATCGGCCGTGTAGATATGGTAGAGAACCGCTTCGTCGGCATGAAAAGCCGCGGCGTGTATGAAACTCCGGGCGGCACGATTCTGTTCACCGCTCACCGCAAAATGGAGTCCATCACGATGGACCGCGAAGTCATGAGCCTGCGCGACAGCCTCATTACCCGCTACAGCAACCTCGTGTACAACGGGTTCTGGTTTGCGCCGGAACGGCTGGCTCTTCAAGCTCTGGTGACGGAAAGCCAGAAAAACGTATCCGGTACCGTACGTCTCAAGCTCTACAAAGGCAACGTGATCGGCGCCGGCGTTAAAAGCCCGGTCAGCCTGTACAACCCGGACATCGCCACAATGGAGGCCGACCCTACCCAGTCTTACGACCAGGCCGATGCCGCCGGCTTTATCCGCCTGAACGCCTTGCGCCTTAAAGTGAGTGCGGGTGTTAACCAGCAGAATAAGTAGTATTTTTTATATAAGAAAATTAGCTTTATAGGACTCGGTTTTTTTTGAAAAGAACTTTGCTGGTTGCAGAACAGACGTTTAGCGGAGGAGCTCGAATGATTCTGGAGAAGCATGAGCGTTCGTCTAAAAGCTTTCCGGAGGAAAGCTGCATCGGAAGCATAAGCTTGTATCTGAATTTTTTCCATGAATTCATCTAATCAGAAAAATTCAGATACAACAGCGATCGGAAGAACATTCGAACCGTAGCGGACCGGAAGGACGTAAATCCTTAGCGAGTTTTTTTTAAAAGTTCGATGCCCTATAAAGCCACCCAAGGAGTGAACCATTTGAGCAAGCTGTGGGGCGGTCGCTTTACGAAGCAGACCAACAAGCTGGTAGAAGAATACACCGCTTCGATCGGATTCGATCAGAAGCTTGCGGAAGAGGACGTGCAGGGCAGTCTGGCGCATGTCACCATGCTCGGCAAATGTGGGATCGTGCCGCAGGAAGACGTGGAGACAATCAAAAAAGGCCTGCTGACCGTGCTGGAAAAAATCCGCAGCGGCGAAATCGAATATTCGGTATCCGACGAAGATATCCATATGAACATCGAAAAAAATCTGATCGAGCAGATCGGCCCGGTCGGCGGCAAGCTGCATACCGGACGCAGCCGCAATGACCAGGTGGCGACGGACATGCACCTGTACCTGCGCAAGCGGGTTGTAGAGTTCGTTGAACTTCTGAGAAACCTCCAGGAAGCATTGATCGGTCAGGCCAAGGCCAACACCGATACGATTGTTCCGGGGTATACGCATCTGCAGCGGGCGCAGCCGATTCTGTTCGCCCATCATCTGATGGCCTATGTCGCCATGTTCGGCCGCGATATCGAACGCCTGCAGGACAGCTACAAACGGATTAATGTGCTGCCGCTGGGCGCCGGAGCGTTGGCGGGAACAACATTCCCGATCGACCGTCATTTTGTGGCGGAGCAGCTGCATTTTGACGCCGTTTATGAGAACAGCCTCGACGCGGTCAGCGACCGGGACTTCATTCTGGAGTTTCTGTCGAATGCATCCGCGATCATGATGCACCTGTCCCGGCTGAGCGAAGAGCTGGTGCTGTGGAGCAGCACCGAGTTCCGGTTCGTCGAGCTGGACGATGCCTTCTGCACCGGCAGCAGCATCATGCCGCAGAAGAAAAACCCGGACGTCGCCGAGCTTGTCCGCGGCAAGACAGGCCGTGTCTACGGCAACCTGGTTGGCCTGCTGACCGTGCTGAAATCCCTTCCTCTGGCGTATAACAAAGACATGCAGGAAGACAAGGAAGGCATGTTCGACACCGTGGCCACCCTGCAGGGTGCGCTGCAGCTGTTTGCGCCGATGATCGCCACGATGAAGGTGAACACCGGACGGATGCGCGAGGCGGTGAACCAGGATTTTTCCAACGCAACGGATATTGCGGATTTCCTGGTCGGCAAAGGCCTGCCTTTCCGCCAGGCGCATGAAGTCATCGGCAAAACGGTGCTGTACTGCATCCAGAACGGGAAGTTCCTGTTGGATCTGACCCTGGACGAGTTCAAGCAGTTCTCCGACCTGTTTGATGACCGCATCTATGAGGTGCTCCAGCCGGAGACGGTCGTGAACGCCCGCAACGTTTACGGCGGCACGGCCACCGCGCAGGTGGAAGCCGCCATTGCCCGGGCCGAAAGCAAGCTGACCGAAACCGCAGGCTGGGTGCAGGAGTTTGAGGCGAAGGTGAGTATTTGAAGCAGGTCTGTTAGAGATAACGCTGAAAGTTAGGGCTCCTTTCTTTTGGCGTTATCTTTTTTTGGCTATGAATGATAAGTTTGGAGGAATCAAGACAAAGACCGAGGATCAGGGATACATCAATTTAACAAAGGAAATACTGAGTTACAACATCCAAGTTAAGGAGATGTAACTTTGGAAAAGGATAAAGCGGATATGCGGCAGATTCACGAACTCCAGGAACAGCTGAGCCGAGCCAGATGGGATTATTGGATAACGGAAGTTTTCATGTCCTGGCAGTGGTTGTTCCTGCTGCTCAGTACACTCGTCTTCACCTTGATATGGCTGCGTTGTCTAAGAAAAGACAATCTGATGTTAATTCTTATTAACGGACTGATTGCCTTCATTTTCTGTATACTTGCAGATACTATAGGGGGTGAGTTTCAGTTGTGGGACTATCCGAGGATGCTGCTGCCTTGGGGAGCAAGGATGTTTTGTATCGATTGGATGATCGCCGTTGTTTCGATGCTGGCCTATCAGTATTTTCAGCGGTGGAAGTCCTTTGCTGCTGCGGCGGCAGGAATTTCGATCGTGTTTGCGGGCGTTCTTGAGCAGTTAGCTAAGGTAATGAATATATATATGGACTATCTTTGGAGCTCCTGGTATTCGCTGCCGATATATTTTCTGCTGTTTTGCGGTTTGAAAGCTGCGACGGACGGCATTGGGCGTAAAGCGAATCCTCACTTTCAAGAAGGGCCGGTTTCATCCCGGAAATCGTAGGCCCCCGGCCGGAACCTGAAATTAACGAATTTTAAAGAAGAGCGAGAAACTGGCGCTGCTTCTTTTTTTTTGCAGTGAGTCAGAAAAATCTGAATACAAGGGCCGTATTAGGGAAGTTTGTTTCGTCCCGCCCTTTACAACGTAACAATGTTATGTTACGATACTTTCAGATTAGCAAGGAGGCACGACCCATGAGTGAAGATTTGATTTCGAAGAAAGAGCTGCTGGATCTGACGGGGATATCTTACGGCCAACTGTACCGTTGGAAGCGGAAAAACCTGATTCCAGAGGAATGGTTTATCCGTAAATCTTCTTTTACCGGTCAGGAGACGTATTTCCCAAGACAGCAGATATTGCCGAGAATCGACAAGATTTTGAATATGAAAGACGGGTTATCGCTGGATGAGCTGGCGGATGTTTTTTCTCCGGCACTTGGTGAAGTGCAGCTGGATCGGGCGCAGCTTGTCGAACGAAACATTGTTTCGGAAGGTTCGCTGTTGTTGTATCAAGAAGTCCATGGCGAGCCGCCCTTTTACAATTTGGATCAGACGCTGCAGCTTTATGTGCTGGATAAACTCCTGCGCGGCGGTGAAATTACCCGCGAGGAAGGCCGAATGCTGCTGGAGGTCATGGGTTCGCATTACAGCCGGTTTGCAGGCAAACCCTGCGAACTTGTCCTGATTCGCAAGATGGGCGTCCCGGTGTTCCTGCTGATTGCAGGCGGTACGGATTATTTTGCGGACAGCGAAGCCAGGATGGTTATTAAGAAGCCGCTTGAGCATTTTACGGAAGAACTGAAGTTATTAATTGGAGATACGGGAGGCAGAATCCATGAATAATCAGGAATCAAAGCAGGTCCGCAATGATTTGAACATATCGGGCATGAGCACGACGGCCGGCGGGGTATACCGCGATGTGCGGATTGACGGCATGGCGAAAGTAAACGGAGATTTGGACTGCGTCAGTCTGAGAATCAACGGGACGCTCGGCATGAAAGGCAGCGTGAAATCCGAAGAGATTACGGTGAACGGCATGGGAACCATAGACGGACCGGTTGAGTCGAAGGAGATCCGGATCGACGGGATGTTTACCCTTAAAGGAGAAGTCCGCTGTACGGATCTGGACGTCAACGGCAAAAGCAAAATCGAAGGCCGGCTTCAAGGCGACAAAATCAACATTGGCGGCGAGGTTACTGTGAAAGGCGACGTGCAGTGTGAAGCTTTTGAGACGGAAGGCAATATCAAGCTGGAAGGCCTGTTGAACGCGGAGACGGTGGATATCCGGCTTCATTCTCTGTCGACGGTGAAAGAAATCGGCTGCGAACGGATCGACGTCCGGCGCATTGAAAGAGGGGGAGGGTTCGGTTTCTTGAAGAACTTCAGCTTGATGGGCGGACCGCGCCTGAAAGTGGATCTGATTGAAGGCGATGATATTTTTCTGGAGGATACGGAAGCCGATACGGTGCGGGGAACACGAGTCTACCTTGGACGCGGCTGCAAAATCAGACGGGTGGAATACAGGGAATCTCTGCAGACGGACGACGACACGGTCATCGGCCAAAGCCTGCAAGTATAGAGAACGGAAAGGAGGGGCTAAATGATGGAAAGGTCCAATATAAATATCATTGGCGAGGGCAGTTCGTCGGGCGGGCAATACGGCAAGGTTAAGGTTGTGGGTGAAGCGGACTTCTTCGGAAACATGGAATGCGAGCAGTTCAAAATAACGGGCGAAGCCACAGTGGATGGAGGACTTCTCGCCGAGGAGATCAAAGTGACAGGGACGCTCCAGTTGAAAAAGAAGGACGCTCCGCAGCAGGGTTCCGCCGAACCGGGCATCTCCGGACACGAGACTGCAGAGGCGGCCCCTGGCATCCGTGCCGAAACCGTCAAAATCACAGGAGAACTTACCGTACCCGGAAGCTGCGAGGCGGAGGAGTTCAAGCTGCGCGGCCAGATCAACGCCGGAGGGGTACTCAGCGCGGAAGAGATCGACATCAAGCTCCATGGGCCAAGTCAGGTTCGGGAGATCGGCGGCGCGCACATTTCGGTCAAAGCGAAAACGAACATTCCGTTTGGCAATTTGCTGCAAATGGGGGCGGGTTCGCTTCAGGCCGCTTTGATTGAAGGGGACCATATTTATTTGGAAAATACGGAAGCGGAGCACGTGCGCGGCATTCGTGTTGAAATCGGCCCGGGCTGCCGGATCGGCAGCGTGGAATACCGGGATTCGCTGGAGGTGGACGGACGTGCGGAGGTTGCTTCGCAAAACCGGGTGTAGGAATCAGCCAAGATCAGCTCGAGATCGGTCCCGAGACCGATTATATGTTCGCATTTCCGCAGCTATAATAGTTGAGAAATGATTAAAGAGAAGAAATGGAGAGTGACCTGGTGTCAGCAAGCAAAAAGAATAACATGGGCCTTGTGCTCGCAGGCCTGCTGCTTGGCATTTTGATGGCCTCGATGGACAATACCATTGTTTCCACGGCTATCGGTGACATTGTCGGCAAGCTGGGCGGCCTGGATAAGTTCGTCTGGGTAACCTCGGCTTACATGGTGGCTGAAATGGCGGGCATGCCGATCTTCGGCAAGCTGTCTGACATGTATGGCCGAAAGAGATTTTTTGTATTTGGCATTATCGTATTTATGCTGGGCTCGGCTTTGTGCGGGACGGCGACTTCGATTGTCCAGCTCAGTATTTACCGGGCAATTCAAGGCATCGGCGGCGGCGCGCTGGTGCCAATCGCGTTCACCATCATGTTTGACGCCGTGCCGGCGGAGTCGAGAGGCAAGCTGGGCGGTTTGTTCGGCGCGGTGTTTGGGCTTTCGAGTATTTTTGGACCGCTGCTCGGCGCTTATCTGACGGAATATGCGGCTTGGGAATGGGTTTTCTACATTAATTTGCCGCTTGGATTGATCGCATTTGTGTTTATCGCTTTCTTCTATAAAGAATCGCGTCAGCATCAGCGTCAGCAGATCGACTGGACAGGGGCCGTCACTCTGATCGGCGGAGTCGTCTGCCTGATGTTCGGCCTTGAACTGGGCGGCAAAACGTTTGCCTGGGATTCCTGGCAGATCATGCTCCTGCTGGGCGGGTTCGTGGTGCTGACCGCCGCGTTTCTGCTGGCTGAGCTCAGAGCCAAGGAGCCGATCATTTCGTTCCGGATGTTCCGCAAACAAATCTACTGGTCCAGCAACGTCATCGCTATCTTTAGCGGTGCGGCGTTTGTGACGGCGTCCTTGTACATTCCGATCTTCATTCAGGGTGTGCTGGGCGGCAAGGCGACCAACTCCGGGCTTGTCCTGCTGCCGATGATGGTGGGCTCCGTGTTGACAGCTTCCACCGGCGGCTTCCTGATGAACAAGCTGAAATACCGGACAATTATGCTGCCGACCTTGGCTTTGCTCGTTGTCGGGCTGGCGCTGTTAACAACGCTTGGCGAGGATACCGGATTGTGGACGGTTCGTGCCTTCATGATTCTGGTGGGACTCGGCATCGGCGCCTCCTTCTCAGTGCTCAGCAACGCGGCGATGTTCTCCGTTTCTCCCAGAGACCGGGGGACGGCGAGCTCGACGCTCAACTTCCTGCGTTCCCTCGGGATGACGCTGGGCATCACGGTGTTCGGCATTATTCAAAGCCATTTGTTCAGCCGAAAAATGGAGGCGCTGGCCGGTTCCGCCACCGATGCCCCGGGCAGTGCCGGGGGTGCGGGGGACGCAGCGGCTGGCGCTGCAGGAACTGCCGGAGCAGCAGGCGGCGGCTTGCCGCCGGGGCTGGATCTGAGCGATCCGCACACCCTGTTGTCGCCCGAAACGCGCAGCCAGATTCCACATCAGCTGCTGGAGAGCATCACAAGCGCGTTATCCTCCTCGATTGTGCACACCTTCGCCTGGGCGGTCATCCCGGCGGCGCTGGCCCTGGTTACAGCCTTCTTCATGGGCCGTGACAAGCTGGAGCCTGAGCAGGAGCAGGGCGAATATTCGGCCATGCATTAATTCTAGCCCCAAAGGGCCTCATCCCCACGGCATCGTGGAAGATGAGGCCCTTTATGATTCCGGAGGGATAAATCCAACCTTTTGATATATCCTCAAAGTTCTCTAGTTCTGCAATTCCCTAGTTCTGCAAGTCTCTAGTTCTCTGGTTTCTGCGGGTTATTTCGTTCCCTGCGATGGTTTGATTTGAGTTTCATACGCGGCAAACAGGTTGGACAAGGCGGCTTTAATCGAACTGGTATCTTTGGACTCTACGGCTTTGGACAAGTCGATTTGTCTTTGTAGCAAGGAGTCTTCTGCTGGCGCCGCTTCCTTCACTTCGCCGGTTGCGACGTTAAGGCTGATCATGCCTTGAGCCGGCACAGGGGCCGGTTCTTGCCCTGCCGCCGCTGGTACTGCAGGCGCAGGCCGGGTTACACCCGAAAGCTTAGAGGTGTCAATTTTAACGCCTTCGACAGGCGCCGCTTGTCCTGCCTGTACCTCGATGCCGCTGAATTCAAAGTCTCCTGGAACAGGGATAACCGCGGGATTTTGATCGGCTACGGGTTGGGGGACAGCGCTTGAGGTCTCGAATGGTACTCTGACCAGGCTTGCCGTGTTGTCAGCAATCGCCGCGTCGTATTCATTCAGGAGCTTTTCCCAAGCCGGTACGGTTTCCGGTGCATATTGTTTGGCGACAGCCAGAGGATCCTGCAATTGGACCGCTAACGCTCCAGGCGTGGTGACGGGCACGGGCTTGACCGGCTTCGCGTCAGGCGTTGGAGTAGCCGCATTTGCTAGGGCGGCGGCGCTGCCGAGAGCGGATATCATCAAAGCGGACAAAGCGATTTTTTTGAAGACGACTTTCTGTTTGCTGTTCATGTTTGAACACTCCTTCTACTGGGATGGGCCTTACACGTTTAAAGATACTGCCCAGCTGTGGCGCGGGATTGGTGAAATTGTGGAAAAACAATGGCACCGTCCGCACCGCCGGATGCGGTTGGTATAATGAAGCTGAAGAGAGGAGAGTCAGCTCAATGGAAGACTATTTCATCGCCGTTGTTGACGACGATCAACATATACGAAACCTGGTTGAAGCTTATTTAATCAAAGCAAACTTCCGGACGATCGGGCTGTCTTCCGCCGAGGAAGCGTGGACGCTTTGGCGTACGGACCCGCCGGATTTGTGGGTGCTGGACATCATGCTGCCGGAAATGGACGGGTACGAGCTGTGCCGGCGCATCCGCGAAGAAGCGGACGTGCCGATCGTCATCATCTCGGCCAAAGACCGCGAAGTCGACAAAATTCTGGGGTTAGAACTGGGCAGCGATGATTACCTGGTCAAACCTTTCAGTCCAAGAGAGCTTGTAGCCAGAGTCAAAAGACACCTGCAGCGCTCCTATAAACAACGCCAGTCTGCAGCGGTACCCGATTCGTCTGCGCTTCAAACCGTCCTGCAGATCGGTCCGCTGCAGCTTTATCCGGAGGAACGGCGTGCCTTCTGGGACAAGAAGGAAGCCGATCTGACCTTTAAGGAATTTGCTTTGCTGCAGGTATTTGCCCAGCATCCGAACCGGGCTTTCACCCGGGAGGAGCTGCTGGTGCTGGTCTGGGGCGATGATTATTTCGGCAGCGACCGGGCCGTCGACCATCTTATTAAACGATTGCGCAAGAAAATCGAACAGCTGCCGATCGAGGCGGTCTGGGGCCACGGCTACCGCTTGCGTGCGGAGGAAGGGGACAAACCATGAAGCTGGTTCATCAAATTAATCTGGCGTTTGGCCTGCTGCTGGTCGTTGTGCTGGGAGCAACGGCCATTATCATTCATTTTGTCCTGCTGGACCATTTGATCGACGCGCAGAAGCAGGATATGAGGACGTTAAGCGCCAGCGTTGCCGGGAACATTCAGAACCAGGCAAGTCTGACTCCCGTCACGAAACCTGGAACACTGGAGGGAACTTATCAACCTGATCCGGCTTTACCCGTACCCAGCGTGCCGCTTGCAGCCGGTGTACAGGCCATCGTAGCCGATAACGACGGCCATGTATTGTCGGGGACGCTTCCTGGCCCTTCCGCCCCTCTGCAGACTCAAACGGAGGGAGCTTCTTCCGCCGCAGCATATCCGGCCGAGCCAATGCTCATCAACAGTGAGAAGCTGCAAGCGCTGCAAGCGGGGAAAGACAGCAGTTACCTTGTCGATGTTAGCCCGCTGCCTCAAGGCACCTTGACGCTCGTTGCTCCGGTCAGCAAGGTGAACGCGCTTGAGCGAACGCTGTTCGTCCGTCTGCTAATTGTGCTTGGCGTAGGTGTAGGGCTTGTCTTGTTGCTCAGCTTGGTGATTACCCGGCAATTGATCCGGCCTCTGATGGAGCTTCGTGAAGAGCTGAAGAAAGTGAAGGATCGCCGTTTTTCGGACGTAAGCAGGGTCAGGGCCGGAGGCGAGATTGGCGCAGTAGCCAAGGTCGTCTATGAACTGGCCGTCGAACTGGACCGGTATATCCGCGTGCAGAAACATTTTTTCCAGAATGCCTCCCATGAACTGAAGACACCTTTGATGTCCATTGCGGGGTATACGGAGGGGATTCGCGACGGCGTGTTTGAAGGGGAAGAGATGCGTAAGGGACTTGATATTATTCTCAGCGAAAGCGGCCGTTTGACCCGGATCGTATCGGAAATGACGCTGCTTGCAAAGCTGGACAGTGAAGAGGACATCTTTCACCCCGCCCCGGTGCGCATAGAGGAGCTGTTGGAAGAGACCGCTGAGCGAATCAATCCGATGCTGGTTTCGAAGGGTCTGCAGTTGGAGGTGGCATATGGCAAAGGGGAGAACGGGCCGCTTGAGGTATGGGCAGACCGGGATAAATTGCTTCAAGCGTTGCTGAATGTGACCCTTAATGCCGCCCGTTATGCGAACGGCAAGATCGCCATCGGTGTAGAGCGTGAGGAGAACAGCCTGGTTGTTGCTGTTAGCGATGATGGACAAGGTATTCCCGAGGAACTGCTTCCGCATTTGTTTCACAGATTCGTTAAGGGGAGAAAAGGGGAGAACGGTCTCGGACTCGCCATATCCCGTGCCATCATTGAGCGCTGCGGCGGACAGATCACAGCCGGCAACCGGCCGGAGGGGGGAGCGGTCTTTACCTTCCGCTTTCCTATTTGCTGATCTGTGTCCTTCAATCTAGGGCAACCAGTTTCCAGCCGCCGGGAACGGTCTTTTTGAAATATACTAGCCAGAAAAAATCATCCATGTGCCCGTCGCGTAACACCTCGCCTTGAACAGGGATGCGGGTTCTTCCTTCGTCATCCCGTTCAATTCCGCCAGAGTCCACTTGTTCAAAACGGAATCTGGCCGAACCGGTGAACTCATCCGCGTAATATTCGGCAGTCGAGCTGTCCGGGAACAGCCGGGCAAAAGCGCCCTGGTCCCTATCGACCACGGCCTTCATCAGTTGATGAAGCAGAGCCTTCATCTCCTGATCCATCAAGGGGTTATTCAGAGCTTGCACGTCTACACAAATGCCTTCCACAAAAGAGGAAGGCTCCGGATCCGGAACTGCCGGGTCCGGAGCTGACCGACCGGCCATTGCCGGAACGGAGGCCGGATAGGCGGCTGGGATTGTGGCCCCGGCTGTCTGCTTGTCTGCTGGCTGTCGGCTGCAGGCAGACAGCCAGCAGACAAGCAGCATCGCCGCCGTCATTACCGCTGCTGCTCTCACCGCCACTCCCACTCCCACTCCCACTCCCACTCTCACCGCCACTGCCTTAAGAGCACGCATCTTGGGTCTGATCATCCTGTCCTCTCCCTTCTTCCTGCGCTGCTGCTTCTTTAAGCATTAACTTCTGTGGCGGCTATTAATCGCAAGCATAAAGAAAATAGACCGCCCTCGGGAAAGAAGGCAGTCTATTTCAGGTGCTAGCTTATGCTGTGGGGAGGTGTGTCATTACGTAGTCTCAATCGGCGGCGGCACGGGCAGCCGCAGGCCAGCCTGCTCCAGCAAAGGAATGACGGCTTCTCCGAAATAGGCCAGCTCGGGTTCGTAATCGTAGAAGGTGATCTGAATGCCGTCGATGCCTGTGGCATGCAGCTGCTGAAGCTGGTCCGCAACTTCCTCCGGCGAGCCAATGATGTGCAGGTGTCCGCCGACAGCGCGGCCTCTGGCTGAATGCTCCAGCCAGGACTGGCTGTCTCCGGCCGCGTGGCGGGCCGTGAAGCTGCGGATCGAATCCAGATCGGCATGATCCATGATCGACTGGTAATAAGCAAAGGCTTCTTCACGGGTCGGACGCACGATAATCGTCGGGTTGATAATAACCCGTACCTGACGGCCTCTTGCAGCGGCCGCCTCCTTAACCTTGGCAACGTGGGCGGGCAGCTTCGGCAGCGCTTCGGCCAGCTGCTCCCCGGCAGGGCTGGACACGAACACGATGTCGGAATAACGGGATGCATAGTCAAAGCCGGCCGGCGATCCCGACGCGGTAGCCAGAACCGGACGTCCAAAGCGTGGACGCGGCGAGACGTAAGCATTTTCCAGGGAGTAGAACTCCCCGCTGTAAGTCAGGTTGTCTTCACCTGCCCATAAGGCGTTGCAGATTTGCGTGAACTCGGCTGATTGGGCGTAACGACGATCGTGCTCGGTCCGGGTCATGCCGAACATGGAAGGTTCGTTCTCCGCGTAGCCGGTTACGATATTGGCGCCGAATCTTCCGCCTGAAATATGATCGGCTGTTGCCAGAAACTTGGCCAAATGCATCGGGTGCCAAGGTCCGTAGAGGACATGGATCGTACCCATCAGCAGAATGCGTTTCGTCACCGAGGCGAGGGCCACGGCGGAAATGAAAGGATCGAGGAAGTTCTCCCGGTAATGGGTCTCCCCTCCGAAGCCGCCTTTGGGCAGCCATTGGGACAAGCCGAAGGCAAGGTCAAATCCGAGCTTCTCCGCTTGCTGAGTCAGCCGTGAATTGTATGCAAAGGACCAATCCGTTCCACGCGGCAGGGTGGATTGCGACCAGCCCCCAGTCTGCAAAGGTAGAAATAAACCCAGCATCAGCGGCTGGGAGAAGGCCTTGGACAAAGGACTGTCCTGAAAATGCTGCGGCTCCGGCGGAGTCGGCAGCGTCTGCGTTACGGCGTTGGAGGCCTGGGATGTGCTGCTCATGATCAATCTACTCCTATCCGATAATCTCTCTTTACACCTGTTCTAATTCCGAAATGCGGGAATGGTGTCCCGATTTTTAAATCCGATATATACGATCATTATAATGTGAATTAAATGAAAATCAAGCGCAAATTGAAGCCGGGGCCGGCAAATAACGAAAAGAGGGCCCCGCTTCTGGACCCCCTGTTGTTCTATGGCTTAACTCCATCTTCAATAATATTTGGTCCGGGCTGCTGTCCAGCCCCTGCTCCAGGATCGGTGGCGGCCGTGTGCACGGCTATCAGCGAAGGCTGCGAAGGGTAAGTGTCCCGCGACAGCAGCTCCTCTTTGCCCGGCTGGCCGTCCGTCCACTTGATCCGGTAAGTCTCCACGATGTAGCCGGGTGTTCCCTGCTTGAGCGTCTGGCGAAGACCGGCGGGAAGAGCGGGATTGCTGATATAACGTACCCCTGGATTCAAGACCTTGACGGTTTGAGAACGCACGGTGTAATAAATATTGCTTGGCAGGTTGCCGAACAGCTTGACGGTCATAGCCCCGTTCCCCGCTTTGGCGCTGATCAGCAGGTAGCCGTTTGTGTTGTTTTTGAACTTGAAGTTGATGTAGCCGGTGGAAAAAGTCGCATCCTGTCCTTTGGGCAAATATCCGACAGGCTTGGAGTGATTGCGCCGCTCGACGATTTCGAGTCCGGCGCGGATCACGGCCCCGTACAGGGTGCCGGATACCTGGCAGATCCCGCCGCCTACCCCCGGAACCAGGCGGCCCTGAATGATGACCGGTGCTTCGCAGAAGCCGTACTTGCTTTCCGCTTTGCGGATGACCTCGCCGTAGTCGAAGACCTCGCCCGGCGCAAGCAGCATGCCGTCGATCACCTTGGCAGAAGCATCGACGTTATGGAGCCGACCGGAGGAGCCGGTCAGCCGGGTGGTGAATTGGGACACCCGCCGGTCAACGCCCTGGGCCTTCAGGCTGGCGACCGTCACGGGCGGGGAGGCCATTTCAAGCGGCAGCCCGATCTGCACAGGCTGGTTGTCCGGCTTGGTCCTGAACAGGCGCGGGGCCCGTTGGAGCAGCGCGTTCCCCAGTTGGTCCCAATTGATCCGCAGCGCCTGCACTTCCGGGATATAACCGATCTGGTCCCCGGGTTTAATAACCCGCTCGGCATTCTTCATCGCGCCGAATTGACGTGTCTCCCAGTCCTCGTTCAGTGTTTTCTTCAGCACGGAGTCGTCGAAATGGAGCTCGGGTTCCCAGCTTGTTTGGAAGGAATAACGGTACTTCGCTTTCTCCCATACGTTTCCTTCCTGCAGCCGGGCGAGCGCCTGGAGCAGTTCCGTTGACGTTATGCGAATTCCGCTGCGCGCCCACGTTGCTTTAATAGATAGGGCCGGCTCCTTGCTGACAAGCAGGATGGGCTGTTGAAGCAGCGCTTGCTTTTCTTGGTTCAGCAGGCTCGTCACCTGACTGGTCTCCATACCGCCTATAGGCAGACCGCCGATCGTGACGCCGCGCGGAACGGTGGTTTGTCCGGCATAAAGGAGCAGGGCTCCCCACAAGGCGGCCGCGGCCAGCAGGAGGGAGGCGGAGGAATAAATCAGCAGCTTTTTATTCTTCATTGGCAGGCTGTCCCTCTCTTCCGAAACAGTTTGTACCCTTGTCTCTCTATATGTATGCAAAGGATTGGAAGAAAAGCAGGAAAAATTTTGGTACTCAAAAGGTAACAAATTTGTTACAATAAAAATCAGGCTGATGAAATTACTCGTCTTTTAAAGGAAATGACTGGATCGTGTCGAAGTATAAAGACAGCTGTTGCCATTTTACGTTCTATTTTTATACCAACGAGATTTAGGAAGTGATGCAGTGATTGAAATGCAAGATGTCTGGAAGACTTATCCGAATGGAACCCATGCGCTTCAGGGGATTTCTGTTAAGATCGACCGGAACGAATTTGTTTATATTGTTGGTCCCTCCGGTGCGGGGAAATCGACATTCATGAAGCTAATCTATAGAGAAGAAGTACCCACCAAAGGCCAAATTTCGGTAAGCGGGTTTAACATCGGCAAGCTGAAACCGCGTAAAATCCCGTACGTCCGCCGCAATATCGGCGTTATTTTTCAGGATTTCCGGCTTCTGCCCAAGATGACGGCTTACGAGAACGTGGCCTTTGCGCTTGAGGTGATCGAAGCGCCGAAGAAGATCATCCGCAAACGGGTGCTGGAGGTGCTGGATCTGGTCGGCCTCAAGAATAAAGCGAACCGCCTGCCGGCCCAGCTCTCAGGCGGCGAGCAGCAGCGCGTGGCGATTGCCCGCGCAATCGTCAACAATCCGACCGTAATCATTGCGGACGAGCCTACCGGGAACCTTGATCCCGAGACGTCCTGGGAGATCATGCAGCTCCTGGATGAGATCAATTTCCGGGGAACAACCATTGTGATGGCTACCCACAACAAAGATATCGTTAACACCATGCGCAAACGGGTTATCGCCATTGAGCATGGCAACATCGTACGCGACCAGGCGAGAGGAGAATACGGTTATGACTTTTAGAACCTTCTTGCGGCATTTGCGGGAGGGGATGAAGAACGTATTCCGCAACGGCTGGATGTCCGTAGCCTCCATTACGTCCATTATTGTTTCATTATTTATACTCGGGGTGTTCGTCCTGCTGGTGATCAACGTCAATTCGTTTGCGGATGAGGCTGACAGCCAGGTGCAGATCAGTGCTTTCCTCAACACGGGAGTAGACGGCACCACGCGCCAGCAGCTGCAAACCGCGATTGAAAGCATGCCTGAGGTCAGCAAGGTAACCTTTGTGGATAAGGCGCAAGGCTTGAAGGACCTTCGCGAGAAGCTGGGCGCGGACGGCAACGATCTGCTCGAAGGCTACACAGAGGAGACGAATCCGATCCCCGATACTCTCAAAGTGGAGGTTATCGAGCCGTCTACCGTCTCTTTTGTGGCAGGCAAGATTCAGGATTTGAACAAGCAGTACAGCGCCGACCAGCAGCCGATCTATAAGGTTAGGTATGGCAAAGGAACCGTTGAGAAGCTGTTTAAAGTAACGCGGCTTATCCGCAATATCGGTTTTGCTTTTGTAGCCGGATTGGGATTGATGGCAATGTTCCTGATTTCCAACACGATTCGTGTAACCATTCTGGCGCGGCGCCGGGAGATCGGCATCATGAAGCTGGTCGGCGCAACCAATTCGTTCATCAGGTGGCCTTTCTTTGTGGAAGGGGCCTTGATCGGCCTGATCGGCTCCCTTGTTACCGCAGCTCTGCTCTTTGCAGGGTACCAGACGCTTGAGAATACGATCGGCTTTGATGTAACGCTTAATTTCCGCCTTGTCCCGCTGCGGCAGTTCGGTTATCCGCTTGGCGGACTTCTCGTCCTGCTGGGCGTTCTGATCGGCGTTTGGGGCAGTACCGTGTCGATCCGTAAGTTCTTGAAGGTGTAGTTAGCTATTGTAATTTCACTGTTATCGAATATCAAGCGAGTAGAGGTCTTTGGTTAGCAGAACATTCGACATCGGAGCGGTTCTAATCGGCCTCTAGTCCATGCCGGAAAGTCAAACTGATACAGAAACGGAGAATTAGATATTGAAAAAGTGGATTTCTGTCGTTGCCGTTATCGTTTTGGCCATAGGGCTGGTACAGCCTGCCCAAAGTTTTGCAGCTAAGAGAAGCATCGACCAGATTGATCAGGAGCTTAAAGCGCTCAAGGAGCAGGCGAAGCAGGCTCAGGCGAAGCAGGACCAGGCTGAGAAGCAGGGTCAAATCGCCCAGCACTACGTCAATAAGAATACGAATTACTTAAACGACCTGCTTGCTCAAATCAAAACAGTGAGCAATGAACTGGCTGGCATATCCAAGGAGATCAGCGATGCAGAAGACCAGCTGCGCCAAACGGCGAAAGAGCTGGACGAAACCGAGCAGCGGATTCAGGAACGCAGCAAGCTGCTCGACAACCGGGTTCGGCTGATGTATACAGACGGTGCCGTCTCTTATTTGGATGTTGTGTTGTCTTCGACCAGCTTCTCCGACTTCCTGGACCGGATCGACACGCTGACGGCGATCGCTAACCAGGACAAACAGCTGCTCGAGGAACACAAGAAAGACAAGGAACTGGTGCTCCAGGAACAGAAGGAGCTTGAAGCCGGGTATGCCAAAACCAAGAAGCTGTATGCGGAAGCCGAATCCCGCAAGCAGGTGCTGGCCGACAAGGAGCAGGAGAAGCAGCAGCTGATTGCCCAGTACAGTGATGAAGTTGAGGAGAATGACGACATCAGCGCCGAGCAGGACAAAATTCTCGTCGAGCTCGTCACCAAGCAGGCGGCGCTTGAGAAAGAGAAGAACAAAATCCGTGCCGAGCAGATCTATACTTATAAGAAGCAGCAGGCGGCTAAAGCAGCGGCAGCCAAGAAAGCGTCAGAGGTGCCTGCCTCGTCGCATTATGCTACCGGAGACGGCTCGCTCGGTCTGCCTGTTGGACATGCTCGTATCTCTTCGCCGTTCGGCTATCGGATTCACCCGATTACCGGCGTGAAGAAGCTGCATGCCGGTGTGGACTTTGCCGTGCCGATCGGAACGGACGTTCATGCTGCCGAAGGCGGCGTCGTAGTGCTGGCGGAATGGTACAGCGGCTACGGCAATGCAGTGATCGTTGACCACGGCAATAATACATGGACGATTTACGGTCATCTAAGCAAATTCAAGGTAGAAAAAGGCGACACGGTCAAACGTGGCGAGGTGATTGCCGAATCCGGCAACACAGGCCAGTCGACCGGACCGCATCTTCATTTCGAGGTTCGCGTAAACGGTGAACCAACCGACCCAATGCCATTCCTGGCTTACTAAACGGAAACAGCTATTATAATCCGGTAAATATTTCGGACAAGCCGAACATATAATACAATAGAATGGATAATTGTGGGACGGATGCTTCTCCAAGGCTTTTTTTGGGAGGGGCATCCGTTTCTGAACAATCGGTGATCATGAACCGGTCCTTCCGGTTACAGGTTACAGCTGAACAACAAAAAGGCGGTGCATGATTGATGTTCAAGAAACAGACGGTGATCCTGCTGATGCTCGTAACGCTGCTTGGCAGCAGCGTATTGACCCTGCTCTTTACCGGGCAGCTGAATTTTGCGGCCGGCGAGAGCAGGGCTTCGACGGCAGGCCTGCTGTCTGAGCTGTCATCCGGCCAGTCCGGCAGCAGTAAAGCGGATTTAAGCAAGCTTGAGACCGCGCTGAAGCTGGTCAAACAGAATTATTATCAGGACGTGGATACAACCAAGCTGGTAGACGGGGCGATCCAGGGGATGATGAACGCGCTGGACGATCCTTTTTCCTCTTATATGAGCAAAGAGACGGCCCAGGAATTTAATTCGCAGATTCAAGGCTCCTTCTCTGGAATAGGGGCGGAGGTATCGCTGGAGAACGGCAAAGTGGTTGTGGTATCGCCGATCAAAGGTTCGCCGGCCGAGCAGGCGGGCATCCGGGCCAAAGACGTGCTTCTGTCGGTGAACGGCGAATCGCTGGAAGGCTTAAGCCTGAATGAAGCGGTTGCCAAAATCCGCGGGCCGAAGGGCAGCAGCGTAGAGATCAAAGTGCAGCGGAGCGGAACGTCTGAGCCGATGACTTTTACTATCAAACGGGACGATATTGCACTGGAGACCGTCTACGCCAAAATGACGGACGATAAGATCGGCTTGATTGAAGTGACCGAGTTCTCGCTGAACACGGATCAGCGTTTCAAAGATGAGCTGACCAAGCTGGAGAGCCAGGGCATGAAAGGTCTGGTCATTGATGTGCGGAACAATCCGGGCGGCGTGTTGTCCGTTGTAGAGAATATGGCGGGCCTGCTGGTGCCGAAAGGCAAAACGATTGTGCAGGTGGAGAACAAAGCCGGCCAGCGTGAGAAAATGCTTTCGACCGGTTCCAGCACAGGCAAAGCTTATCCGGTTGTCGTGTTGACGAATAAAGGCAGCGCCAGCGCTTCCGAGATTTTGGCAGGCGCACTGAAAGAGTCCGCCGGGGCGAAGCTGATCGGCGAGACCACTTACGGCAAAGGGACCGTGCAGCAGAGCTATGACAAGGAATTCGGCGACGGCAGCCTGATCAAGATCACGATGGCCAAGTGGCTGACGCCAAACGGAGAATGGATTCACAAGAAGGGAATCAAACCGGATATTGCCGTTGATCAGCCTGCTTATTTCTCTGTGGCGCCAATCAACAAGGATACTTCGCTCAGCTATGACAGCAACAGCGACGATGTGAAGAGCGCGCAGACGATGCTGCTGGGGCTTGGTTATAAGCCGGGCCGCGACGACGGCTATTTTAGCAAAGAGACGGTAGCCGCGGTCAAGCAGTTCCAGGTGGACCACAAGCTGACCGAAAGCGGCAGCATCGACAAGCAGACGGCCGAACAGCTCGAAGCCGCTTTGGTGCAGAAAATCGCCGACCCGGTGAACGATGCGCAGCTGAACCGCGCGTACGAAGAAATCCGGAAGGAAATCGGCACTTCGGCGTCGAAATAAAAGAATCAAGCTGGGAAGGCTGGAAAGCAGCCTTCCTTTTTTCTTGAGAGCAGGGAATGTTCAACAAGCTAAAGGAGAGTGATCGCTTTGGATCTTCTTATGGAATGGCTATCCAACTTTGCACAAGCCGGAGCCGAACTGCTCCTGCAGCCGTTCTATTATATTTCGATTATTTTAATTGCGCTGCAATACCGCAGACAGGTCCTGCTGGAGCGGAAGCTGTTCCATGTGCGGCTGAACCGCTGGGGACTGCAAACGTGGAGAACCTTTCTCGGCGGGCTGCTGGCCGGTATCGGCGTTTCTATGGTTTCTTTGTTTCTGGGTATGAATCTCAGCATGGAAGGCGTACTGCTCATCTGGGGAGCGTCCATCCTGCTGATGCTGTTTAAAGTCCGTTATCTTTGTCTCGCTTATGCGGCCGGTCTGCTTGGCGTCATCCAGTTCGTGGTGAACCGGCTGCCGGAGGGACCGGCAAGCGGATTCGGCGCCGAGCTGCTCGGGGCTGTTCGGGATTTGAATGTGCCGGCGCTGCTGGCGCTGGCGGGGCTGCTGCATATCGCGGAAGCCTTGCTGGTGCGCTGGCAGGGTGCTTCTTTTGCAGGACCGCTGTTCTATGAAGGGAAGAGAGGCCGCCCGGTCGGCGGTTATCAAATGCAAAGCCTCTGGCCGGTTCCGCTGTTTCTGCTAATCCCGGCACACACCACAGGCAGCGTCCTTCCTTGGACGCCCGTATTTGGCGGAGACGCTTGGCTCGGGGGTTTTGCGCTTGCCGGCCTGCCGGTTATGATCGGCTTCTCGGAGATGACGACCAGCCTGCTGCCGAAAGCCAAAGTCAAGCTGACCTCCAGCCGACTGCTGTTTTACGGCCTGCTGGTGCTTGGCGCGGCGCTGCTGGCCCGCTGGTTCAGCGGATTTACGCTGGCTGCCGCGCTGCTGGCTTTCGTGCTGCACGAAGGCCTGATCTGGTACAGCCGGTTCGAGGAGCAGAATCGCAGCCCGTTTTTTGTTCATCCGGACCGCGGGCTCAAGGTGCTCGCCGTCCTGCCGGGCAGTCCGGCAGAGGAGCTGGGCATTGCCGCGGGCGAAACGATTGCCCGTGTGAACGGCGCAGCCGTCAACACGAAAGAGGAGCTGCACGAGGCGCTGCGGATGAACCCGGCGTTCTGCAAGCTTGAGGTGCTGAATCTCGCCGGGGAGATCAAATTCGCGCAGCGTGCGATCTATGCGGGCGAGCACCACCAGCTCGGCGTGGTGCTGGCGCCCGACGAAGACGCCCCGGCCGTGGTCCGGCCAGGGGCGGTGTCGCTGCTTGGGCTGCTTGCGCCCAAGCGCAGTGCGGAGCCGCGCAGCGACCGCGGCTCGCAAGGCCGTTCGGGGCGCGCTCAAGAGAAGCCGGCCGAATTATAAAGAGGACAGGCTCTGCTGTCGTTCTCCTGCTCGGCGCTGGAGCCAAGAACAGCGTTTATAACGTGGGAGATATGGGAAGATGCAGGCGTCGTTAACGTAATATAGTACCTTTCAGGCTGAACACCAAAGAGGCTGAAGCCCCCATTAACGGGAGCTTCAGCCTCTTTGTCATAGGCCCGCGCCTGCACTGCAGGGCCGACTGCAAGGCGGGCAGCAGTTCTTTTATCGGCGGTTATTGTTAACTTAGATGTAATAAAGTCCACCGGTGAACGGGAACGGAATCGGGAACGCGCCCTCCAGCCGCTTCTGCAGTTCATCCGGCAGCTTGAAGCCATCCTCTGCATCCATTTTCTGGAAGATCATGGCACTTAATTGGTCGGTGCTCAGCTCAGCTGCCGTTTGCCCGTCTAACAGCAGCGCTGCCGACGTCTCGTCCGCTGAAGCCGTGACCGAAATTCGGGCGGCGCCCGGATTTTTATCCGTCAAATAAGGAAGCAGCTGCTGCCAGAGTTTGGCCGGATCCAGGATTTTGATTGTACCTTCGTTCGCACGGGCTTCTGAAGCGAAGCCGCTCCGATCCAGCTCCTGAATCAACTCCAACCGGTGCAGGCCCACCGGGAACTTCAGCGACTTGAGCCCATGCTCCGTCATCGCTTTCAAACATAAAGCCGCGATGGCCGCAGGCTCACCGGCCGCTTCAATGACTAGGGGGGCAGCGGTTACGTGCTCGCCGTAAGGAACGCCGATCACCGCAAACGCGGCGGCTTCGCCATTCTCCCGCTCGGCAATCCAGGTGCGGTGGGACAGCTTATAGCAGCTGGCCAGCGGTTCGGCCTGAATCAGCCTGGACAGATCGTACAGACTTAAATCGTAGTGCGTGAGTTCCTGTGCATAGAGGCCGGCCATAGCCGAGAAATCTTTGGCTTCCGCCGGTCTGCTCCGGTAAGCTGCCTCAGCATTGATTTCATGATGAAGAATATGCAGGGCGTCTGTAGGCGGCGTCAGCACATACTGCCGCATCTGGCCGAACGTCCGGCAACCTGCCCGCAAGTACAGGGAACGATCTCCGGATACGAGCATCAGTGAAGCTCCTGCCTCACGCATATGGCTCATCGCCTGATCCAGCAGCTTGCTGGCATAACCTTTGCCGCGAGCGTCCTCATGCGTGCAGACCGAACCGATGGAATAGACCTGCAGCGCGGCAGGACCTACCGTGATTCGGGCCGGGACGATTCCCATGAACGCAACCAGCTTGCCCTGGTCGTATACCCCCAATGATTCCGGAGCTTCCGCTGCAAAAATATAAGGAAACGCTATTCCCATTGATTTCTGTTCCTGATCACGAAATACCAGATCCGCAAGCTGTGCGGCTTCCTGAAGCTCTCCGGTCTCCAGCACCCGAAGTTCTGCCATAAAGACCCCTCCCAAAGAAATATTAAGAATGAATGGCCGCGACGAAGATGTGTCGATTTCCTTAACTATGAAGAAAACGATTTACTTTTTCAAGTCTTTAACTATAATTTGGTTAGGTACTTCATTTTCGGAACCTCATTACCGATGATATAGACAAGCTCCGGATATAGAGCCGCCTGAAAAATGTTAATAAAGAGCACTTACATAGAACATACATCAAAAAGGGAGAGAAGAATATGAGCAATTTTGATGAATTAGTCAAATCGCGGCGTTCGGCCATGAAATTTCAGACCGATGTGGAGATCAGCCAGCAGGAGCTCGCGGAAATGTTCCGCATGACGAGCTTTGCGCCTTCCTGCTATAACCTCCAGCACACGCATTATGCGGCCGTGACCGATCCGGAATTGAAGCTCCAGTTAAAGGAAGCAGCCTTCGGACAGCATAAAGTGGTTATGTCCTCGGCAGCCATTATCGTGCTCGGCGATTTGGAGGCCCACAAGAAAGGCGAAGAGATTTACGGCGGCATGCTGAATCTGGGGATGCTCAGCCAGCTCGATTACGATATGATGCTGAAAATGGTCGAGGACCTTTACGAATCGCGCGGCAGTGACTTCGCCCACGAGGAAGCGGTGCGGAATGCTTCCTTATCGGCCATGCTGTTTATGCTGATCGCCAAAGACCGGGGCTGGGACACCTGTCCGATGATCGGCTTTGATCCGGCCAAGGTGAAGGAAATTCTGAACATTCCCGATCACCTGGTGCCGGTGCTCATGATTACTTTGGGCAAAGAGGATACGTCCAAACAGCGCCCGCGCGGCTATCGCAAGCCGGTTAATGAATTTGTAACCTTCGGCAAGTTCAGCTGAGAAGAATAAAAGGATATAACAAGGGAAATGGAAAACCGGACTGGCGGGGACCCCAATCCCGGGGCAGATCAGCGGATGTGACTTTGTACAACATCGCCAGTTATCCGCAGGATTTTGTTGCGAGATCCGAATATCCCGGTGTGATGGCCTCATTAAACAAAGACATAGCAGAGGTTATGGATTTGATGGAAGAGTAGGCTTTATAGGGACGGGGAGTATGGAAAAATAAAAGGCTGCCCAAGGTCATTCGAATGACCTGGGCAGCCTTTGTATGTTAACACTAGGCCGCACAAATAGGCCGCACCAAAAATCTTCGTCACTGCTGCAGCTGCCGCAGCACGGTAATTTCCACGCGGCGGTTCTTCTGACGGCCGGCCGCGGTCGAGTTGTCGGCTGCGGGGTGAGTATCCGCATAACCTGCATATTGGAAGTGGTCTGCATCCAGATGCATAGTATCAATAAAATAACGGAGCACCGACAAAGCCCGTGCCCCTGAAAGCTCCCAATTGTCTTTATATTGGGAAGAATGCACGATAGGCAGGCTATCGGTATGTCCCTCGATGCTGATCTTGGTGTCCAGCTTGCTGAACAAGCTGCCCAGCCTGGACAGGGTTTTCTCAGAACCCGGCTTCAAAGCCGCTTTGCCGGTATCAAACAGAAACTGGTCGCTGAGCGTAATAGCGATGCCCTGTGGCTTATCGGTTACAAAAATCTGATTGTCCAGATGGTTCTCCTGCACATACTGCTGAATCATTTTCATCAGATTGGCCAGCTGCTCCTCCTGCTTGCGGAAGGCCAGCTCCCGGTCCGTCAAAGGCGTATCGCCGGCGGCTGACTTGCCGCCGCTGTCAGGCTCGCTTGGAGCGGGCGAATCGGACGGGGCCGGGCTGGCCGCCGGATGGTCGGCCCCGTTCGGGAAATCCGAACCCGTCAGGCCCGGATTTCCCTCCAGAACCGATTTGCCGCCGCTGCTGTTGTGGAACGTAAGCTGCAGGGATTGGGAGACGCTTTTGTATTTCTCCGTATCAAGCCGGCTCATCGCATACATGATGACAAAGAAGATCAGCAGCAGCGTAATCAGGTCGGCGTACGTAATCATCCACCGGTCTTTGCCTTCTCCGCCGCCGCTGCGCTTCCGGTTGGCGCGCTGTCTCATAAGCTGTCCTCGGCTTCCTGGTCAAGCCGCCGTCTGTCGGGCTTGTCCGCCTCGCGCGGCCCTGCCGCAAACGATTCAAGCTTCTTGCGGAGCAGCAGCGGATGATCGCCGTTCTGCAGGGACAACACGCCAAGCGTAATCATCTCCATGCGCTGAACCTCTTCTTCGCTGCGGGATTTGATCTTGGAGGCAATCGGCAGGAATATCAGATTCGCGCTGGCCACGCCGTACAAGGTTGCAGTGAAAGCAAGCGCGATGGACGGGCCGAGGTCGGTCGGCTCCTGCAGGCTGCCCAGCACATGGATAAGGCCCATGACGGTGCCGATGATCCCCATCGTTGGCGCATAACCGCCGGCTGCTTCGAAGATTTTGGCGAAACCTTCCCAGCGGCTTTCATGGGCGTCGATCTCGAGCTCCATGATTTCCTTGACGAGCGGCTGATCCGTCCCGTCTACCACAAGCTGCACCCCTTCGCGCAGGAAAGGGTCCGTGTGCGCTTCCCCCTGACGCTCCAGCGCCAGAAGGCCGCTGCGCCGGGAAATGGATGCCATATTGGAAATATCTTCAATCAGGGCTTCCGAATCATGACGCCGCGAACGAAAGGCGAACGCCAGCGCCTTCGGGATTGTCTTCAGCTTGGCCGGGGAGAAGCTGACCATGACGGCTGCTGCTGTTCCCCCAAATACAATCAGCGCTGCTGTAACCTGCAGAAGGCCGCCCATATGGCCGCCTTCCCACAGAAAGCCTCCTACTACGGCAGCAATTCCTATTAAAATACCTATAATCGTTATAAAATCCATCGTCAGTCCTCACTCCTTATTCTTGGGGACGGTAATCAGGCCGTCTGCCTGGACTTTCCGTTTGCATCCATTCCATGAAACAGTTATAATACATGGGAACACGCATTCTTATAGGATGGCGGGTACAGACCGGGTATATAATGATAGATGCAGAAACGGAGTTGCCTTCTAACCCTTTTATCGGCGAAGGTTACCCGTTTTTGTTGCATACCAAACATTTTGATTGGACTTGGAACCTATCGAATGATATCGAATCATGCAGCTTGTTGACATATAGAAAGAATCATAGTTCCCATTTTAGACGATAAGGGTGATGTTGGACAATGAGTGATATTGTCGTCAGTAACCAGAAATTCGAGCTGGTTTCCGAATTTCAGCCTCAAGGCGATCAGCCGAAGGCAATTGAAGAGCTGGTGGAAGGCATTAGACAAGGCAAGAAGCATCAGACACTGCTCGGCGCAACAGGCACAGGCAAGACCTTTACCATCGCCCAGACGATTGCCAAGCTGAACCGTCCGACGCTGGTGATTGCTCACAACAAGACGCTCGCAGCCCAGCTGGCCAGCGAGTTCAAGGAATTTTTCCCGAACAATTCGGTGGATTATTTCGTCAGCTACTACGATTATTATCAGCCGGAAGCCTATATTCCGTCTTCCGATACTTATATTGAGAAGGACTCCAGTATTAATGAGGAAATCGACAAGCTGCGGCACTCGGCGACCAGCTCGCTGTTTGAACGCCGCGATGTCATTATCGTAGCCAGTGTATCCTGCATCTATGGCCTCGGTTCTCCGGTGGAATACGGCAACCTGCTGCTGTCGCTGCGGGTCGGTATGGAGAAGCCGAGAAATCAGATTTTGTCGCGGCTCGTTGACATCCAGTATCAGCGCAATGACATCAATTTTGTGCGCGGCACGTTCCGTGTCCGCGGCGATGTGATCGAGATTTTCCCGGCCTCGAAGAGTGAGCATGCGATCCGGGTGGAATTTTTCGGCGATGAAATTGAACGTATTACCGAAATCGACGTGCTGACCGGCGAGCTGATTGGCGAGCGCGATCATGTTGCGATCTTCCCGGCATCTCACTTTGTTACCCAGGAAGAGACCATGCGGGTGGCGCTGGTCAATATCGAACGCGAGCTGGAGCAGCGTCTGGAAGAGCTGCGGGGCAAGGGCAAGCTGCTGGAAGCCCAACGCCTGGAGCAGCGCACGCGTTATGACATCGAGATGATGAAGGAGGTTGGCTTCTGCTCGGGCATCGAGAACTATTCGGGACCGCTGACCTTCCGCGAGCGTGGAGCTACGCCTTATACGCTGCTGGATTATTTTCCGGACGATATGCTGGTCGTGATTGACGAATCCCACGTGACTCTGCCGCAGATCCGGGCGATGTACAACGGTGACCAGGCGCGCAAAACGGTGCTCGTCGAGCATGGCTTCCGTCTGCCTTCGGCGCTGGATAACCGTCCGCTCAAATTCGAGGAATTTGAAGGGAAGGTCAACCAGATCATTTACGTGTCAGCGACACCTGGACCTTATGAGCTGGAGCATACGCCGGAAGTGGTCGAGCAGATCATCCGTCCGACAGGACTTCTGGATCCGATTATCGAGGTTCGCCCAACCAAGGGACAGATCGACGATTTGATCGTGGAGATCCGCGACCGAATCGAGAAGGATGAGCGGGTGCTGGTGACGACGCTCACCAAGAAGATGTCCGAGGATCTGACGGATTACCTGAAAGAGATCGGCATCAAGGTGAGGTATCTGCACTCCGATATCAAAACGCTGGAACGGATGGCGCTGCTGCGGGATTTGCGGCTTGGCGTCTATCATGTATTGATCGGCATCAACCTGCTGCGGGAAGGCCTTGACCTGCCGGAGGTTTCGCTTGTGGCTATCCTGGACGCGGATAAGGAAGGGTTCCTGCGCTCCGAACGATCCATGATCCAGACGATCGGCCGGGCCGCGCGGAACTCGGATGGGCGCGTTATTATGTACGCGGACAAAATCACCGAATCCATGGACAAAGCGATCAAAGAGACAGAACGCCGCCGCAGCATTCAGATGGCCTACAACGAGAAACACGGCATTACGCCGCAGACGATCCGCAAGAAAGTGCGTGACGTGATCGAAGCGACGAAAGCAGCGGAGAGCAAAGAGGATTATCTGCCGGACGCAGCGGGTAAGAAGATGAGCAAACGCGACCGCGAAGCCGTGATCAAACGGCTCGAGGCCGAAATGAAGGAAGCCGCAAAGAATCTGCAGTTCGAACGGGCCGCGCAGCTGCGTGACGCTATGCTGGAACTGAAGGCGGAATAAGGAGGATAAAGGAAGCATGGCTTTTGAGAATATCGTTGTGAAGGGCGCAAGAGCCCACAATTTGAAAAATATCGACATCACCATTCCGCGCGACAAGCTGGTCGTCATTACCGGTCTCAGCGGCTCGGGCAAATCGTCCCTCGCCTTTGACACCATCTACGCGGAAGGGCAGCGCCGCTATGTGGAATCTTTGTCCGCTTACGCCCGCCAGTTTCTCGGCCAGATGGAGAAGCCGGATGTAGACTCGATTGAAGGGTTGTCCCCGGCTATCTCGATCGACCAGAAGACAACGAGCCGTAATCCGCGTTCTACGGTCGGTACAGTAACGGAAATCTATGATTACTTGCGCCTTTTGTTTGCGCGGATCGGTAAACCCCACTGTCCGGATCACGGGGTTGAGATTACGTCTCAAACCGTTGAACAGATGGTGGACCGGATTATGCAGTATCCGGAGAAGACCCGCCTGCAGATTCTGGCTCCGGTCGTTTCAGGCCGCAAAGGCGAACACAAAAGTTTGTTCACGGAGATCAGCAAGCAGGGTTTCGTCCGCGTTCGCGTGAACGGCGAAATCCGCGACCTGTCGGAGAACATCGAGCTGGAGAAGAACAAGAAACATACTATCGAAGTAGTGGTTGACCGGATTGTGATTAAAGAGGACGTAGCTTCCCGGCTGGCCGACTCCATCGAAACCGCGCTGAAAATGTCCGGAGGTCAGCTTCTGGTTGACGTCATGGGCCAGGAAGAGCTGCGTTTCAGCTCCAATTATGCTTGTCCGATCTGCGGCTTCAGCATGGAGGAGCTGGCACCGCGGATGTTCTCCTTCAACAGCCCGTTCGGGGCTTGTCCCGATTGTGACGGCCTCGGCGTCAAAATGGTCATCGACCCGGACCTGCTCGTTCCCGATAACAGCAAAAGCATTGAGGAAGGTGCATTTGAAGCGTGGGCCGGCGGATACTCCAACTATTATCCGCAGTTCCTGAAATCGGTCGCCGAGCATTACGGCATCCCGATGGACGTTCCGGTTTCGGAATTGTCGAAGGAGCAGATGAAGGTGCTGCTGTACGGAACGGGACAGACGAAGATCCGTTTCCGCTATACGAACGATTTCGGACAAAGCAAAGATGCTTACGTGACGTTCGAAGGGATCGTTAACAATTTGGAGCGCCGTTACCGCGAAACCGGTTCGGAAGGCATCCGTGAATATATTGAAGGATTTATGGCAGCCAAACCCTGCGAGACGTGCAAAGGCCACCGGTTGAAAAGAGAAGTGCTGGCCGTAACGGTCGGTTCTGCCAACATTGCTCACGTGACGGATTTATCAATTGGCGATGCGATGAATTTCTTTAACGGCCTGGAATTGAACGAGAAGGACCGGGCCATCTCCAATCTGATTCTCAAAGAAATCAACAGCCGCCTCGGCTTCCTGGTCAACGTCGGTCTGGATTACCTGACGATGAGCCGGGCAGCAGGCACCTTGTCCGGCGGGGAAGCCCAGCGCATCCGGCTGGCGACGCAGATCGGCTCTCAACTGATGGGTGTCCTGTACATTCTGGACGAGCCGAGCATCGGACTGCATCAGCGGGATAACGACAAGCTGATTGCCACGCTCGGGCAAATGCGTGATCTCGGCAACACGCTGATTGTGGTCGAGCATGACGAAGATACGATGCTGGCATCCGATTATATTATCGACATTGGTCCCGGCGCCGGTATTCATGGCGGTCAAGTCATTTCACAAGGCACACCGCAGGAGGTTATGGACGATCCGAAATCGCTCACCGGTCAATACCTGAGCGGGAAGAAATTTATTCCGGTGCCGCTGGAACGGCGGAAGACGGATAACCGCTGGATTGAGGTCCGCGGCGCGAAGGAGAACAACCTGAAGAACATCAACGTCAAGTTCCCGATCGGGGTGTTCACGTCCGTGACCGGCGTATCCGGTTCCGGCAAATCGACGCTGGTCAATGAGATTTTGTATAAAACGTTGGCCCGTGACCTGAACAAAGCGAAGATCCGTCCGGGTCAATACAAAGAAATTCGGGGTCTGGAGCATGTGGAGAAGGTTGTCGACATTGACCAGTCTCCGATCGGCAGAACGCCGCGCTCCAATCCGGCGACTTACACCGGCGTGTTCGACGATATCCGCGATCTGTTCTCTCAGACGAACGAGGCCAAGGTGCGCGGCTATAAGAAAGGCCGCTTCAGCTTCAACATTAAGGGGGGGCGCTGCGAGGCCTGCAACGGCGACGGCATCATCAAGATTGAAATGCACTTCCTGCCGGACATTTACGTGCCTTGCGAGGTCTGCAAAGGCAAACGTTATAACCGCGAAACGCTCGAAGTGAAATATAAAGGAAAAAGCATTGCCGATGTGCTGGAAATGACGATCGAGGATGCAACGGATTTCTTCCAGAACATTCCGAAAATCCACCGCAAGCTGCAAACCTTGCTTGATGTAGGTTTGGGTTACGTGAAGCTGGGACAGCCTGCCACGACGTTGTCCGGCGGGGAAGCTCAGCGCGTCAAGCTCGCTTCCGAGCTGTACCGGCGCAGCACCGGCAAGACGATCTACATTCTGGACGAGCCGACCACCGGCCTCCATGTCGATGACATTGACCGTTTGCTGACCGTACTCCAGCGTCTTGTGGACTCCGGTGAAACGGTTGTGGTCATTGAACATAATCTGGATGTCATCAAAACCTCCGATTATATTATCGACCTCGGTCCGGAAGGCGGCAGCGGGGGAGGCACAATCATTGCTACCGGCACGCCGGAGCAGATCGTGAAGGTGCAGGAATCCTATACCGGACGGTACCTGAAACCGATCCTGGAACGGGATACCCAACGCAGCGCGGAGCTTCTGCAGCTGCAGAAGTAAGGGCCCCTTCTTCAAGCATAGGGAATCAACCAGAAGCGGCAGACTCTTGAAGGTCTGCCGCTTCTCTTTCTTCTGTCAATAGGTTACGCCTCTCTATTAACCGAATGCGGCTGGATTCGTATGAACGGAGGCGTGGAAAGAGCGGAGGAACGCAGAGGGATGAGGAATAGAGGCAGTTTTGTCAAAAGCCGCAAAAGCCTGTCAAACCGTCTTTTTTAGGTATAAAATTTTACATTTGCAAGGCGTTTCCAGCGATTGTTTCACTTTATAAACTGTGTTACATTGGAATCCAACACATAGATTGCTAGATAGATAGAAGCGTATACGGGTAGAGATTCGCTCGGCATATGCCATTTAAGGGAAAGGATTCGAGCCGATGAAAATAACTAACAAAATCAGTACGGCAGCGCTGCTGCTGGTATCTTTCATGCTTGCCGGAGGAAATCTGGCGGTTATGGCCAAGTCTGCAACCGGGGGAATTCAGTCAACAGCCGCGGCGGTGAACACGGTTCCAGCCATTGTTCAGAAGCTGACGCCATCTGTAGTGGGCATTATCGGAGAAGCGGCGGATAGTGGACAGGATCAAGGCTCGGGAGTTAGCAGTAGTGGAAGTACAGGAGCGCCGGCAGGCAGCTATAATCTGGCCCACGGTACAGGCGTCATTATTAAAGCCGATGGCTGGATCATCACCAATGCCCATGTGGTTGATGGCATTCTGGATCCAACGGTTGTTACTTCTTCCGGGAAATCCTATTCGATTGATCAATCTTACATAGACGAGGCCAGTGATATTGCACTTGTTCATATTAAGGCCACCGGGCTTAAGCCGGCAACGCTGGCTCCGGCGGGAAGAGTCATTCAGGTCGGTGAGAAGGTCGTGGCGCTCGGCACGCCGGTATCGTTCTCATTACGGGGATCAGCTACGGAGGGAATCGTCAGCGGTTTGAACCGTGCAGTCAACGCCTCCTACAAGCTGATTCAAACGGATGCCGCGATTAATCCTGGCAACAGCGGTGGACCGCTGCTGAATATGAAAGGCGAAGTTATCGGCATTAATTCAATGAAATATGAAGCGGTTGGCGTTGAGAATTTGGGCTTCTCCATTCCGTATGATACGGTCCGTTATGTGATCCAGCAGCTGTTTGCTAATGGGGAAGTACACCGGCCGGGACTTGGCGTGGAGCTTCAGGAGGGCTGGTCTGCCGAAATCGGACTGCCAAGCGATGATCCTTTGACCGTAACCAGCGTGGATTCACCGTCGGCTGTCAAAGCCGGAATTAAAGTCGGAGATAAGATTTACAGATTAAATAATATTTCCGTTACTTCCATTGTGGATGTCAATGAGCAGCTCAAGAAATACAAGCCGGGTCAGACCGTCACGTTGTGGATGCAGTCTGGCGGAGACATCGTCAAGCGCAGCCTGGTGCTTACTTTGGATGACAGCGGAAGCGATGCCGAAGGCGACGAATAAATCCGGGTTTAGCAGAATTTGAACTTATCTATTTCTATTAACGGAAAGAGGTCAGAATTATGATCTTGAAAAATAAACCGGCGTTCCTGCTCGCAGCCGCACTGCTTGCCGGGATTTCGCCCGCCGCAGCGCAGTCGGCGCTTGCGGCATCAGCGGAAGTAGGGAATGCCGCCATATCCCCAGCGGCACAATCGGCAGCAGCTTCCATCCAGGAAAGTGCCGGGTCAGGGCTGAATGAACTGCGCCTAAAGGCCGGCAGCCGGAGAATCACGATTAATGGCGATGCGGAGGTCATTTTGCGGGCCCCTTATAGGGTAAACGGAACAACGATGGTTCCGCTTAGCGTATTTGCCAGCGCCTTTGGCGCCGACAGTCGGCTTGGCGACGGAGATGTGGTGAAGCTGACCATCGGGACCCGCAAGGTCACGCTGACGATAGGAAGTCCTGTGCTGTGGACGAATAAAGGGAAAAGCCGGATGGATGCTTCGCCGGCCATGGTCGGCGGTGTTTTGATGGTTCCGCTGCGTCCGGTGGCGGAAGGGTTTGGCGCATCGATATCCAGCTCGAATGGAGAAGTGGTGGTCAAGCTGTCTAAAGCCCTTAGCGGCCAGCCGGGAAAAGAAACAGCCGGGGACAATCAGTCCAGCCCGGCCATGGTAGGCAACAGCTATTACGGCTGGAGTATGGATAATCCGGGAGACCTGGTGGGCCAGGCCAGCCAGGATGAAAGCTCGGCTGTCTTCAGTGACCCGAACGGGAACTATTATTTACAGATTCATGTAGCGGGCGGGCAGCCGGACCAGGATGGAGCTGCGCTGCTGGACAATCTGGCAGAGGAAGTGAAAGCCAACCAGGAGACGGTTCTGCATGAAGAAGTAGTCCGGCAGGGCGATGTTTCTTACGCCCGAATGATCACCAGCGACGAAGACGGGATGCTGGCGGAAATACGCTCTTATTATAACGATCATAAGGTTTACCTGCTTTATTTTACGTTGGCTGATGCCTATGTCTATCAGGATTTCAACGCTTATGCCGGACTGCTGGATTCCTTCCGCACTTCCTATGATGCCGGCAGTTCACGGATCGAAGATTTGTCGCACGAGACGGACGGGCGGCACACGTTGTACAACGAGGTTTACGGGATCGGTGTGACACTGCCGGAGGGTTGGTCCAAGGATGACAATGGTACTGATTTTAACGGTCCGGATGGAGCAAGGGTTCGTTTCAGCGTGTCCTCGAATCCGGAAGGGCAGACGGCCGATAGCTGGGCAGAGCAGATGAAGCAGCGTTTGAACCAGTTGTATGTGCCAGCGGCATTGCGGGTTGAAGGGGTATCCCTGACGGAAGCATCGGACGAGAAAGCCGCTGTGCTCAAAGCCGAGGTCAACGCCGGGGACGGATGGAAGCCGGTTGACCAGGTCATGTGGGTGGTTGACGATTACCGATATTTTATGGAATACCAGGGACCGGTTCAGGCAGTGACCGGAACAGCAAGTGCTGCGAGCGACAGTGCCAATGCCAATTCAAATACCGGTGATACGGGGAGCGGCAATACCGGCGATGGTGAACAGGTGTCTGCAGACTCCGCGGATTCCACGTTTGACGCGATCCTGAATAGTGTGGATATTCCTTTCTCCGATATTGAAGATTATTACGGCAAGCTGGAAGACCGGGCGCTGGAAAGTGACTTGTCCAAAATGGTGATCAAATCGTCGGCCGCAAACGGGTTTACGATTCAGATTCCTCGCTATTGGACACCTGTGTTTGATCAATTTGACCAAACCAATGTCCAATACAGCTTCCCAGGCGGTAGCTTTAAGCTGGCGATGATCCAGACGGACGCTCCGGAACAATACCTGGGCAATTTGGCCGGCTCTTATGCGGCAGCAGCTTCCAGCGGCAGCGGTGTAACGGTATCCACCGATAAAACGGTGGTTTCCGGCACGCCAGCGACTGTTTTTACTCTGCATACAACTCAGGATGGTGTTCCGCTCACGAAACGGATTGTTGCCTTCAGCCACAAAGGAACCTTTTATCAGTTGACGTTTGCCCTGAACGACGCGAATGCGACAGATGAGCAGAAGACAGCGATGAGCAAGGTGGAGAAGTCGTTTAAGTTTGGTGAATGATAAGGATCATTTATTCCTAGAGCAGCATGACCCGGCTGATGATGGGCTTGTCAGCCGGGTTTTCTATTTCCCGCAAAACTTTGAAACAACTTTCTTCCACGATACCGCTGCCTTTGTGATACAATGTTCTAGTCTTTTTATTAACGGATGATTAAGCACTACTAGCAAGCGATGCAGGAGGACCCCGAAGAGATGAAACCATGCCCGTTTATTGCGGTAGAAGGAGCGATCGGAGCCGGCAAAACCACGCTGGCCACGATGCTCTCAGACCGATTCGATATTCCGCTTCTCAAAGAGATCGTGGAAGAAAATCCGTTCCTGGACAAGTTCTATCAGAACATTGAGGAATGGAGTTTTCAGCTTGAAATGTTTTTCCTGTGCAACCGGTACAAGCAGCTGGAAGACACCGGACTGCAGTACGTCTCCCGGCACCAGCCGGTCATTTCCGATTATCATATCTACAAAAATCTGATTTTCGCCCAGCGTACGCTAAAGGGCGTCAAGCTGGACAAATACCGGCAGATCTACCATCTGCTCACCGAGGATTTGCCAAAGCCGAACATTGTCATTTATATCCGGGCCAGTCTGGATACTCTGCAAAAGAGAATACAGATGCGCGGCCGGGAGTTTGAGACGGCGATTGATCCTGCTTATTTGCAGCAGCTGATCGAAGATTACGAGACGGCGTTTGCCGAACTGGCCGAGCGGGAGCCTGGGACCCGAATCATTACGGTGAACGGGGATGAAATGGATTTTGTGGAGCATCCCGAGCATTTTGAACATATCGCTGCCCAAGTAAAGGAGCTTTTATAAATGAACAAGCTGTACAACATTCCGGATGACGCGCTGATTACAGTTGCTGGAACGGTAGGCGTGGGCAAATCCACGCTGACGCAAGCCCTGGCGGACCGCCTCGGCTTCAAAACCTCCATGGAGAAGGTGGATCACAACCCTTATTTGGAGAAATTTTATCATGACTTCGAGCGTTGGAGCTTCCACCTGCAAATCTATTTCCTGGCGGAGCGCTTTAAAGAGCAGAAAGCGATCTTCGAAGCGGGCGGAGGTTATGTGCAGGACCGTTCGATTTACGAGGATACGGGAATTTTCGCGAAAATGCATGCCGACCAAGGCACGATGTCCAAAACGGACTACGAAACATATACCAGCCTGTTCGAGGCGATGGTAATGACGCCGTATTTCCCGCATCCGGACGTGCTGATTTATCTCGAAGGCGAGCTGCCGTCCATCCTGACGCGCATCAAGCTGCGCGGCCGCGAGATGGAGATCCAGACGGACGTCTCCTATTGGGAGCATATGCACGAAAGATACGCGAACTGGATTAACGAGTTTACCGCCTGCCCGGTTCTTCGCTTGAACATCGATGATTACGATGCCACCGATCCGGCTTCTTTGGATGAAGTGATCGCCAAAGTCAGCGCGATGATTCAGCAGTCAAGAGCGGAGCGGGGAAAGCGGGCAGAGGTTTAAATTCAAACATGCGGGGACGTTCGCTGAAAGTCTAATTGGCGGGATACAAGATTTGCAGTCCCTTGGTTGAGGTATATTTTTAAGTGTGCTAAGATAACAATAACTAAGGAGCCGTGCGGTTACACGACTCCCCGTACACTTACCGCTTTTAAAGAGCGGTCGGCTGTAGGATTTCGAAAAGCGACAGAAATAGACCGCTTCCTTTGTCCAGGGCGGTCTATTTCTTTGTGTTTTGAAAGTTTTTTGTCAGAGTGTGAGTATTGTTGGAAAAGCTAGAGTACCGCAGCAATGTCTGATAAAATAGATAAGTCCTTGAATTTAAAATTTTAAGGACTTACCGACACTGTATTGTAGCCTTCCGTTTTAAGGGAAAGTGAACCTAAATAAAGATTTTACCGGCGATGCCGGTTTTGGGAGGATATTCATTTGATGAGCAAGATTACAAGGCAAGACGTGGAGCTGCTGGCGCCGGCAGGCGATTGGGACTGCATGCGTGCGGCGGTGGCGAACGGGGCGGACGCGATCTTTTTTGGCGTCGAGAAGTTTAACGCCCGGGCCCGCGCGAACAATTTCCGGATGGAAGAGCTGCCGGAGATTATGGCGTTTTTGCACAGCTATGGGGTTAAGGGATTTTTGACGTTTAATATTCTGGTGTTCGAAGACGAGCTTGCGGATGCCAAAGAGCTGATCGACGCTTGTATTGATGCAGGTGTGGATGCGGTGATCGTGCAGGACCTTGGTCTTGTAAAAATGATTCGCGAAATCTCCCCGGATTTCCCGATCCACGGTTCCACACAAATGACGATCACTTCGCCAGAAGCGGTGGAATTCACCAAACCTTGGGGCATGGAACGTGTCGTGCTCGGGCGGGAAAACAACTTGAAGCAAATCAAACAAATCGGCGACCAGGCCAAACTTCCGATGGAAGTGTTTGTACACGGCGCCTTGTGTGTGTCTTATTCCGGTCAATGCCTGACCTCGGAAATGTGGGGCGGACGCTCCGCCAACCGCGGCGAATGCGCGCAGGCATGCCGTCTGCCGTATGACCTGATGGTCGACGGCGAGCAGAAGCCGATGGGCGATGTCGCCTACCTGCTGTCGCCAAAGGATTTGGCGGCAATCGATATTATGCCGGAGCTGATTGAAGCGGGCGTTACGTCTTTTAAAATCGAAGGCCGTCTGAAAAGCCCCGAATATGTAGCCAACGTGGTCAGCAAATACAGCAAAGCGATTGACCAGTATTTTGAAGGCAAGGGCGAACGGCCGTCGAAAGAGGAAATCCGCGAGCTGCAGCAGAGCTTCTCGCGCGGGTTCACGCACGGCTTCCTGGAAGGGACCAATAACAAGAAGCTTGTTGAGGGGACGTTCCCTAAGAGCCGCGGCGTTTATCTGGGACGTGTCGAGCAGGTGCTGCGAGACGGCGTTGTTTGTAAAATCGAGGCGCCGCTGAAACGCGGCGACGGGATTGTTTTTGACGCTGGCGATCCGACGAAGAAAGAGGAGGGCGGCCGCGTGTACGATCTTCGCCGCAAAGGCGTGAAGATCGAAGGCGAAGCCGGCGAAGGCTGGTTTGTCGACATTGTGGCCGGCAGGAATGACGTGGATCTTCGCCGTGTGCACGTGGGCGACCGGATCTGGAAGACCAGTGATCCGGCGCTGGACAAGCGGCTGCGCCAAACCTTCGAGACCGAGAAGCCGTACCGGGTATTCCCGGTACATGTGCGCGCGGTCGGTAATCCAGGGCAGCCGCTGATCACCTTCTGGACGGATGTCCAGAAGGGCACCACGGTGCGGGTCGATTCGGAGCTGGAGCTGGACATCGCGAAGAAGCGGCCCATGGACTACGAACTGCTCGAGGAGCAGTTCGGCCGCCTGGGCGGCACCATCTTCCAGCTGGAGAAGCTGGAAGTGGATCTGCACGGCGACGTGATCGTGCCGATGCGTGAGCTCAACAGCATCCGCCGCCGCGCTGTAGAGCAGCTTGCGGGCGAACGCCCGAAACCTCCCGTTTACACGAAACGGGAGATCGAGATCTTCGGCGACGCGGCTCCGTCCGCTGCGCCGGTACCGCTGGGCGGCGCGAAGCTTACCGCCCTCTGCCGCAGCCTGGACCAGGTGCTTGCTGCCGTGCAGACCAGCGTAGATTTTATCTACGCGGACTTCGAGTTCATCAAGCAGTTCCCGGCTGCGGTGGAAGCCGTTCATGCCGCGGGCAAGCAAATTGCGCTCGCTACGCCGCGCATCCATATGCCGGGCGAGAACGGCTACCACAACAACATCCTGCGTCTCAAGCCCGACGCCGTTCTGGTGCGCAACACCGGCGCGCTTTACTTCTATCTCCGCCACCGGCTGGAGAATCCGCTCGCGCACCAGCCGAAGCTGATTGGCGACTTCTCCTTGAACATCGCCAATCACAAAGCCGTGGAGCTGTTCCTGGAAGCGGGCTGCGACGTCGTGACTCCGTCGTACGACCTGAACATCCAGCAGATGGTCGATCTGCTGGGCAAGAGCCGTACGGAGCAGATGGAAGTGGTCATCCACCAGCATCTGCCGATGTTCCATACCGAACACTGTGTGTACTGTACCTTCCTCAGCGAAGGCACGGACTACACCAACTGCGGCCGTCCGTGTGAAGAACATCGCGCGTCCCTGCAGGACCGCATCGGCATGAGCCATCCGGTCCGCGTAGACGAAGGCTGCCGCAATACGGTTTACAACGCCATTGAGCAGTCCGGCGCGGAATACCTGATGAACTTCTTGCAGCTTGGCGTCTCCAGCTTCCGGGTAGAATTCCTGGAAGAAACGCCGGAGCAGGTGCAAGAGGTTATCGACCTGTACAACCGCGCTTTACGCGGCGAAATCAGCGGCACACAAGTATGGAAAACGCTCAAAGCCACTAATCAGCTCGGCGTAACCCGTGGCCAGCTGGTGAAATAATTATTTCCGGGGAAATTCGGCAAGTCTTGACGGATTGAACGAAAATATGAGCAAAAAGTAGAGTCTTCTGTTCCTTTTTAGGAGTGGAAGACTCTTTTTGTCTGTAAAATGGTAGGGTTACTTTTTCAAGTGCGCTAATTCGCCAAAATTTTAAAAATACTACTTAATTACGCCAAAATATGGATTGACGATTGTAATATATTGGAATAATATAGGTGTATGCAAATGTAATTATTTGTTATATGAGGGAGGTGGTTAATTAGGTGGTAGCTACAATTCAAGCTGAGTTGGAGCTTTATATGAAACGGGAAGGCTTAACAGTAAGTCGCTTGGCTGATAAGGTCGGCATCAATGCTGGAACAATCAGCAACATTTTGCACAGACACCGCACAATTTCTATTGCACAGCTGGACAGAATTACAAAAGCCATGGGACTGCCTGAAGGGGCTTATTACGAGTTGTTTTTGGAAGATTATTTAGCTGCATTCAGTTTGGATTGGCGCCGCATTGGCCCATTTATAGAACGCTGTGCTCAACTTAATAAACTTGATTTTATGCAGCAGGCCGCACGTCGAATTATGGACAACCTGTCTTATGCCGTTCCCTTGTTCGAAATGGCTGAGCAATTGTTTCGGGAGGAAAAGTGGCAAGCTGCCGCAATTCTCTATCAGACCGTAGCGGACAGTGAAAAGTATCAGCATTCGGAAAGGCTAGCACTGTGTCATTATAGGCAATTTCAGATGTCCATCTGTGATAATCAAGAGATTAATTTGCGAGCAGCCAGTAAATTTGAACCGTATTTAGAGCGATTAGAAGTTTCGGATCAACTTGATGCGTTAAAGATCCTAATTGATACTTACTCTTCGCTACACCGGTATGATAAGGTCGAAGAGCTGGCCGTAGAAATGGAAATGAAGGCCGAACTCTACTATAAAATCAAACATAAAAAAATCCACTCAAACGAATCTTACCGTGAGCCGTCCATGGCGTTGTTTGGCTATATTTTGTACTCATATCTGATGCGTGGAGTGGTCTGTGAATATCACGGGGATTTTAAACAAGCGGAATATTATGCAACGAAGTATGATAATCCGAAATGGGTTATGGAAAAAGACGAAGCCTCATTAAATGCCATGCAAAAATTCCATTTCTGGGCTACAGCAAACAAGTATCAATATAAAATGATGAGCGGAGATGAGAAATACATCCCGATCTTTGTAAATTACATTGCGGAAGCAGAAGAAGAGATTCTTCCTGGGTTGTTTAGGGTTATCGACTCAGCCAATAAATATAATTGGAATGTAGATTATTTACTAGAAAGATTTAACGCTTTGGTCGAGACGAATTTCCTAAACAAGGCTCCTATTACTTACAATAAACAAGTTTTAGATAATGAATTTGCCTACTTTCTTACTAATATCTCCGTCTATCATTTAAACAAAAGAAGATATTCTAAAGGTTTAAGTTGGTTATTCAAAAGCTTGACCTATTCAATCAAGATCAATAACAACGATTCTGTAATTAGGTCTATGTGTTTGTATGAGCGATTTCGTCATCATGCTTCTCCAAAGGAACAGCAAATCTATAAAAATATTATAAAAGAGGTGCAAAAACAAAATGAAAAAAACTTGGCTCTTACCGGTCCTTGTTATTAGTTTAGTTGTCTATTTAGGTTCTGCTCCTGTTGTTAACTCTATTCCAACAACCGGTGAAAAAGGTGGAATTGTCACCTTAGATAACGGAAACGGCGGCAACTGGGGAAGCTGGTAAACAGGAGACTCTTTCTGGAATAAGAACCCCTTTAGGTTTCTTACTATGAAGAAGTTCATCTCCAACAAAAAAGTACATCTATAAAGATAAAGAAGCCGACTAGGGATCTCTCCTCACAGTCGGCTTCTTTGTTTTATAATTATCACTTTAGAATCTGAACCAAATTATTAATTTGCTGCTCTTGAGAAGGGTCAGCCGCAAACAACTTGTCCTGTACGGCTTTGTCGCTGCCTCCGCTCTTTTTCAATGCGGCAAGATACCAGGTTGCTGTTTCTCTGTTGGCTGCGTCCGAGTAATCTTTGGTTAAACTCTTTTTCAAAGTAGCTGCAGCATCTGCGGCTTTACCTGACAAGAGCTGCATTTTACCTGCATTAAGCGCAATAGTAGGCGTAATAGAGAAAGGGCGTCCCTGAAGCTGTCCAGGCGGTAAGGTGGCCAGATGGGCAACCCCTTTTACAACATGCTGGTAAGCTTCAATACCGGTTTGGAAATACGATTTCTCTTTATCCGTATCACCTTGCCCTAATGCCTGATAGCCTAGCTCGAAGGACTGCGAAATCAATTTTTCATACCAATTAATGTCCCAGGCAAATTTATAGGCATTGTCCGCTAGCACCTTGTAGGCCTCGTCGGCCTGATTATTCAGGGTATAACCCGTCATCAACTGGTTGAGTAGATCCTGATTATAAGGTTCTTTCTTTAGAGCATTCATGAGCAGCGAATAGGCTTCATCATAATAGGTCTGCTGTTGAGTTTGCTTAAACACCGACTGATCCAGAGAAGCAGTATAAAGCACCGCATCCGGCTGATTAGCGCGGAGGTCTAAAGCTTTGGCAAAAGGAGCTTTAATCTCCTGGTAGTTCTTGCTTGTCTTAAGTAGATTTTGGCCTTCCGTAATATTATTGCTGGCAGCTACATAACGGATAGTAACAAAGATCAGCACAATGGAGGCCAGTCCCAATACTACTGAATAAATCGGTCGAACTGCTTCTGGGCTAACTTTAAATTTCCGCAACGGTTTGTTATGCATAGCTGCAGCCATGCCCCCAAGTCCGATAAAAACAAGCATACCGACAAACACAAAACTAAGATTAAAGTCCATAACACTGTGCAGCAGGATCGAAAGCACGAGTATGAAATAGACAAAATATGAATTCCGCTGTTCCTCATTGCTGTTGATAAACCCGCGGATATATTTGTAGAAGATAAATAGAATAAAAGCCATAAAAACAACAAAACCCAAAATTCCGACCTCAACCAGATACTGCATGAAAAAGCTGTGCGCCTGTCGGCTCGTATAAGGGTTGTTCTGGTATTCCTGATAAAGCGCAGCCCATGCTCCGCCCCCGGCTCCAATCACCGGATAATCTTTGACTACTTTAACCGCATCCCGGTAAAAAGTCAGACGTTCCAGCACACTGTGCTGCTGCAGGTTGATCGTTTCCAGACGTTCCCCGATATTCCCCGGCAGAATGTAGCGTGCACTGGTTCCGATCAGGATTACGGCAATGACAGCGACGCCTACGACGGAAACGATCGGCAGCCACAGGCTGGCCAGTTTGCGTTTGGCCCAACCCTGCAGGCCATTTTCCAGCTTAGGTGCAACGTAACGTTGGATCAGCCATATAAGCAGCGTAGTGACTATGTCCTAAATAAGTTGAAGAAGCGAATGATTTATAAGACTGAACTAAAAATTATTAAAGCTGCTCATAAATGTTTTGCCTCTTCGGTTTATTTAAAAAGCAATCTAATAAAATTAGGTAAAGAAAAAGTCGAACTTATTGAAAATGGAGTAGATTTCTCTCTCTTTGGCAATATTGCGAAAGACACTGAAGAATCCAGTGAAAGACCTGTACTTGGTTTTATCGGTGGCTTGAAACCATGGAAAATTGATTTTAATTTATTGCATGAGTGCGCAAAAAGAAAGCCTGAATGGGATATCATGCTCATAGGTCCGTCGTATGGAGAGATATCAATAGTTTATCAAGATCTATTGAATCTACCTAACGTTAAAATCCTTTCTGAAATTCCGCTCGAAAAAGTAGCAGAATATATTGCGTCGTTCGATGTTGGGCTGCTTCCATATTTGAATAATAAGTATAACCAAGGAGTATTCCCGCTTAAATTTTTTGAGTATTTAGCTGGGGGGTTGCCTGTTGTAGGATGTGGATTGCCGTCGACAATTCATTATGTGGAAAAACATATATACGAATATTCAGAAAATAACATAGATTTTTTTATTGAGGCTTGTCAGCGAGCTGTAGAGGACAGAAGGGTTTCTATTGACAGAAGAAAAAGTTTGGCCAGATCTGCTGATTGGAATCAGAAATTTGAGCTTATTTGGAACAACGTAAAATCTACATGATCAAGGAAGTGAAAGCAGTGGAAGACTTGTCGGTTATGTTTGTCAGTATTATTCTACCGGTATACAACCGGCAAGAAACGATCACGAGAGCTATTGAAAGCGTATTGAATCAAACGTTTCCTCATTTTGAATTGATTGTTGTAGACGATGCTTCAACTGATGCCACTTCAGAGGTTATAAAGAGGTTTGATGATGACAGAATTCGACTCATTAAACTTGCTGAAAATCTTGGGGCCAATGCGGCACGGAATGTTGGGATTAAAGAAGCCAAAGCGGAGTGGGTTGCGTTTCACGATAGTGATGACGTATGGATGCCACAAAAGCTTGAAAAGCAGGTAACTCTGGCTATACAAGAGAGAGCGGGCTCCGCGTCTATTATTTATACCAGTTTCCTGCGGTTTAAATCAGGGGAAACGGAATATATTCCAGCCAAGACGGGACAGGAAAAGCAAGGGAATATTCATAATCAACTGCTTCTTGGAAATTTCATCTCGACGCAAACTATAATGTTAAAAAAAGAACAATTAGAGGCTGTTGGATATTTCGATGAAACAATGCCAAGATTCCAAGACTGGGAAATAGCGCTTCGTTTATCCAGGCAATATGAGTTTCTTTGGTTAGATGAACCGTTAGTTCATGTCTTTTATTCTAATGAAAGCATATCCGCGGATAATAATAAGTTGCTGCAAGCTTATGAAATTATTTTTCAAAAACATCGGGATATGTTTGAAATTGCTGGCTCTTATTATTTGGCAAACCTTTTGTTTTCCTACGGTCACAATCTATTATTAGTTGGCGGTTATAAGAAAGGCAGGAAGCTGTTATTTCTCTCTTTGCTCCATAGGTTCTCAATGAAATCTCTGATTTCCCTCCTTTGTAGTTTTTTGGGACACCGTACTTATAAAAGATTGTATAGATACTTTAATACCATAAAGTAGAGTTACGGGAGGTCGGATAAATGAAAGCCATCATCCTTGCAGGCGGGACCGGTTCCCGCCTTTTTCCTTTAACCAAGGTAACCAACAAACATCTACTGCCCGTAGGCAAATATCCAATGATCTTTCACGCCGTACATAAACTTAAACAAGCTGACCTAAACGACATACTGGTCGTTACCGGCAAGGAGCACATGGGAGATGTGGTCAACCTGCTCGGTAGCGGCAGTGAATTAGGCGTGACTTTCACTTACAAGGTTCAAGACGAAGCTGGTGGAATTGCTCAAGCTTTGAGCCTTGCTGAACATTTTGTGGGCGACGAGCAAATGGTTGTCATTCTTGGCGATAATGTCTTTGTAGACGATATTACGCCTTATGTCCGAAATTTTGAGCAACAACAAACTGGAGCCAAGATTTTGATCCAGCAGGTTCCTGATCCAAACCGTTTTGGTGTTCCCGAAATCAAGGGAGATCAAATCATCTCTATCGAAGAAAAGCCGCAATCCCCCAAAAGCAATTACGCCGTAACTGGCATATATATGTTTGATAGCACGGTTTTTGATATTATTAAAACCTTGAAACCGTCTGCGCGTGGGGAACTGGAGATTACGGATGTGAATAACGCCTATATCGAACGCGGCCAGCTTACTTATGATGTGCTTCAGGGCTGGTGGACGGATGCCGGGACGCATGCTTCGTGGGCTAGAGCTAACGAATTGGCGCAGGATATTGTTTTTGGCGAAGAATTCGGCAAATTGAAACTTTAAGTGAAGGGGGAGTCCAACGATGAAAGTAACTCCTTTGAAGCTGGAAGGAGCCAGTCTGCTGGAGCCGGTGGTCCATGGGGACACCCGAGGTTTTTTTATGGAAAGTTACAACGAACAGGTATTGCAAAATAACGGTCTTAACTTTCAGTTTGTACAGGATAATCAGTCCTTATCGGCTCAGCCGGGTGTGCTGAGAGGCCTGCACTATCAGTTGAATCCTAAGGCGCAGACTAAACTGGTACGGGTCCTGTCCGGTGCTATCTATGATGTTATTGTGGATGTACGCCGCAGTTCACCGACATTCGGACAGTGGCAGGGGTTTATCTTAAGTGAATTTAATCAGCGTCAGCTGCTGGTGCCGAAGGGTTTTGCGCACGGCTTCTGCACGCTTGTTCCCAATACCCAAGTCATGTATAAAGTGGACGAATATTATTCCCCCGAAAATGATCGTGGCATATTATGGAATGACCCTGCGCTTGGCATTGATTGGCCAACCTCCAATCCGGTTTTGTCGGAGAAGGACCAGCGGCATCCGCTGCTGCAGGACGCGGAACTGAATTTTGACTAATCGATGAATGTGAATGAGGGGGACCTATTCATGAAACTGCTTGTCACCGGCGGCGCCGGATTTATAGGCAGCAATTTTGTGCTTTATATGTTGAAGGAGCATCCAACCTATGAAATCATAAATGTGGATGCTTTAACTTATGCGGGCAATTTGGAGAATTTAAAATCCATTGAAAGCCACCCGAACTATACCTTCGTTAAGGCGGACATTCAGGATGCAGCGGCGATGGATGCACTCTTCCAGCAGGGAATCGATATAGTGGTTAACTTTGCAGCTGAATCGCATGTGGATCGGAGTATTTTGGATCCCGGGATATTTGTGACAACCAATGTTATGGGGACTCAAGTGCTGCTTGATGCAGCGAAAAAGTACGGGATTACAAAGTTCGTGCAAGTATCGACGGACGAAGTATATGGTACTCTAGGAGCAACCGGCCTTTTTACTGAGGAAACACCCCTAGCTCCAAATAGTCCTTATTCGGCTTCCAAAGCTGGTGGGGATTTGCTGGTGCGGGCTTATCATGAAACATTTGGCCTTCCGGTGAATATCACCCGCTGCTCCAATAACTATGGTCCGTATCAATTTCCTGAGAAGTTAATCCCGTTAATGATTACCCAGGCGCTGAATGATCAACAGCTTCCGGTCTATGGGGATGGTCTTCATATTCGTGATTGGCTCTATGTGGAGGATCACTGCAGCGCGATTGACTTGGTCATCCATGAAGGTGTAAACGGCGAGATCTACAATGTTGGCGGCAATAACGAACGGACGAATATTCAAATTGTAAAAACGATCCTGGCAGAGCTCGGCAAACCGGAGTCGTTGATAACTTTTGTTAAGGACCGTCCCGGTCACGACCGCAGGTACGGCATTGACGCTACCAAGCTTACGAACGAGCTCAGCTGGTCACCCAAACATAATTTTGAGAGCGGGATTAAAGAGACGATTCGATGGTATTTGGACAATCAGGAATGGTGGACCCGAATCCAATCGGGTGCTTATCAAACATATTATGAAAAACAATATGGCACCCGTCTCGGTGATCAGCCATGAGGATACTGGTAACGGGTGCTGGCGGACAACTCGGCAGGGATGTCGTTTTAACCTTTTCGGCTGCCGGCCACTCCGTTCTTGGATGCGATCGTGCGGAGTTGGACATCACCAGCCAGGAGCAATGTGAAGAAGTGATCGGCCGGTTTAAGCCGGACGCCGTTATTCACTGTGCAGCTTATACGGCGGTGGATGCAGCCGAAAGTGATATAGATACGGCTTATCTGGTAAATGCGGTAGGGACGCGAAATGTAACGGTTGCGGCTGAGAAAATCGGGGCCAAATTGATTTACATTAGCACGGACTATGTTTTTGATGGTCATGCCAAGCAGCCTTATCAAGAGTATGATAATACGGATCCTCAGTCGGTTTACGGCAAATCCAAACGGGCCGGGGAAATGATGGTACAAAGCTTATCTTCCCGGTATTTTATCGTGCGTACCTCCTGGGTTTATGGCTTGTACGGCCATAATTTCGTCAAAACGATGCTTCGTCTGGCTCAGGAAAAACAGCTCCTTCAGGTCGTCAATGACCAGAAAGGTTCGCCGACCTATACAGTTGATCTCGCAAACTTCCTGCTTGAACTTTCACACACGGAGAAATATGGCATCTATCATGCGTCAAACAGCGGTTCCTGCACTTGGTATGAGTTTACGAAAGCCATTCTAGAGGACGGGGCGGAGCTGGCGGGATTAACTTTTACAGCTAGACTTGAGCCTTGCACTACCGAGCAGTTTCCTCGTCCCGCTCCGCGCCCAAGTAATTCGGTGCTGGAGCATCTTTCGATTCGTACAAACGGGTTTCAGGATCTTCGCCATTGGCGGGAAGGTTTGAAGGACTTTTTGCGGCTTATGAAGGCTGAGTCTAATGCTTGAAAATGGAATGGAAGATTCTAATGAAGGTAACACCTCTCCGGTGATTTTGCCCCTGAATATAACGATAAGGGGCCAGGTCACTCGGTTGGGGTGTTTTTCGTATATAATGAAGAAGAGTAAATATCAAATTCGTTACAATACTATTTTTAAAATAAAGGATGTCCTTAATGACCCTGCCACGAATTCAGGTTTTATTATCAACCTATAACGGTGAAAAATATCTGCGCGAGCAGTTGGAAAGTGTCCTCTCTCAACAAGGGGCTGAACTGCATCTTTTGATCAGGGATGATGGTTCGAAAGATGGGACGGTCAGGATTCTAAAGGAGTTTACGGTTGCCTCTCCGGAAGCGGTTCATTACATAGCTGGCGAGAATAAAGGGGCCAAGGGCAGCTTTTTTGAACTAATAGCTGAGTCTTCTCCGGGAATGGATTATTATGCGTTTTGCGACCAGGATGATGTCTGGATGGAAGACAAGCTGCAAAGAGCAGTTGCTCTGCTGAAGCAGGCTTATCAGAATCAGGAGGAAGCCATCGCCACTAATAGGGGGGCACTTCCAATTCCGTTGGTTTATTGCTCGTCGACGCAGATGGTAGACCCAGAATTAAACCCGATAGGCATCTGGCCGGGGGAGCCGCAAAAAACACCTACAGTTTATAATTCGCTTGTTGAGAACATAGCTGTCGGCTGTACTATGGTTATGAATCGGGCCGCTATGGAGCTCATTAAGGAGCATCTCCCCCAACATCCTGAGCGTGTTATTATGCATGATTGGTGGGTTTATCTGGTCATTTCAACATTTGGAGAAGTTGTTTTTGATAAGATGTCGTCTATTTTATATAGACAGCATGAGTCCAATGTACAAGGCGGTCAAACTGAGGGATGGCTTATGAAATGGAAGAGTCGATATAATAGCTTTAAAAAGGGTCAACTAGGCAATAAATTTAGCAAACAAGCCGAAGAATTCCTCGATTGCTACGGGGAACTCCTTTTCAACGAACACAAACAAGCCATTCAGGTTTTTCTGGACACTCTTTCGAAGAATGTATGGCTTCGCTTTTTTTATGCGGTTCGGACTCCTTTCTATAGGCACTCGACTTTAGATAACCTAGTTTTAAAAATAATATATACATTGGGACAAGTGTAGTTCTTCAATCGGAATTATGTTCTACCAGATAATTTCCTTAATTTAAGGTCCCCCTTAAGTAAAGCTGGTATAATGTTTATAGATTACTAATTTTGTCAGGAGCTTAAGTACAATGGATTTAAGCATCATTATCGTAAACTACAATACCTGCGCTTTGACGTTAGACTGCATCCAGTCGGTTTATGCATCCAAGACGCAGCATAGCTATGAAATCATCCTGGTGGACAATCACTCAGCGGATGACTCGGTGCAGACGATCTCGGAAGCTTATCCAGAGGTTACTTTAATCGCCAATGACACTAACGCCGGTTTCGCTAAAGCAAACAACCAGGGGATGGCTATCGCGAAGGGACGTTATGTCCTGCTGCTGAATTCTGATACGGTGGTGCTGCCGCATACGCTCGAAACTATGGTCTCTTTTATGGATGGGAATCCGGAGGTCGGAGCTTCGGGTTGTAAAATCGTTTTGCCGGACGGCTCGCTGGATAAAGCCTGCAAGAGAGGATTTCCTACGCCTTCGGCCTCCTTCTATTATGCGTTTGGGTTCTCAAAGCTGTTTCCTTCCCTTCCGCGGTTTAACCAGTATCAGCTTGGTTATTTGAATCCTGACGAGTCTTATCCGATCGATTGCCTGGTAGGCGCGTTTATGATGGTTCGACAGGAAGTCATCGCGCAAGTTGGGGGGCTGGATGAGGACTTTTTTATGTACGGGGAAGATATCGACTGGTGTTACCGCATTAAGCAGGCTGGATGGAAGATTTATTATAATTCCGATACAAGTATCGTTCATTTTAAGGGCGGGAGCGCAAGACGGAGACCGTTAAAAATTGTTTACGAATTCCATCGCGCCATGCTGTTGTTTCATCGGAAACATTTTCAAAAACGGTATAACTTCCTGGTCAATGGAGCGGTATACACAGGGATCGGCGTAAAGCTGGGATTATCGCTAGCGGTCAACTGGATCAAACCTACAAGACCGGCGGTTTCGGTTAGCGGGAGTACGGCAGCAGCTGGCGCAGGGGGCCGGGGAACAGCCGTGGACAATGATTCAAAGGCGGGTGTTCATCTATGATCCGCAGCAATCAGCGTTTCTTGACGCAGATGTATGCATTAACCGATTTGCTGATTATTCAGATTTCCTTTTTGATGTCCTGGTGGCTGAAATTCGAAAGCGGATGGATTTCGCATGAACAGCCTCTTCCAATTGAAAATTATGCCTTCTGGAGCCTGATTTACGGGGCGGTTTCGCTCGTGGCCGGCTTGATTATAGCCCTGTATTCGCCCAAACGTAAAAAACGTTTCGCTGACGAAATGCTGAAGATTATTCAGGTTCATGTGGTCAGTTTGTTCGCCCTGTTAAGTTTATTGTTTTTTGTCAAAGAGGTTAACATATCTCGTTCTTATCTCGCCATTTATATGACGCTGAACCTGTTCCTGATCTTGTTCTATCGGTATATGGTGAAATATTCGCTCCGACAACTCCGGAAAAGTGGTTACAACCGCCAGTTTGTGCTGATTGTAGGCGCGGGTACACTGGGCAAGCGATTCTCGCGGATAACTTGAGGCAATATCCGGAGCTGGGGTATGAAGTTATAGGGTTCTTGGATGACTATCAGCAGTGGGATGAACATGAAACCCAAAAGTATAAGCCGATATTAGGCACGATAAGTGATCTTGAACCGATTCTTAAGAAGAAGCTGATCGACGAAGTTATCCTGGCCTTGCCTCTGGATGCCCACCCTAAATATCCGGCTATCATTTCGGCTTGTGAGAAAGCGGGAGTGCGCACGCTCATTATTCCGGACTTTTTTGATTATTTGCCCGCTCGGCCTTATTTCGATAACTTTGCCGGCATGCCGACGATTAACGTTCGAGAGATTCCGCTCGACCTGATGAGCAACCGCTTGTTTAAGCGGGTGTTTGATATGGTGTTCTCTTTGTTCGCTATTCTTCTCACGTCACCGATTATGATTGCCGTCGCGATTGGTGTAAAGCTGACTTCCCCAGGGCCGGTCATATTTAAGCAGGAGCGTGTGGGTTTAAACCGCCGTAGATTTAACATGTACAAATTTCGCTCCATGCGGGCGCTGCCGGAAGGGGCTCTTGATACCGGCTGGACCACGCAGAACGATCCGCGCCGGACGAAGTTTGGCTCATTCATTCGCCGCACAAGTCTGGATGAATTGCCGCAGTTTTTTAACGTGCTGCTCGGACATATGAGTGTGGTGGGTCCGAGGCCCGAACGACCTTATTTCGTAGAGCAATTTCGGGAGGAAGTGCCCAAATACATGGTCAAACACCATGTCCGCCCGGGTATCACCGGTTGGGCCCAAAGCAATGGACTTCGTGGCGACACGTCGATTGAGGATCGTATCAAACATGACATCTTTTATATTGAGAATTGGTCTTTATTATTTGATATTCGTATTATTTTTCGGACGATCCGCAACGGATTCAAAAATGCCTACTAATCCAACCCCGGAATGTATGAATCGAAATTCATGCATTCCGGTTTTTTTATATAGACCGTGACCCGTAGAGCCTACTGAAATTAGTCTTCAATGTGTATGAATTCAACCGTCCTCCTACAGGAGACATCATTCTTCTATAGACGCACTGAACTTCACCGATGTCAACTTTTATTGTTGATTTAACGGGATTTTCACAAAAATTTAATGTTCATTTGACGTGGACACCTCTTCCAAATCGAGACTGAAAGTGCTATAATGTAAGCGTAACCAATGAAGGTTGCAAAATTCATTGATCGTCATCCAAGGAGGATGAAAAGCCATGTTGGCAGCCATTAAAGAAATCAAAAATTTTGTTACCGGAGTACGCGGAGAAATGAAAGTCGCAGGGGATGAAGAGTACCGGAGAATTGAGTTCGGCACAGAACGCCTTTTGCATACACCGCAGTCGCCGAACAGCCTGACTCCTATGGAAGAATCGCGCATCAAACAGGTTATTTACCACTAAGAGGTTGTCCACACATAATCCCCTAATCCAGGGAACGAATAAATTAGCATGTACAGACCGCCAGGTTCGGAACGCAGGTTTCGCATCGGAGCGGTCTTTTATTATTTTTTTGAGGAGGAAGCAGCTGGGAACCGTCCGGGCTTATTTCTCATATGCTGGGGGAGAAAGGAAATTCACACGAAGTGGAAAGTCCATTTTGTGAACAATAGATTTCTTACTCCAAGAAAGAGAAGGTGCTCGAAATGGGTTTTAAAGCGGGTGATCTCCATCCCTATGCGAATACGTTTGGCAACTTCCGCTCGGCTGCAGCCGTAGGAAAAGTGCTTGATCAGGCAAGCGGTGATGTGACGGGGGACGGAATTCCGGATAAAATTCTGCTGACCGGGACGCGGACAGAGAATAGCCCCTTTGTGCAAAATATAACACTGACCATTCGAGATGGCGGCAGTGGACGTGAGCAGGTGATCCAGCTGCCGGAACCGTCCGGGTATAACCCGCGGGTGCTGCTGGCTGATTTCACCGGCTCCGGGTATAAGGATATTTTGGTGCAAATCGATTCGGGTGGATCGGGCGCCATTACGTATGATGATGTGTACCATTATCAGAACGGGAAGTTCCGTCATCTGTTTAATTCCGAACAATTAAGCGAACGTCTCAAGTATAACGTTGATTTCCTGCCGGGCTACAAGCTCCGCGTAACCGCACTGAACACTCGACAGACCTACACCATCGATATCAGCGGCCGCGGCAAGGAATATTTGGATCAAATTTATAAACCGGACGGCAGCTTGATCAAACCGGTGCAAGGTTTCGTTGACCCGATCAGTGGACTGTACCCGGTGGATCCGGATGGGGATGGCCAATATTCGTTAATGGCTTTTCAGGGGGTAAGCGGCCTTTATCATGCCGACCGTTACGGCTATATGGTCAGCATCTGGACCTGGAATGGCAGCGGCTGGGCGATGCAGGACCAGTGGTTTGCGATAAACGGCATGTAAGCGGAGTTTCCTGAGTCTCCCTTTTCTATCAACTCGGCACCTGCTAGATGCTATGATATAATTAATTAATGACATATTTTCCAGCCCATTAATCTTTAGGACTCACCATCGGAAAAGGGAGAAATCTATTCTATGAAAATAAGAAAAGCTATCATTCCGGCCGCGGGCCTCGGAACCCGCTTTCTGCCGGCTACCAAGGCGATGCCGAAGGAAATGCTGCCGATCGTCGACAAGCCGACCATCCAGTACATCATTGAAGAAGCGGTGGCCTCGGGCATCGAAGATATCATTATAGTAACGGGAAAAGGCAAACGCTCCATCGAGGACCATTTCGACAATTCGTTTGAGTTGGAGCATCATCTATCGGAGAAAAGAAAATGGGACCTGCTGCAGGAAGTCCGCAAGCCATCCAACATGGCCGACATTCATTACATCCGGCAAAAAGAGCCGCGCGGCCTTGGACATGCCGTCTGGTGCGCGCGCAAATTTATTGGGGACGAGCCGTTCGCCGTTCTGCTGGGCGATGACATCGTCGAAACGGAAGGAACGCCGTGCCTGAAGCAAATGATGAACGTGTTCGAACGTTACGGCCGTTCGGTTGTCGGCGTCAAGCCGGTGCCGCATGAGCAGGTCTCCCGCTATGGCATCGTGGATGCCGATCTGCTGGAGGACCGCGTTTACCGTGCGAAACGCCTGGTGGAGAAGCCGGCGCCCGAGCAGGCGCCTTCGGATCTGGCGATCATGGGGCGGTATATTTTGACGCCGGGGATTTTTGAGGAGCTTGAGGCCCAGCAGGAGGGCGTCGGCGGAGAGATTCAGCTGACAGACGCTATCGGCCGTCTCGGCGGGAAAGAAAGCATCATGGCCTATCACTTCGACGGGGAGCGGCATGACGTGGGCGAGAAGCTTGGTTTCATCGAAACCACAATTCATTATGCGCTCAAGCAGGAAGATATGCGGGAGCAGCTGCTCGCGTATATGCAGGATCTTTTGAACAAGACGTATGTTTAAGGAATGAAATGGAAGACGCCATTCAACGGCTCTGAATTTTGGTGAACAAGCGCTCTGCCGCATCTCCGGGGAAGCCTGGGACGGCAGGGCGTTTTTGTTCCCCTTTTTCATCCAAAATACGAACGTTGACACTCTCCGGTGGGTAGCATAGACTAGGAAGTAGTGTCTTATTTGGACGAATTTTAGGTCATTTTGAGCTGGAGGAATAGGGCGTTGAAATCTATGATTAACACATGGCGGCATGTGTTTAAGCTGGACCCCGACCGCATGATTGCCGATGATCAATTGGAGGCCGTATGCCTGTCCGGCACGGATGCGATTATGATTGGCGGCTCCAGCGGCGTCACCTACGACAATACCGTGGATCTGATGTCACGGGTCAGACAATATGAGCTTCCTTGCGTGCTCGAGGTTTCCGATCTGGAGGCTGTGGTGCCCGGCTTTGATTTGTACCTGATTCCGATGGTGCTGAATGCTGCGGACCCAACCTGGCTGATCGGCCGGCACAGCGAAGCGGTGGAACGTTACGGTTATTTGATCCCCTGGGAGATGGTTGTGCCAGAGGGATATATCATTTTAAATCCTGAATCGACAGCGGGGCGGGTGACCCGGGCGGATGCCGGACTGTCGGCCTCGCGTGCTGCCGCTTATGGACAAGCCGGGGAACGGCTGATGTCGCTGCCGGTTATTTATGTCGAATACAGCGGCAAGTTCGGAGATATGGAGCTGGTGGCCGAGGTTAAGCGCTCTTTGGACCAGTCCCGGTTATTTTATGGGGGCGGGATTGCGGATGCAGCTACGGCGGCTCAGGCGGCCGCGGTCAGCGACACGGTGATTGTCGGCAACCTGATATACAGCGATTTGGATCAAGCGCTGAGCACGGTGCAGGCCGTCAAAGGCAACCCGGTTCAGCAGGGATAGTTGGATAACGCCGGGAGGACAAGGGATTTTGCTAACAAGGAAAGGAGACATGACTTAATGTCTGTTGATATAGAACAAGCGATACAGAAACTGAATCCGGAGCAAAAGAAAGCGGTCATTGCGACCGAAGGGCCGCTGCTGATTATGGCCGGCGCGGGCAGCGGCAAGACGCGTGTGCTGACGCACCGCATCGCCTATTTGATCGGAACCCGCAAAGCGCCGCCTTGGGCGATCCTGGCGATTACATTTACCAATAAAGCCGCCCGGGAGATGCAGGAGCGGGTGTCCAGCCTGGTCGGTCCTGAAGGGCGCGACATCTGGGTATCCACCTTTCACTCCATGTGCGTACGCATCCTGCGCAAGGATATCGACCGGATCGGCTTCACGTCGAACTTCTCGATCCTGGATTCGACGGACCAATTATCCGTTATCCGCAACTGCATGAAGGAGTTGAACCTCGATACCAAAAAGTTTGAGCCGAAGGCCATCCAGGCCATGATCAGCGCAGCCAAAAATGAACTGGTCACCCCTGAACAATACGAGCAGAAGATCGGCGATTATCTGCAGGATATTGCGGCCAAGGTTTATAAAATGTATCAAAGACGGCTCAGATCCAATAACTCGCTTGATTTCGACGACCTGATCATGAAGACGATCGAACTGTTCAAGGAAGTGCCGGAAGTGCTCGATTTCTATCAGAAGAAATTTAAGTACATCCATGTCGATGAATATCAGGATACGAACCGGGCCCAATACATGCTTTGTAAAATGCTGGCCGACAGCCATCACCGCATCTGCGTGGTCGGCGACAGCGACCAGTCCATCTACCGCTGGCGCGGCGCGGATATTTCCAACATCCTGAATTTTGAAGAGGATTATCCGGAAGCGACAACGATTATGCTGGAGCAGAACTACCGCTCTACTTCCAACATTCTGAATGCAGCCAACGAGGTTATCAGCCAGAACAGCGGGCGCAGACCGAAGAAGCTGTGGACGGACAAGGGCGAAGGTGCGAAGATCAAAGTATACCGCGGCGATTCGGAGCATGATGAAGGGTACTTCATCACCTCAGAGATCCATAAGAACATCAAAAACGCCAAATCCTACCGCGACCACGCGATTCTGTACCGGACAAATGCACAGTCCCGGGTAATCGAGGAAATTTTGATCAAATCCGATATTCCGTATCAGATCGTCGGCGGCATCAAGTTCTATGATCGTAAAGAGATCAAGGATATTCTGGCGTATCTTCGCCTGCTGTCCAACCCGGACGACGATATCAGTTTGACGCGGATCATCAATGTGCCCAAGCGGGGCATTGGCGATACGACCGTAGCGAAGCTTGCAGCAGCTGCGGCCGAGCGGAACACGTCTATCTTCAAGGTGCTCGAATTTGTGGACGATCTTGGTTTTGCCGGCCGGACCCGCAACATGCTCGTCGAGTTCTATGATATGATCGTGTCGCTCTGCCGGATGATCGAGTTCCTGTCCGTCACCGAGCTGACCGAGAAAATGCTGGAGCTGACGGAGTACCGCATGGAGCTGCAGCGTGAGAACACGCTCGAATCCAAATCCCGTCTGGAAAATATAGACGAGTTCCTGTCCGTAACCCAGGAATTCGAGAAAAACAACGAAGACAAATCGCTGGTCGCCTTCCTGACCGATCTGGCTCTTATTGCTGACATCGACAGCATGAACGATGACGAGCAGGAGGCCGATTCCTCCGATGCGGTGGTCTTGATGACGATGCACAGCGCCAAAGGCCTGGAATTCCCGGTTGTCTTCATCATTGGCATGGAGGAAGGCGTGTTCCCGCACAGCCGCGCCTTTCTGGATAATGAGGAGCTGGAAGAGGAGCGCCGCCTCGCTTATGTAGGCATTACGCGGGCGGAGGAGCAGCTCTTCCTGACCTGTGCGCAGATGCGCACCTTGTTTGGCCGCACGACGGCCAACCCGCCTTCCCGGTTCCTGGAGGAGATTCCGGAGGAACTGAAGGAAGACACCGACATCGCCCGCGACCGCTACCGGCGCGGGGCGCATAACGGCGGCGCCTACGGTGGACGCGGCTTCGGCGCCTCGGCCGGCGGCAGCAACTTCGGTGCCGCCAGAAACGGCGCGGGCGCCCCAGGCGCTGCCCGCGGCTATGGCGCGGCGCCCGGCACAGGCGCCACCGCGCGCCCGCTTGGCGGCGGCTCGGCGGCTTCGGCGCCTGGCCGGCCAAGCGTAACCGTGACGACCGGCGCCTCAGCCGCGCCGGCCGCACGCGCAGCAGGTGCCCCGGGCGAATTCAAAGCCGGCGATAAAGTATCGCACGGCAAATGGGGCACCGGCACGATCGTCGCCGTCAAAGGCTCCGGCAACGACATGGAGCTGCAGATCGCTTTCCCGGCTCCGGTCGGCGTGAAACGCCTGCTCGCCGGGTTCGCCCCGATCACCAAAGTCGAGGGCTGATCGGAAGCCTGAGCTGAGCCAGCTGAACCAGCTGTACTTAAGCCTTTTTCAGGTTCAGATTCTGTTTCGGACTTATTGGTTCTCCGGATTAGAATCCGCAGCAATGGCGAAACTATTTCTAATAAAAGCTCCGGCTGTGCGAACGGCAGAGCCGCGCTTTTTCCATATGGATAGAAACGATAAGGAGATAGGCTGTTTCAGCTGTCTCCTTATCTAATATTTTTTTATAATAAGATCATGACTACATAAATGGAGGGTTGTCCCCGCATGGATCCAATGCAGAGGATGGAAGAGCTCGTAGAGGAGCTTGGCAAATACAATTATCATTACTATACGCTTGATGAGCCGCTGGTCAGCGATAAGGAATATGATGCGCTGTACGATGAGCTGGTTCGGCTGGAGACGGAGACCGGCATGGTGCTGCCGGATTCGCCTACGCAGCGGGTGGGGGGAGAGCTGCTCAGCGGATTTACACCGCACCGGCATCTTGTCCCGCTGTGGAGCCTGGATAAAGCCCAGAACGAAGAACAGCTGCTGAACTGGAACAACCGTGTCGTCAAGCTGACGAGCGATTACAATGCCAAGAACCCCGATAACCCTCTTCCGCCGCTTTCTTATGCGGTTGAGCTCAAGTTCGACGGCCTTACCCTGAATTTGACCTATACGGACGGCAAGCTGGTGCAGGCATCTACGCGCGGCAACGGGGTTGTAGGCGAAGGTATTCTGGCCCAGGTGAAGACGATCAAATCCGTGCCGCTGACCATTCCGTTCCGTGACGGAACGATTGAAGTTCAGGGCGAAGGTATCATGAACTTGTCCGTGTTGGAGGCGTACAACAAGCAGGCAGCAGAGCCGCTGAAAAATGCCCGCAACGCCGCCGCAGGCGCCCTTCGGAATCTCGACCCGAAGACGACTGCCAAGCGGAAGCTGAGTGCTTATTTTTACAATGTGGGATATGCCGAGAACATCACCTTCCGCGATCACCGCGAAATGATGAATTTCCTGCGTACCAATAAGTTCAAAGTGAATCCGTTTATCTCTTATTTCGATGACTTCAGCGAAGTGGCCGCTCAGCTTCAGCAAATTCAGGAGCAGCGCAGCTCGCTGGATTACCTGATCGACGGAGCAGTTGTGAAGATCACCGATATGCGGACCCGCGAGGTGCTGGGCTACACGGATAAATTCCCGCGCTGGGCTGTGGCTTACAAGTTTGAGGCGGAAGAAACGACAACCGTGCTGGAATCCGTATCCTGGAACGTAGGACGCACCGGAAAAATCACGCCCCTCGCCCGCGTAGAACCCGTGGAACTGGCGGGGGTAACCGTGCAAAACTGTACCCTGAACAACGTCGGGGACATTGAACGCAAGAATCTCAAATTTGCGCTCGGCACACGCGTCTTCATCCGCCGCTCGAATGATGTGATCCCTGAAATTCTCGGTAAAGTGCCTGACGAGGAAGAGGGGGAAGAGATCGTTTATCCGGAGAACTGTCCAGCCTGCGGGTTCCCGCTGCAGCAGCGCGGCGCGCATTTGTTCTGCGACAATCGGTTTGGCTGCCGTCCGCAGATTGTGGGGCGCATTACCCATTTTGCTTCCCGTGATGCTATGGATATTGAGACGTTCAGCGACAAAACCGCCGGGCAGCTGTATGACGAGCTGACGCTCCGTGAACCCGCCGACCTGTATTCGCTGGAGTTCGACAGCCTGCTGAAGCTGGAGCGTTTTGGCGAGAAGAAAGCCCGCAACCTGCTGGACGCCATCGAAGCGAGTAAAAGCCGTGACCTGGCGTCGTTCCTGTTCGCGCTTGGCATTCCGAATACAGGCAAGTCGACGACCAAGCTGCTCGCCGATCATTTCGGCTCTCTTGAGGCGGTGATGGCAGCAAGCGTGGAGGAATTAACAGCGCTGCCGGATATCGGCGGCATTGTGGCGGAGTCGATTGTGAGCTTTTTCGCTGATCCGTTTAATCAGGCTTCCATTCATAAAATGCTGGAGCGCGGCGTTCAAGCCAAAGCGCCTGAGCAAGCCGAGCCTGTCCGCACCGATTCTTATTTCAGCGGCAAAACCGTTGTCCTGACCGGTACGCTTCATCAATTGACGCGCGACGAAGCCGCCGAACGTCTGGAGGCCCTCGGCGCGAAAGTGACCGGCAGCGTCTCCAAGAAGACGGACCTCGTCATCGCCGGCGAGAAAGCCGGCAGCAAGCTGACCAAAGCCAAAGACTTGGGCGTTGAGGTGATTGAGGATGAAGATGAATTTATCCGGCTGCTGGGAGATTGATTTAACATATGGACCCTACAAGGGTTCTGTAAAAGGGAACGTTTGGTGAAGATTTTTCACCGGCGTTTCTTTTTTTATCAGGGGAATATTGGATAGTATAGGGAGGATATTCTTTTATAAGAAAGGTGATTTCAAAATTAGTTGCAGCAATAACAATAAAGAGGTTATCAACAAATGCTGAATAACAAATGGATTCGGACGTTTGGAGGCGTTCTGGACGAGGCGGGGCCGTATATATTGCTTATGTTGGTGTTTGTGCTGCTGGTTGTACCGGCCAACCTTTCTTTGTGGTTCGGCTCGAGTTTGCTTGGACTATTGGTTGTGGATTTTTTGCTCAAATGGATACAGAAATAGAAATCATGATTCTTTAAGCTGACGCCTGACGGTTATCCGCCAGGCGCTTCTGTTGCCCGCCCCCATAACCCTTATTATGTCTGGGGCAGCGTTAAGAAATATGGATAAAATTCGTCGTCTTTGACAAAACCATGTTTCTCATAGAGAGACTGGGCTTTAACATTATCCGGAGCTGTCGATAACGCTACTCCTTTGGCTTTTGTCTGTGCCGCAAATTCTTTGACCTGTAACAGCAAAAGCTCTGCTATGCCTTCCCTGCGGAATTCTTCCCGTACATACAGGTCGTTAAGTACCCATGACCGTTTCATAGAGATCGAAGAAAAGGTCGGATAGAGCTGGGCAAATCCCACCGCCTGTCCATCCGAAGCAGCCCGTGCAATAAAAATAACCGATTCCGAATGATCAAACCGATTGAATAAAAATTCTTTGGCTCCTTCCAGATTTGAAGCCTGCTGGTAAAACACCCGATAGAGGTCAAACAACGGCGCCAGATCATCCAAATCATGAATGGTCGCCTGGGTTACCGAATACGCTATCGGCATTTACGAAATCCTCCTTTCTTGAGCTTGAGCCTGCTTTGTTATAGACCAGTACCGAAGATGTGTGCGAACCGAACCGATCCGAGGCATCCATTGCCCATGCTGCGATAGATATGGAGAGTGTCGGCACCTCAGGTCTCCGTCGCCCCTTTTTTGGAAA